>JALFNN010000075.1 GCA_022774325.1 bacterium | reverse complement strand
TCTCATTGTACTTATGTATTTTTCTATGGGGCACATGATGTGGAACTGGCCGCTTTCCCCGTTTTTCGAGGGAAACCATGTTGCAATGGGGCTTTTTCAGATGCTGCTTACGATCAGCATTATGGTGATCAATCAAAAGTTCTTTGTCAGTGGATTTAAAAGCCTCTGGCATAAAGCACCTAATATGGATACGCTGGTCGCACTTGGTTCGGCGGCGTCATTTATCTACAGCACATATGCGCTGTTTGCGATGACGGATGCGCTTGTCAGAGGTGACATGGAAGCAGTCATGTACTATATGGATGAATTTTATTTCGAATCGGCGGCGATGATCTTAACGTTGATCACGGTCGGTAAAATGCTGGAGGCCCGTTCGAAAGGGAAGACGACGGATGCACTGAAAAGCCTGATGAAGCTGGCACCTAAGACGGCTGTTGTGGAACGAAACGGAAAAGAAACAGAGGTTTCCATCGAACAGGTCAAAAAAGGGGACATTTTCGTGGTCCGGCCGGGTGAGAATATACCGGTTGACGGTATCGTATTGGAAGGAATGAGTGCAGTCAATGAGGCAGCGCTCACAGGAGAGAGTATTCCGGTTGATAAGGCGGCCGGGGATATGGTGTCGGCGGCTACTTTGAACCAGTCCGGTTTTATGAAATGTGAGGCCACGAGGGTAGGAGAGGATACGACGCTTTCGCAGATCATTCAGATGGTCAGTGATGCGGCGGCGACGAAAGCGCCGATCGCTAAGGTGGCAGATAAGGTCTCCGGTGTGTTTGTACCGGTGGTCATCACCATTGCAGTGATTACGATCATTGTCTGGCTGCTTGCAGGAGAAAGCATCGGATTTGCTCTTGCAAGGGGGATATCAGTCCTGGTAATCAGTTGTCCGTGTGCTTTGGGACTTGCGACTCCGGTTGCGATTATGGTCGGAAACGGTATGGGAGCGAAACACGGAATCATGTTTAAGACCGCTGTGTCTCTGGAGGAGACCGGGAAAATGGAGATTGTCGCACTGGATAAGACCGGCACGATCACGAATGGAGACCCGAGGGTAACGGACATTGTACCGACAGAGGGTATTACAGAGGAGGAGCTTCTCCGGCTGGCATATGCACTGGAGAAACCAAGTGAGCACCCGCTTGCGAAGGCGATCATCGCATATGCTTCCCAGAAGGAAATTGAAGCGGAACCGGTTCAAGAATTTCAGGCACTTCCGGGGAATGGACTTACCGCATTATGTGGAGAAAACAGGTTGAATGGCGGAAATTATGAATTTATCCGGAGCAGGGCGGTAATTTCCGAAGAAATGAAAAAGCGGTCTGAGACCCTCGCAGAGGAAGGAAAGACTCCACTGTTCTTTGCAAGTGATAAAAAGCTTGCCGGTATCATTGCTGTGGCAGATGTGATGAAAGAAGAGAGCCGCCAGGCAGTTAAAGAACTTCAGAATATGGGAATTCATGTGGTTATGCTGACCGGAGACAACGAGCGCACGGCGAATGCGATCGGAAGGCAGGCCGGTGTGGATGAAGTGATTGCGGGAGTACGTCCGGAAGGAAAAGAAGCTGTGATCCGCAGACTTAAGAAGCAGGGGAAAGTTGCCATGGTCGGTGACGGAATCAACGACGCACCGGCACTGACCCGCGCAGACATGGGAATTGCCATCGGGGCAGGTACGGATATTGCCATCGATGCGGCGGATGTGGTCCTGATGAAGAGCCGTCTTACCGATGTACCGGCAGCGATCCGGTTAAGCCGTGCGACTCTGAAAAATATCCATGAAAATCTGTTCTGGGCATTCTTTTATAATACAGTCGGGATTCCGCTTGCGGCGGGTGTATGGATTCCGGTCTTTGGCCTGAAACTGAATCCGATGTTCGGCGCTGCGGCGATGAGCCTTTCCAGCTTCTGCGTCGTGACAAATGCATTGCGGCTGAACTTATTCCGTATGTATGATGCGGGAAAAGATAAGAAAATCAAAAAGAAAAAAACGAAAAAAGTGGAGGAAAAATCAATGGAAAAAACAATGAAAATCGAAGGCATGATGTGCGGACACTGTGAGGCGAGAGTGAAAAAATGTCTGGAGAAACTTCCGGAAGTAGATGTGGCAGAAGTCAGCCATGAGGCAGGGACGGCAGTGGTGAAGCTGAATGCAGAGATTTCTGATGACGTACTGAGAAAGACGGTGGAAGATCAGGACTATCAGGTGATCTCTGTGGAGTAAAATGTAAGATTTGATTTCTTTGAAACGGATGAGCGGGAAAACGTTCATCCGTTTTTTCTTTGGAAAATTATGAATCGTATATTGTTTTTGATTCTGCAATTATTTCTTGACAACTCAGCCAAATCTCTCTATAATAGCCCCACTTCGAAGGATTATTGTTTTGATTAACCGAAAAGTTAATTAATCAGGTGTACACCAACAATGGCAGGAGATGAGGAAAAGTGGTATTGAATGAATTTAATACGGAAGGGGTAAAGGTCAGCTTTGTATATATGCCTTCCTGGGAAATGTTCATGTCGATGCATGTTTTGGCTGTTCCGGAACACCACCTGGAGCGTCGGCGGTGGTATCAGCGGATTGAAAAAGAGCATGGGAACCTGGTTGAACACAAAGACGAAGGAATTCCGCAGGATTTTCTGAATGTGTTCCGTGCATTGGGAGATGAGACACGACTGAAAATTATACGTGAAATACTAAATGGAACACGGACAACGAAGGCTTTGGCAGGAAAGGTCGAAGTGACGGAGGCGGCAGTTTCAAAACATCTTAAGATACTCTGGGAAGCGGGGCTTCTGGAGAAAAAGCGGTGCGGTAACTATGTAGAGTATTATGTCTGCAGAGATGTGATTGATTTTATTCCCTATCGTTTTTATGAACTGATGCAGTAAGAAAAGAGGGAAGAAAAATGTTTCAGGTAGTTGTATCAACATATCAAAAAAACCGAATTGGAATCCGGCGGGCTATGCCATGGTCTTTTATTGTTTCAAGGATCATAACCGGCGTGACTCAGATCGTATTTCCGTTTTTTATTTACCATTATTTCCTGAAAGGGAATTTGAACGCTCAGTATTATCAGTATACAGGAGGAGCGGATTACATGACCTATGTGGTTCTTGGATCGGCAATAAATGTTCTGGCGGTATCGACACTTAGGAATGTCGGAAGAGCACTGATCACGGAATTGCATTTCCGATCCAGTACCTGCCGGAATGGATGCAGAGATTTGCACAGATTTTTCCACTAACACCGGCTGTGGAGCTGTTCAGGAATGTGGTGATACATCAGAAAAGCTTTATAGATAATAGATACCTTATATGGAGAATCCTTCTGCTGGGAGGAATTTATGCCGGACTTGGAAGTCTGTGGCTATGGAAAAAGGAACAGACAGTTGTGGAAAATATTTTCGGAAAAGAGGAATAGGTATGGAAAAAAAGTATGAGAACAAGATCGTAGCAGAACACTTAACAAAAGCTGAAAAAAATATTTGAAGAATTACGTGGGCAAAGTCAGGAAGATTTGAAGCTCGAAGATATTCTGATGTACCTGATTCAGAATTCCCGGGAGGCGGTGGTGATATGAGAAAGATTTGGATTGTTTTTGCAGCAGAAATCCGAAAGCAGCAACAGCACAATTAAATGCCAGATAATTATAGAAATTATTTCGAATGCTTTGAAAAATAATTTTATATATCTTAACATGTTTAGCTTACGATGACAAGTCTCTTTTTTTGTGGTAATATACTAGATATTACTATGGAGTACCATTTATACTCCGATATCCAACAAAACCGTCAGGGGGTATGAGTCTATGAAGATGATTATGGCAATTTTACAGAAAAATGATGAGTTACAGACGATAGATGAGCTGAATACAGCAGGATATTTTGTGACGAAGCTGGCAACTTCGGGCGGATTTCTGAAAGGTAAAAATACGACGATCATGACCGTTGTAGAGGATGAAAAGGTTCCGGAAGTTCTGGAAATAATCCGCGCGAACTCCGGAGAACGTAAGACGATTACTTATGCGAATCCGGCATTGGTTTCCGGACAGGGAAGTCTGGGTGCAGCGCCGACAGTACCAATCAATATCCAGGTAGGAGGAAGTACGGTGTTTGTACTGAATGTGGAACAGATGGAGAAGTTCTGATGAGACTGTTGGTGTTGAGTTTTACAGAAAAAGGGAGCCATCTGAACAGGCAGCTCTGTCTGCAAATGTCGCAAATGGGATATTTTTGTGAGGGTTATGCACCATCAAAATATGCCAAGTGTGCAGATTTGAAGACATTAGATAAGGATATATCGGAATGGATTGGAGAAAACTGGGGGAATGCTGCGTTTTTATTTATCGGCGCGGCGGGCATTGCTGTGCGGATGATTGCACCGTGGGTGAAGGATAAATTTACAGATTCTCCGGTACTTGTGATGGATGAGAAAGGGACATATATCATACCATTGCTTTCAGGACATGTGGGAGGAGCGGTACAAATCGCACATGATATTGCAGAAGTGACAGGAGCAATACCTGTGATCACAACAGCGACGGATGTGCAGAAGAAATTCGCAGTCGATGTATTTGCGGTAAAGAACCATCTTTTGATCTCGGACCGGGAGAAGGCAAAGCAGATCTCAGCGTCCGTGCTTCGAGGGGAGAAAATTGAATTTGAATGTGATTTTCCTATAGAAGGAGATGTACCGGAGGAATTGTCGCTTTCAAGTGGTGAAAAGATGGAGACAGAGGATCGGAAAGATAAGAGAGCCGCAAATTTCCGGATCGCTGTCAGACAGTTTTATGATTCTTGTGATGAGAAAAATGAGAATACGCTGTTCCTTTATCCGAAGAATGTAATCATCGGAATAGGGTGCCGGAAAGGTGTGCCTGCAGAGCAACTGAAGGAAGGTATGGATAAGATTTTGCAGGATCTGAGGCTGAAACGGGAGCAGGTAGAAGCCGTTGTGAGTATTGACCTGAAGAAAGAAGAAACTGGCATTCTGGAAATGACCGATGAATGGAAGATACCATTTTACACATTTTCAGCGGAGGAGCTAAAGACAGTAAAATCGGTAAGCACAAGTTCTGAATTCGTGAGTCGTATTACCGGTGTAGATAATGTGTGTGAGAGGGCTGTGAAATATTATTGCCCGGACGGAGAATTGATCCTTCCGAAGACGAGTCTGGAACAGATGACATTTGCAGTTGTTTGTCGGAAAATGAAATTGTCATATTAGTGTACTGATATTTGATTGGAGCCATTGAACTTAAACTGAATGGTCATGCGGGATTTGTCTATCATCACACTTGTGATGAAGTTCCGGTACCGCTGATGAATGATATAAGAATTGCAGATTCCATTTCCCAGAACAGATCAATTTATCTGCAGCAACAGCGGGTTGCTTGCATGAAAAATAAAAAATTGTTATATTTTTCTTATGGAGGAAAAACAATGGAGACAAAAGATATTATTTTAGAACTCCGCAGAAAAAGCGGACTATCGCAGGAAGAACTTGCACAAAAAGTAATGGTTACAAGACAGGCTGTGTCTCGTTGGGAAAACGGTGAGACTGTACCTAATACTGACACATTAAAACTGTTATCCAGGGTATTTGATGTTTCAATTAATACCCTCTTGGGTGCACCGAGACAGTTGATATGCCAATGCTGTGGAATGCCGCTTGACGATTCCACAATCAGCAAAGAGCCGAATGGCGATTTCAATGAAGAATACTGTAAGTGGTGCTATTCGGATGGCGAATTCAAGTATACGAGTAAAGAACAGCTGATCGATTTTTGTGTAGAACATTTGGCAAATGAGAATTGGCCTGCAGAACAGGTGCGAGCGCATATGGAAGCAGTGGTGCCGAAACTGAATTATTGGAAATAACTGGGAAGAACCGTCCCCAACGACAGGGAGAAAAAATGGAGAAGATTTTGATTTTTGCAGGAACGACGGAGGGCAGGGAACTGGCAGAATTTGCTGGGGGATTAAAGGTTCAGGCTCTCGTAAGTGTGGCAACGGAATATGGTAAAACGTGTCTGGATGATTGTGATAATATACAGACTTTTGTTGGAAGAATGGATGAGGGGCAGATTGAAGCGTTTATTAGGAAAGAAAAGGTTGAGCTTGTGATTGATGCGACTCATCCGTTTGCGGTTCTTGTGACACGGAATATTCGTAAAGCATGTGAGAATACGGGGACGGAGTATTTGAGGTGTCTGCGGAGGGAGTGTGAAGAGGCATTCACGGTAGAGACCGGAGAGATCGTTTGGACGAGTACTGTGAAGCAGGCGGTGGAATATCTGGAAAAAACGGAGGGGAATATTCTGATTGCGACGGGAAGTAAGGAACTGGAAAAGTATGCTTCCATCCCCAATTATAAAGAGCGATGTTTTGCGAGGGTTCTGTCGACGGGGAAAGCGGTGGAGGACAGTATCCGGCTTGGGTTTGAGGGGAAACATCTGATTGCTATGCAGGGACCGTTTTCGGAGGAAATGAATCTGGCAATGCTCCGGCATGTGGATGCAAAATATTTTGTCACGAAAGAGTCCGGCAAAGCGGGGGGATTCCCGGAAAAAGTTAAGGCTGCAAAGGAGGCCGGGACTGTGCTGGTTGTGGTGGGAAGACCGGAGGAAGAAGGACTTGCGCCGGAAGAGGTATTTGATGAATTAAAGAGAAGATACGGGGATAAGAACAGGGGGTGATTGATAACATAATATCAGTCAACCCCTGAAATTGTTTTTGTGTGAATAACAATTACACAATCTTTGTCGTCCATTTGGAGCAGTCCCACACCGCATTTACAATATCCTGGTAGAATTCCGGTTCATGGCAGATGAGGAGCAGGGTCCCGCGGTATTCCTGAAGTGCCTTTTTCAGTGAATCCTTGGCATCTACATCCAGATGATTGGTAGGTTCGTCCAGCATCAGCACATTGGTTTCTTTGTTCAGGATCTTGCACAGGCGCACTTTTGCCTGTTCCCCGCCGCTCAAGACGCGAATCTGGCTTTCGATGTGTTTGGTCGTAAGTCCGCATTTGGCGAGCGCGGAGCGTACTTCATACTGAGTGTAGGAAGGGAATTCTTCCCAGATCTCATCGATGCAGGTGGTTCGGTTGTTGTGGTCTGCCTCCTGTTCAAAATAGCCGGTCAGCAGATTCTCGCCCAGCTCACATTTACCGGAAAGCGGAGGAACCAGACCGAGAATACTCTTGATCAGCGTAGTCTTTCCGATTCCGTTTGCACCGGTCAGCGCAATTTTCTGGCCACGCTCCAGCGTGAGGTTCAGAGGCCGTGAAAGGGGTTCGTCGTAACCGATGACGAAATCTTTGGTCTCAAAGATGTATTTACCCGGTGTCCGGCCGAGGCGGAAATGGAATTCCGGCTTCGGACGCTCGGCGGCGAGCTCTATGACATCCATCTTATCCAGCTTTTTCTGACGGGACATGGCCATGTTGCGGGTGGAGACGCGCGCTTTATTGCGTGCCACAAAATCCTTGAGTTGGCTGATTTCCTGCTGCTGCTTCTTGTAGGCAGCCTCAAGCTGGGCTTTCTTCACTTCGTAGATTTTCTGGAAATTGTCATAATCTCCGACGTAGCGGTTCAGTTCCTGATTTTCCATATGATAAATGATGTTCACCACTTCATTCAGAAACGGAATGTCATGGGAAATCAGGACGAATGCATTTTCATATTCGGTGAGATAACGTTTCAGCCAGTTGATATGCTCTTCGTCCAGATAGTTGGTTGGCTCGTCCAGAAGCAGGATGTCCGGCTTTTCCAGAAGGAGTTTGCCGAGCAGGATACGGGTGCGCTGGCCGCCGCTTAAGTCGGTGACATCCTTGTCCAGTCCAAGATCCAGAAGCCCCAGCGCGCGTGCGACTTCTTCGACCTTTGCATCGATCACATAGAAATCGTGCATGGTCAGTGTGTCCTGGATGGTCCCAAGCTCTTCCATAAGTGTCATCATAGTATCTTCATCCACGTCCCCGAGGCGGTCACAGATCTCGTTCATCTTCGTTTCCAGTTCAAAAAGCCAGGAAAAGGCGGATTTCAGCACTTCGCGGATCGTCATGCCCTTTTCAAGTACAGTGTGCTGATCGAGATAACCGACACGGACATTTTTTGCCCATTCGATTTTCCCTTCGTCCGGCTGGAGTTTTCCTGTAACAATATTAAAAAAAGTAGATTTCCCTTCTCCGTTGGCTCCGACAAGTCCAATGTGTTCGCCTTTCAGAAGACGGAAGGACACATCATGAAAAATGGCGCGGTCACCGAAGCCGTGGGAAAGATGTTCAACATTTAAAATGCTCATTTTCGATTCTCCTTTGTTATGTGGTAACAAGTGACAGTGTCCTGCTTATTATATTATATCTACCGGATAAAAGGCAATGGATTTCGAAAGGATTTCAAGGGAAAATGTAACAGTTCAGCCATAAAGCTCGAGCCGACTGCTTTGCAGTCTTTCCCGCTGCATATGCAGCTAAGGCTCTCGCTCATGGCAGAGCGCCATATACAGATATTTAAAAGCAGTCTGCTGCAAGTAAACTTGCGCATTCTGCTTTTAAATATCTGTGTATGGCTGAACTGTTACGGGAAAATGCGGTTGCCATACAGGCGGGGATATGTTATAGTGAGGGTGTTCTATATTGGGCTTTTCAGTGCCGGGCAGATGATTCAGATCTGCCGGGTTAAAAGGGAATCAGGTGCAAATCCTGAGCGGTCCGGCCACTGTAAACAGGGAGCGAGGTTATAGATAAGTCATTGCGTATCCAGCGCGAGAAGGCATAACCGGGCGATGAGCTGTAAGTCAGGAGACCTGCTGAGAAGAATGTGAATAGCTTCCGATGAAAGCATAGATTTGCAGAATATTTCAGGGGGAAGTCTGCTTTCGTACAGGAAAAGCGGGCTTTTTTGAATGGGAAATCTGTGCTTTGCGGATCGGATCGAAAGTGGAAAGAGGGATACGATGAAAAAGAGAGCAGCACGGTTCCTGTGTATGATACTGATTGCGGTACTGATTTTCGGAATTCCGGGATGTGGTTCGGAAGAGAAAACGATGCCGGAAACGGAAGAAAATAAGATGACATCTGAACCACAGCGGGAAGAGGCGAAAGAAACGCCGGGACCAATGGAAATCAAGGGACTTACTTATGAATCTGCGATGGAACTTGATTATGCAAAAGGGTTCGGGGTATATTATTATCAGGATGGATATAAGCTGATCCGGATCCGGGACGGGGAAGACTATCTTCTTGTTCCGGAGGGCAGGAATATTCCGTCGGATCTGGAAGAAGACATCGTGATTTTACATCAGCCGCTGGACCGTATTTATCTTGCGGCAACATCGGTGATGGCATTATTTGATTCGCTTGATGCATTGGATGCGATTCGCCTGAGCGGGACACAAAAATCCGGCTGGTACATTGAAAATGCGGTGCAGGCTATGGAAGATGGCGCCATCCTTTATGCCGGAAAATACAGTGAGCCGGATTATGAACTCCTGATCGATGAGGAATGTGATCTGGCTATTGAATCCACGATGATCCTGCATACTCCGAAGGTGCAGGAGATGCTTGAGATGCTTGAGATTCCGGTATTTATCGACCGGTCCAGTTATGAGACGCATCCGCTTGGAAGAACGGAGTGGATCAAGGTCTATGCCGCGATGCTGGACAAAGAAGAACAGGCAGAGACATTTTTCAAGGAACAGTCCAAAGTAATCGAAGAACTGAAGGACTTTGAAAATACAGAGCAGACGGTTGCCTTTTTCTATGTGAGTACCGATGGAACCGTCGTGGTCAGAAAGTCCGAAGATTACATTCCGAAAATGATCGAGATTGCGGGTGGACGTTATGTTTTCGATGATCTTGAAAATACGGAAAATAACAGTGCGTCGATCAGCATTTCTATGGAAGAATTCTTTGCATCTGCAGCCGACGCGGACTATCTGATCTACAATTCATCAATCGATAATCCGGTGGAATCGATGGAGGATCTTCTGGCGAAAAGTGAGCTGTTTGCAGATTTTAAAGCGGTGCGGGAAGGAAATGTGTGGTGTACCGGAAAGTACCTGTATCAGGCGACAGACATTGTCGGAAATCTGATTACAGACATTCATCTGATGCTTACCGATGGAAAAACGGAGGAGATGACATTTTTATATAAAGTGTCATGACGATATCAGGATATGAGAAAGTGAGGAACCATGGAGAAAAGGAAGAATAAGCCGGTACGAATGGAAGAGATGAGAAGACGGATCCGGTATTTGCTGGTGTTTTCCGGACTTCTGGCTGCATTTTGTGTGATTATTGTGCTGAATATTAATACGGGAAATGTACATATTTCTGTTTCTGAGATTCTGAATATTCTATTCGGACAGGCAAAGCAGGATGCGAATTACAGTATCATCTGGAAAATTCGTCTGCCAAGAGTTCTGATGGCAGCCCTTCTCGGAGGTGCCCTTTCTCTGTCCGGGTTCCTGCTTCAGACTTTTTTTGCCAATCCGATTGCAGGCCCCTTTGTGCTTGGCATTTCCTCGGGCGCGAAAATGGTGGTCGCCCTGACGATGATCGTATTTCTGAAGTACTTCAGCAGAGTCTCTTCGTATACGCTCATTATAGCGGCATTTATAGGTTCACTGATTGCGACCGGATTCATCCTTCTGATGTCAAGAAAGATCAATCATATGGCAACCCTTCTGGTGGCCGGAATCATGATCGGCTATATCTGTTCGGCGGTTACGGATTTTGTGGTTACATTTGCGGAGGACTCGGATATCGTGAATCTGCACGGCTGGTCTCAGGGAAGCTTTTCCGGGATGAGCTGGAGCAACGTGAAGGTTGCTTTTGTATTGATTGCTGTCACCGTTGTGATTACCTTCCTCTATTCCAAGCCAATCGGTGCGTACCAGCTTGGCGAAGCCTATGCGAGAAGCGCAGGAGTCAATATCCGGGTTTTTCGTGTGCTTCTGATCCTGCTATCCAGTATGCTGTCGGGCTGTGTGACCGCATTTGCCGGACCGGTTTCTTTTGTTGGGATCGCGGTTCCGTTTCTGGTAAAGAGGATGCTGAATACGGCAAGGCCGCTGATCGTGATCCCGGGAACATTTCTGGGAGGAGCGGTGTTCTGCATGGGGTGTGATCTTATTGCACGGATGGCATTTGCACCGCTGGAACTCAATATCAGTACGGTCACTTCCATTTTCGGAGCACCGGTCGTCATCTTTATGATGCTGCACAGACAGAAGGGAAGAGAATGATGGAAAATGCATATGTAAAGTTGCAGGATCTGACGGTAGGCTATCATGGGAAACCCCTGATCCGCGATATTTGCACGGAGATTCAAAAAGGGGAGATCGTAACACTGATCGGTCCAAATGGTGCTGGAAAATCGACCATTTTAAAAAGTATCACCCGACAGATCAAAACGCTTGGAGGAAATGTCTCCATTGCGGATGAGAGGATCGATGCTATGGAAAATGCTATTCTTGCCAGGAAAATGGCGGTGGTGCTGACGGAGCGGATGAAGACGGAACTGATGACCTGCCGCGATGTGGTGGAAACCGGTCGGTATCCGTATACCGGAAGGCTGGGGATCCTCACGAAGAAAGATAAAGAAATCGTAGATGAGGCAATGGAAGCGGTGCATGTCCGTGAGCTTGAAAATCAAAGCTTTCAGGCGATCAGTGACGGGCAGAGACAGCGGATCATGCTTGCGCGTGCGATCTGCCAGGAGCCGGAGGTTCTGATCCTGGATGAACCGACTTCCTATCTGGATATTCATTATAAACTCGAACTTCTGTCGATGCTCCGGAAACTGGCAAAGGAGAAAAAAATCACGGTCGTCATGTCGCTTCACGAGATCGATCTGGCACAGAAAATATCGGATAAGATTCTCTGCGTCAGGGGTGACCGGATTTTCTGCTATGGGGAACCGGAAGAAGTATTCAAAGAAGAAGTAATCCGGGAACTCTACGGACTCGACAACGGATCCTATGACCCGTGCTTTGGAAGTGTCGAGCTTCCGAGACCGGAGGGAGAGCCGCGTGTTTTTGTAATCTCCGCCTGCGGAACAGGCATTCCGGTATACAGGAAACTGCAGAAAGAAAATATTCCGTTTGCTGCCGGAATACTATACCGCAATGACGTGGACTATCATGTGGCGAAAAGGCTTGCGGCAAAGGTGATCGAAGAAGAACCATTTTGCAGTATCCGTGATGAGGCATATCAGGAGGCAAAAGCAACGATCGATTCCTGCCAGTACGTTATCAACGCAGGCGTTACGATCGGAGAGGGAAACCGGCGGATAGCAGAACTTCTGCATGCTGCCAAAAAGAGTGGCAAAATCTGTGAATGGAAGGAAGGGAGCGGTGGATGGAAAGCGGAATGATTCATATTTATTGCGGAGACGGAAAAGGGAAAACGACAGCGGCAACAGGACTTGCCGTCCGTGCGGCTGGCTGTGGACTTAAGGTGCTGTTCGTACGTTTTCTGAAAAATGAGAATTCTGGAGAACTGCGGATTCTGGATATCATACCGGAAATCGAAGTGATGCATATGACAAAAAGCTTCGGTTTCTTTAAGACGCTTGACGCAAAAGAGCAGGAAGAGGCACGAAGCGCCTATGCGAAGCTGTGGGATGACGCAATCCGGAAAATACAGGAAGAGCCTTATGATATGCTGGTCATGGATGAGTTTATGGCGGCTTATCAATACGGAATGATCGACCACGAAGCGGCTGTAACGTTTCTGAAAGAACGGCCGAAAGGCTTGGAGGTCGTTCTGACCGGAAGAAATCCGGAACCGGAGCTTCTGGAACTGGCGGATTATATCTCTGAGATTACAAAAAGAAAGCACCCATTCGATCAGGGAATTTATGCCCGGCGCGGGATCGAGTATTAAAACAAGATTCTGTTGGAATTGGTTTAGTGGAAAAAAGACAGAAAGATGAGGAAAGAAAAATGAAATGGATGATCGCATCCGACATTCACGGGTCGGAATATTATTGTAAAAAAATGCTGGAGGCATATGACAGAGAAAAGGCGGGGAAGTTATTGCTTCTCGGCGATGTCCTGTATCATGGGCCGCGAAATGATCTGCCGAGAGATTATGCACCGAAGGCAGTTATAGAACTGTTGAACGCGCGGAAGGATCAGATTCTCTGCGTGAGAGGAAACTGTGATACAGAAGTAGATCAGATGGTGCTGAAGTTCCCGGTTCTGGCGGATTATTGTATTGTATGCGATGGAAAAACGACGATCTATGCGACACATGGACACGTTTATAACGAAAAGAATTTGCCTCCGATTCAGAAAGGAGATATCCTTCTGAATGGACACACTCATGTGCCGAAATGCACGCAGCATGAGGAGTATGTTTATATGAATCCGGGTTCCGTTTCCATTCCGAAAGAGGAAAGCCATCATGGATATATGATTCTGGAGCAGGATGAATTTGTTTGGAAAGATCTGGATGGAACTGAAATAATGCGGTGGAAAAATGAACATGTAAAATGAACATGTAAAATTAAACTACAACTTCAATGACAGGGAACGAAACATCTGTTATAATAATACTTGTCCGAAAGAGGTGGCGGAAGACGAGGAGTTATTATCTGAAACCGACACTTCTGCATGACAAGAGGATTGGAGCATGAATATGATTTATGGAAATGTGATATGCTCACGGAACGTCAGATTTATACGAAGGAGGGTGATCGTCATGGATATTTAAGGAATTGACCTAATCAGACAGTTGTTATATCTTTCAAGGACAAAAATCTATTATTACTATCAATTTATTATCATGGATACATGTGCTTATCATGTATTTTGTTTTCAAAAGCGTTCTGGCTCTTTTTTAAGAGCTTCAAAATTTACCAGTTTTGAAACAATAATCAGTCGTAATTGTTCGATAATTACACAAATAATCACATCATTACCATATTGATTGCCGGTATGGCAGGCTCATTCCTCACATCTAAAGAAAAGGAAGGTAAAAAATTATGAAAAAAATGGTATCATTTGTAACTGCACTCGTTTTATGTGCAAGTTCTTCATTGCCGGTATTTGCCGCGACACCCAAATATTCTATCAGTATGCCAAAGATTCCGCAGATCCATGTTGAGTTATCCGACAGTGTGAAGGAAGCTGTCAATCAGGCTGCAAAGAAGCAGATTGAAAAGATGATTCTGGACAAACCGGAGTTGACTTCAACTACGTATCGCCATAAAGGGAAAATATATGGCACATATTCATTCCTCAAGATTGAATGGGGAGAAGTAGAAGGTGCGACTTCTTACAAAGTGGAGATTACCAAACCGGATGGAACCAAAAAGACTTATGAGACATCAAATGCTTATCTCAGTGTGAAAGAAGGAAGTGATGACTTTATCACAGAATGTCCGAAACAAAAGACGGAAAACGGTGTTGAGTGTGCGACGGTCAGAGTGCGCGCGTATGGTGAGGATGAGACTTACAGTGCGTGGTCTGAAGAAGAGCGCATCAGCTGTAATGCAATCCATTCGTAGTACTTAAGCCGTGTGCAAACGACGGTGATGATTATTGCGTTGTCCTCTGTAAAAATGTGAAAGAGAAAAAGGATTGCGGTGTACGGGTGGCATCGCAATCCTTTTATATAGCATTTTCTTATAGTATTTTCTGTATGTTGTTTTTGATCTTTTCTGTGAGTGCGGCATACTGGATCAGTTCATCTTCTGTAAAACCTGCATATTTGGCCTGCTCGAAATTACTCTGGGCAGCGGCGATCTCATTTTGAATCGGAGATGCAAGCGGAAGGAATGTGATCTTCAGCTCTTTTGTGGTGCGATTTTCTTCATATTTCAGCATGTTTTTTAAGGAAAGCCGTTGAAGTAAAAGTGAGAGACTGCGCACGGTGATTCCGGCAAAGTCTGCAATTTCCTTTCTGGTTCCGATATGCCTGAGCTGGCTGAGACATAAAAGCAGACGCACTTCGCCCAAAGTGAGATTGTTCTTCTGGGCAATCGGTTCCAGATAGTAATCCAGAAGCTTACGGTCACGATAGTCATCCATAAGAATGCCTTCTCCTGCAACAACTTCCTGACTGACGCTGTTGCGTTCTTCCCCAAGCTTTTTGGAGCCGGAGAAGAAAGAAGGTGGTACAGCTCCGTCGCCTGCCGCGTCCACCAGGAATCGATAAACCTGCAGACGGCTCTTCTCATAATCTTCCTCATCGAGGACATGCTTGTAGAAATTATTATAGTATTCAAAGACCATCAGTTTCATTTTAATGGTTTTGCTGATACTCATTCCCTGGCTTGCGAGGGATCCTTTTGTCTTCACATAGTAATAAACCGGAACCTGCAGTGCATAGAATACTTCGGCATGTCTGATATACTCCAGGTTAAACATAAAATCTTCACACCAGCTGATCTCAGGGTTCATTCGAAGATGGTATTTCTCTACAATGTCACGCCGATAGAGCTTGTTCCAGAGAACACCGTAATAGAAATCCGCAGGATTCTGGAGCATATGTGCGGAGAATTCTTCCTGAGTCAGTACGCAGTCATCATCGATATCGCCTTTGTGGGCGACTCGTTTTCCTACAACACGGTAGAAATCGGAGATGACCATATCACAATGATAGCGTTCCGCTTCTTCGACAAACAGCCTGGTAGCGTTCGGAGTGATCCAGTCATCGCTGTCGAGAAACTGCAGGTAAGTGCCGCATGCAAGATCCAGCGCCATATTCCGGGTCTCGGAAACTCCGGTATTTTCCTTATGTATCAAACGGATTCTGGAATCTTCCGCTGCATAGCGGTCACAGATCGTTCCGGAAGAATCGGTGCTGCCGTCATCGATGAGCAAAAGCTCAAAATCCCGGTATTCCTGATTGATAATGCTTTCAATACACCGGGAAATCGTTGCCTCGGCGTTATAAACCGGTACAATAATACTTACGGTCGGGTTCATAAATTCACACTCCTAACTATTTTTAACTGGTGTACTGGAAATATTGTATCGCATTTATCCATAAAAATACAGTGGATTCTCAAAAATGTCTGGTGTAGAATAATGGCATGGTTGCAGGAAACGGGAAAATTCCTTATAATAGTAGAAGTGATTTTGGAAAATGGATTGGAGAAGGACTCATATATCATGGAAAACAGCAGAATAGTCTGGAAGAATCAGAAGAAGATGAGAACAGGATACACCACCGGAAGCTGTGCCGCCGCTGCTGCGAAGGCCGCTGCTGTCATGCTGTTAACCGGTGAGGAAATACAGAATGTCAGGCTTATGACACCGGCCGGCATTTTGCTCTATCTGGAAATTGAGCACATTGAGAGACAGAATGATTTCGTCAGCTGTGCGGTGAAAAAGGACAGCGGGGATGATCCGGATGTGACGAACGGAGTCTATGTATTTGCTAAAGTTGCAAAGAATGAGTCCGGCCGGATCACGCTTGACGGAGGGGAAGGTGTGGGCCGCGTGACGCGCAAAGGTCTGGAGCAGGCGGTCGGAGAGGCGGCAATCAATAAGATCCCCAGACAGATGATATTAAATGCCGTTGAAGAGCAGATGAAACTGGCCGGATATGACGGAGGCCTGGAAGTGGTTATTTCCATTCCGGAGGGAAAGAGGCTTGCTGCGCAGACGTTTAATCCCCGACTTGGCATTGAAGGTGGGATTTCTGTACTTGGAACAACCGGAATCGTGGAGCCTATGAGTGAACGGGCACTGACCGATACCATTTTCATGGAAATGAAGATGCTGAAAGAAAACGGGGCATCTTACTGTTATCTGGTTCCGGGAAATTATGGAACGGATTTTTTGAGAGAAAGTCTTGGTTATGACGGGAATCTGGCTGTGAAATGCAGCAACTATATAGGAGAAGCACTGGATGATGCGGTTTGTCTGGAAATGAAGGGTATTCTTCTGGTTGGGCATGTCGGCAAGCTGGTGAAACTGGCCGCCGGTGTCATGAACACACATTCCAGACAGGCGGACTGCCGGATGGAAGTGCTGGCGGCTCATGCGGCAGTTGCAGGGGCCAAAAGGGAGGATGTGGCCAGCATCATGGAGTGCATTACGACAACGGAGGCACTGGATATTCTGAAAAGTGCCGGGATTCTGGAAACGACGATGCGTGGCATCATGGAGAAGATCGAGGAACATATGAGGCACAGAGTGGGGGATCGTGTGGAAACAGCAGCGGTCATGTTTGAGACATCTTACGGGATTCTCGGGAAGACGCCCCTTGTCGATGAGATAGCGGCTAGTATACAAAAAAGGTTATAGAGCAGGGAGAAAAAAGTCATGAAAGGTAAATTTTATGTGATAGGAACGGGACCGGGGGATCCGGAACTTCTGACGATAAAGGCAGTCAGGATTCTGAGGGAGAGTGACATCATTGCGATTCCTGTTTCGGGTGCGGACTTTTCGGGGACCTATTATGAAGAAGAGAAGGAAACAGCTGTGAGGGAAGAACTGCTGGAACGCTGCGCGGCATGGAAAATCGTGCGGCAGGCGGTACCGGAACTGGAAAAGAAAGCAAAGCTGTATTTGTCCATGCCGATGATGAAGCAGAAGGATATTCTTCGGAACATTCATGATGAGGATGCAAAAGCAGCGGCAGGGTGGCTGGAGAAAGGAAAAACGATTGCATTTATTACACTCGGGGATCCATCTGTGTACTCGACGGGGATGTATCTTCATCACAGGATCAAAGAATGGGGATTTGATACCGTTATGGTTCCGGGAGTGCCGTCTTTCTGTGCTGCTGCTGCCCGGCTTGATATGGAAATCGCGAAAAACCGGGAGGAAATCCATATCATTCCGGCATCTTACGGATTGAAGGAGAGCTTGTCGCTTCCCGGGACAAAGATTCTCATGAAAGCGGGTAAGAAGCTCCCGGATGTCAAAGAAGAAGTTAGATCCCGGGGCATGGAAATCTGTATGGTGGAGAATTGTGGAATGGAGCAGGAGAGAATCTACAGATCAGCGGAGGAGATTCCGGATGAGGCGAGTTATTATTCTCTGCTGATCGTGAAGGAGGAAGAATGATGATTCAGTTTGTAGGAGCAGGACCGGGGGCAGAAGATCTGATCACGGTTCGGGGGCAGAAGCTGCTCATGGAGGCGGACATTGTGGTTTACGCAGGATCTCTTGTGAATCCGAAACTGCTGGATATGTGTAAGGAAACATGTGAAATATTCAACAGCGCATATATGACACTGGAGGAAGTACTGGAAGTGTTGATTCGCGGGGAGAAGGAAGGAAAGCATGTGGTGAGACTGCACACGGGGGATCCTTGTCTGTATGGGGCAATCAAGGAGCAGATGGATGCGCTTGATGCCGAAGGGATTTCCTACGAAGTCTGCCCGGGGGTCAGTTCCTTTTGCGGGGCAGCATCGGCACTAAAAGCGGAATATACACTTCCCGGAATTTCCCAGTCGGTGGTGATTACCAGAATGGCGGGACGTACGCCGGTGCCGGACAGCGAATCCATCCGCAGTTTT
>JALFNN010000066.1 GCA_022774325.1 bacterium | reverse complement strand
AGGGACTGGTCCCTTGCAGGTTCTTAGGGCAGCGCCCTGAGCCCCCGGAGGGCCTTCCGTCTTATATATTTGCAATTTTCAAGGTTCGTTTGAGCCTGTTTTTTTCGGCCCAGTTTTTCATAGATTACTTGACACTACCCGATCACATACTTGTTGATAAACACGTTGGATTTCTTCTTTAGTTGCCAGTAAATCCGAAAAAGCACTTGCACTTCCAGCTGAAACGCCCATATGAAATGCATATTCATAATTCTGTTTCTCCATCCATCCCGCAACAAATCCTGCCACCATTGAGTCGCCTGCACCAACAGCATTTTTTAATACTCCTTTAGGTGCGGACGTAGCATAAATCTTTCCATTTTCCGCAGCCAAAACCGCTCCTTCGCCAGCCATAGATACTAATACGTTAGCAGCTCCCATTTCCTGAAGTCTTTTAGCATAAGGGATAACTTCCTCTCTTGTCTTTAATTCCACCTGAAATATCTCCCCCAATTCATGGTTATTCGGTTTCACCAAAAACGGATGGTATTCCAATACATTTAACAACAGCTCCCGAGTCGCATCCACGACACATGTAACCCCTCTTCCCTGAAGCTTATCCATGATTCTCCGGTAAATATCATCAGGCATCGTACTCGGAATACTTCCTGCTAAAATCAAGATGTCATCCTTCCCCAGAATATCCAGTTTCTTCATTAGTTGTTCAACCGCTTCTTCATTAATATCAGGACCAGATCCATTAATCTCCATTCCATCAATCGATTTTAGCTTCAGATTAATTCTTGATATTCCATGATCAAGTTCAATAAAATCCGATTTTACTCCTGACAATTTCATACATCTGATAATCTCTTTACCAGTAAACCCGGCAACAAATCCCAATGCGGTATTCTCAATTCCGAGATTTCCAAGTACAGTTGATACATTGATTCCTTTTCCTCCCGGAAGAAGTAACTCAGAATTCGTACGATTGGTCAAACCCAATCTAAAATTGTCAACAGAAACAATGTAATCCAGCGATGGATTAAACGTAACCGTATAAATCATCTTTTTACCTCCTGTCTTTTTTATGATTGTATTATATCTTCATTTTCAGTCATAGTCAATCATACTAATCCGCAAACATTCAATTTCTGTTTTAGATATATTGCACAAATTTGATTTATTTTGATTATTTATGATTGTTTTGTCTTTTCTCCGTTTTCGCAGAAACAGAGGTGGGGACAGAAGCAGAGGTGGGGACAGCATCGCTACGATAATTCCGGTAATCATAACCCAAATAACCTGTACCGTCACAGAAGCATTCGGTACCGCAAACAGGAGTATTCCGGTAATCGGCAAGAGCACTGCCGACAAAAGCATCCATGGACGTGCTTTTCCTTCTTTTGTCTTTGTACGATCGATCAGCTGTCCCATTGCGATGTTTGTAACTGCATCAATTACTTTGGACAGAATCGGAAATACCATCAAGAATGCACCGCCCCAGACGCCTGTAAGCTTCAGTACATCCGTATAATAGACATTTAGATAAGATGCAAGTACTGCATTCAGCAAGAGTGCTCCTGCCGGTCCCACCAAATACCCCAACCATTTCTCACCTTTTGTCACATCTGCCGATTTGATCCGGCTGGCCGGAAGCCAATTCTTTTTTGTATCCCTCATTTTTATCTTCTCCTTATTTTATATAGCTTGCTATCATTATTTTCCCACCATTGCTGCAATCCCCTTAAGATAGTGTCCATTAGCCATCTGAAGTAATCCCTTCGCAAGTGAATCATTCATTGTACCTCCACTGTTAATGACCGCTGCACGAAGCGGACAGTCCACCGCACAGATCAGTGTCATGCGATAAGACGGATTTGACATATCTTTTTTTCCGCCATAACTTTTTGCAATAATATTTTCCGTTACTTTATACTGAATCTTCATGACAACAAAACTGTCTTTCATCTCCATACAGGTATTATCCAAAGTAAAATGCCCTTTCTTCGGTTCCTCTGTCACAGGTACTGCATGTCCCATCAGTTTTTCCCATTCCTCACGCCCCGGAAGTCCTTTGGCCTTTTCATACCAGCTTCCTTTTTGCCATGCCGGAGCTTCGATGTTCTCCCCGCTCACTTTCACTGTTTGCGTAAGTAAAAGATTTCTGCTTGAAGAGCCAATCATCACCACATAGTCACCTTCCGGAATCCTCCACCCTTGATTCCAGATGGCAAAGCTTCTCTCATCCAATGTAAAGCATACTGTTTGTGCTTCACCCGGCTGTAATTCTACGCGAGCAAACCCTTTCAGTTCTTTCTTCGGTCTGAAAATTCCCTCTTCCGGTGGAGCAATATAAAGCTGTACGACCTCCGCTCCGGCTATCGCTCCGGTATTTTTGATTGTAACAGACACCTGCTGCTCTTGAATCTTCATATCACTGTAGGCAAATGTGGTATAAGAAAGTCCATATCCAAATGGATAGCGTACCTCTTTATCTGCCTTGTCATAATAGCGGTATCCCACATAGATACCTTCCCGGTATTCTACATTTTTCTTTTCAAACGTCTCCCTTGAAGCCACATCCTGATAGGACAGCGGCCAGGTTTCTGTCAATTTTCCGGACGGAACTGCTTTTCCCGTCAGCAGATTATATGCCGCCTCTCCTCCTGCCTGACCGGGGAGTCCCATGTACAGAATTGCTTTCACTTTTTCTTCCCACGGAATCTCCATGGCACTCCCGCCAAGAAGAAGGACGACCGTATTGTCATTTACGGAAGAAACCGCTTCGATCATTCGGTTATGCCCCTTAGGAAGCATCATATTCTCCCGGTCAAGAGCCTCCGATTCATAAGCATCCGGAAGTCCTGCAACGACCACAGCTATTTCATGCTTTGCAGCCGCTTCCTTTGCCGCTTTCAACGATTCCTCTGTCACATTTCCATCCGCGTCGCAACATGCCACGTATGGGATTTGCATTTTCCGCCAGTCATTGGATGCTAGAATTTCATCCCGATTATCGGAAATACTATGAAAATATCCATACCTGCTGCATGATGCTGAAAGACTACATGAGCAGTGACGACGGCCAGGAACTCCGGCTTCTCCTTCAGGATGCCTTCGACGGATACTGTGATTTCGAATCCAGCAGCTATGGTGAACTGGAAATTGCCGCTTCCTTCCAGGGAAGTGTCTATGCACTGCTGCAGCCGGAAGAGATAAAACAGTTTTTGTGTCATACGGGGACAGGTTCCGTGACTCATAAATGAGTCACGGAACCTGTCCCCTTGGTCAATCCATTTAGGGGTTGTTGTTTAGATGAATCACAGATATAATGAAAGTGTATCTATAATATGAACCCAAAAGGAGGGGAAATATGGCAAGAACAGTCTCCATAGGTTATCAGGAATTTGACGAATTAATATCACAGAACTTTTTCTATATTGATAAAACACATTTCATCAAGGAATGGTGGAATAGTGGTGATAAAGTGACTTTGATTACCCGTCCCAGGCGATTTGGGAAAACCCTCACGATGAGTATGACAGAGCAATTTTTCTCCGTAGATTATGCTGAAAAATCAGCATTATTTGCTAATTTAGCCATTTGGAAGGACAAAGATTTTCAAGCTCTTCAAGGAAGTTACCCGGTTATATATCTTACATTTGCAAATGTAAAAGAGTCCACTTTTCGCGCAACAAAGCGCAGATTAGGTCAGATTATAACAGATTTGTATAATAAAAACAGATTTCTTCTGGAAAGTGATTATCTGTCAGACGACGAAAAAACAGCTTATAAAAATATAAATATGAACATGGATGATGTCATAGCAACTATGGCAATTCATAAATTATCAGAATATCTTTATCGATATTATCATAAAAAAGTGATTATTCTTCTTGACGAATACGATACTCCAATGCAAGAGGCTTATGTTAACGATTATTGGAATAACTTAACTGATTATATGAGAAGCATGTTTAATGCCACCTTTAAAACCAATCCCTATCTGGAACGTGCAGTCATGACAGGCATAACCAGAATCAGCCGTGAATCGATTTTTTCAGATTTAAACAATCTGAAAGTAATTACTGCCACTTCAGATGAATATGCCGACTGCTTTGGTTTCACAGAAGAAGAGGTCTTTTCTGCATTAAAAGAGTATGGATTAACTGATAAAATGCCAGAAGTCAAACAATGGTATGATGGATTCACTTTTGGAAATGTATCCGACATTTACAATCCCTGGTCTATCATTAATTACCTGGATACCCTGAAATTGCGTCCTTTCTGGGCAAACACAAGTTCCAATGCTCTGATTGAAAAACTGATTCGTGAGGGAAGCAAAACTATAAAACAGAAATTTGAACAGTTATTGCATGGGGAAACGATAAGAGAGAGCATCGATGAACAGATTGTGTATAATCAGCTTTCTATGAAAGAAAGTGCTATATGGAGCCTCTTATTGGCAAGCGGCTACTTAAAGGTTACAGATACCGAATTCAGGGAATCTACCGGACAAATGTATTACGATCTGGCCTTAACCAACAAAGAATCCTATATCATGTTTACCAACATGGTACATGGATGGTTTGCCGAATCGGACAGCGGTTACAATGATTTTGTAAAAGCAATGCTGTTAGATGATATCGAAGCCATGAACCATTACATGAATCAGGTTGCGCTCATTACTTTCAGCGCCTTTGATACCGGAAAACATCCTGCAAGGAAATCCGAACCCGAACGTTTCTATCACGGCTTTGTGTTAGGACTGATGGTGGATTTAGCTGATCAATACACAATTACTTCTAATCGTGAAAGTGGATTTGGCAGATATGATGTCCTTCTGGAACTCAAAACGGATGAATCCGATGCGATTATCATTGAATTCAAAGTAAGAAATCCGCAAAGGGAAAAATCGTTGCAGGATACTGCGCAAAATGCTTTGCTGCAGATTGAAGAAAAACAATACGCAGAGGCTCTGATCGCCAAAGGGATCCCGGCAGAGCGGATCCGCAAATATGGCTTTGCATTTGAAGGGAAAACCGTCCTGATTGAAAAGCTATCATGATTCTCACAATCACATAATACAGGCAGCCCCCTCTCCGTTATTCGGTAAGAAATAATCGAATATACGAAGAGGGTTTTATATGTTCATTTATCTCCTTATTTACTATTCTCATTCTTATGCATCCCAAAATAGAATATTACATTTAGAACAATTCCAAACATAGTAGCAGCCGGTGCGGCAAAACCGATTTTTGTTAAGCTTGCGTTGGGCTGAATACTCATATAATATGCCAACGGAAGACGTACAAGCAGTGTCTGCACTAACCCCTGTATCATCACCCAAAGCGTTTTGTCATGCCCATTGAAATAGCCTACCATGCTGAACAGAATCGCAGTGACTATCGTTTCCAAAGCAAATCCTTTTAAATAGTCAAACCCATTTTGAACGACCGCCGCGTCCGTGGTAAAGATTCCGGTCAAAAGGTCTCCCCTAAACAGTATGAATATAAATACGAAACAACCGATTGTCAAACCGATGCCAATGCCTGTAAACATTGCTTTTTTGGCACGTTTTTCATTCCCTGCACCCACATTCTGTGAAACAAAAGATGCCATCGACTGCATCAGCGAACTTGGTATCAGCAATGCAAAATTTACAATCTTGCATGCTACGCCATATCCTGAAGACGCCTCTAAGCCCAGTCTGTTGACAAATGCACAAAGAGCAAGAAATGACATCTGTGTGAGACACTCCTGAAGTGCAAGCGGAAATCCGATCTTAAGTGCCCGCCTGCATTGACTGTTTACACAAAAATCTTCTTTCGAAATCTTAAATGGCAGTTCCTTTTTAACAAGCAGGAACAATGCAAAAACAACACTGATCGCCTGTGCAGAAACCGTTGCAATCGCTGCACCCGCAGCATCCAGATGAAATCCTGCCACCAGTACCAGGTCACCTATAACATTAACCACACATGCTACTGCCACAAAAATCAAAGGTGATCTGCTGTCTCCAAGTCCTCTGAAAATTGCAGCCAGAACATTATAAGCAACAATAAAAAATATACCCGCCCCACAGATACGCACATACACAGAAGTTAATCCAATTGCCTCCTCAGGCGCCTGCATAAGCAATGAAATCGGACGCGAGAAGCATACCATTAGAACAAAAAGCACTGCTGACATAATAGCAAATACGATTGTTGCTCCTCCGACCAAAGAGCCGATCTGCTCCTCTTTCTTTTCGCCTATGAACCTTGCGATTAGAACAGTAATTCCCATCGCAAGCTGTACAATAATAAACGTAACAAGATTCAGCACCTGACTTCCTGTAGATACTGCTGAAAGCCCCGAAGTAGTCCCGAACCTCCCCACCACCATCAAGTCTACCGCCCCGTAAGCCGCTTGTAAAATAAGTGCTCCCAGTATCGGTATCATAAAAGTGATTAATTTTTTAATAATACTCCCCTGCGTAAAATCCGAATTGGAATTATTCAAGATGAATCCTCCTTTCACACATAACCTGATACAATTTCTTTATAGTAGAAATCATACAATCAGCCTCTTCTTCTGAAATATGGTCTAAATACTTCGACAGTTCACTATAATACTTTCTATCGTATTTATCAGACAGTTTTTCTCCTTCTTCTGTAATAGAAATATAAGTGATACGTCCATCTTCTTCCGATGAAGATTTAGCAAGATAACCTTTTGCCACCATTTCCTTAACCGTTCTGGTAACTCCCGGTCTCGGAAGGTTCAGTTCCTCGCTGACATCCGAAATTTTCACTTTTCTATTTTGAGCTTCCAGTTTATGAATCGTATCCAAAAACTGGATATAAGAAGGTGCTACCCCATCCGGTAATTCAGGAAGCATATCCCGGATTCTTTTTGCCATATAACAGGCATCCATCATTCTTTTTATTTTTTCAGTTTCCATAAACCCTCTCTTTATTGCCGCTATTAGTTACCATTGGTAATTATATGGTGTAGTTCTTTTATTGTCAAGTCAAATTCTGTACTTATTCTATTCTTCTCTTTTTTGCACTAAATCCGGTTGTACCATTCTTTTCCTATCCACCGGTACTATTCAATATGTTTGCCATTTCCATTCAGTCATTTTCGCTATTCATCAACACTATACAGGCAACCCAATAAAAAGAAAAACACCGAAGCATGATAGCCATTTTCATACCTCGGCGTTTTTCTAGCCTATACATCCATACATTACTTCCGATTGGCGATTTAGCAAAGCGCTCCCCCTAATGCTCTGCAGGCCTCCAAAGCTTCCTCATTCGGTGCTTCATTGCAAATCACACTCTCGCATGCAAGCACTGCTCCGGCGCTGCCGCAGGCATCTTCCCAACTTCGCATCCATTCACCGTCGCCCCATCCGTAAGAACCGAATAAAGCAACTTTTTTCCCACCAAGTGCTCCTTCGCAGGCATCCCACATCGGCTGGAATTCTGTTTCCTCCAACACCTCCGCTCCCATAGCCGGGCACCCGAATGCAATCGCATCATATTGCTTTACCATAGAAGCACCAAACTCCGACGCTGCAAATAATGCGGCTTCTGCTGCTTTTTCCTTAATTCCTTCCATTACGGCGTATGCCATCTGTTCGGTATTGCCGGTTCCACTCCAAAAAACAACTGCAATTTTACTCATATTGTATACCAACCTTTCTTAGTTTCTATCATCAAACAGCTACTGTGAGCCGTTCAATACTTTTGCCGTTTGCCCATTGAGAGCAATATACGTCTGTACATTTTTTATAGCGTGCAAATTGTTTTTTTGCACTTTTTTCATCTCCATATACTTTCCAGCATCCTACAAATTTATAACCTTCGGCATGATTTTCGATAAATCCACGCACATCCTCGGGCGGATATCCCAGAAACAGTCCGATTTCATGCGGGAAATCCCCCGACTCCTGCAAACGTCTGCTTAACCGTACCACACATTTGTCACAGTCCCCGGTGGAATATCCACATGCTCTCAGAATTTCCCCTGCCTCTTCTACAGCCAGATCATTTTCCAATTTGTCAGGACGATAAAGGTAGATTAGTACCCGCTGTTCACATACCTGAATCGGGATCACCCGTATTCCCTTCGGTGCAAGTCGTTTGTTCAATGATCGCACTGCCAGAATCAGCTCTTTTTTATCCGAACACGGACAGTTGAACAAGTTGCCGGTCTTTAGCCCTGCCAATGTGGGTGAACAATGACGGACAATCATTTCATCAGACATACTGCTTCCTCCTGTTTGATATTATCATCTAAAATATTTTTGAGCGCCGACATAGAACTGGTATGTGACCGCACCACCTTTACATCAAGTCCTTTTGTTTCATTCAACGCATTTCGCACCATTTTGTGTGATACTGTGCTGGTAAATAATACCATCAGATCGGGACATCCGATTCCTTTCAAACTGCTTTTCTGTTTTGGAAATACTTTCGCATCACACTGATATTCCTGGCATAGATCCTTGTACTGGCGAACCATGCATTCATTTCCTCCGATAATCACTACGCTCATTTTATGTATCTCCTTTCTTTTGTTAGCTTTGCCTAACATCGGGTTTTAAAGAAAACGCCATGTAGGCGTTTCTTTGTCTTAATTTGTATAGCCGTTCAGTACGGATATAAACATTTAAGTTAGCTTTTACTAACTATTTATATATTATCTGTTTCTGCTCCCATTGTCAATCCATATTCTCGTATTGATTATTTTTCTCATTTCTGTTGCAGGATCATCTGTTTACTGACCGATCGCAGTTGCAGTATGTGCAATATAAATTTCCCGAATCTTAGCGATTCCTCCAAGATCTGCGAGGTGTGTCGGCTGAACGACCAGATTCTTTATACCATTTGCGACAGTGCGCTCCAGTGCCTGATCCATATTATCAATGCATTCTCCGTCTCTGGCCTGAATATGATTGATAATGATCTGCGCGGTAAAGGCTCTTCTTACACTGTTCATCCGTCTCATCCGTTCTTTGCTGTATGTAGATTGCATCAATTCAGCGCTGCCACCTCATCCGCAGCCTTCTGATCCTCGTTTTCTGTACTTTCTTCCTTGTCGTTTTCTACTGTTGTTTCCGCATTTTCATCGCTTTTTCCGGAACATCCTGACAGAACCAGGGTGCCAACCAGCGAAACAGCTCCATTATGATCGGTTGCGACCAGTTACTCGTGATCTGTGGGTCCTTCCCCACTCCGTTTTTCAATAGGCAGGTCTCCTGGCTTACGGATCTTAATCCAAAGCCGCCTTCCCAATTGCTCAGTGACATAAATGGCCTTGCA
>JALFNN010000050.1 GCA_022774325.1 bacterium | reverse complement strand
CAGGCAGTTCCGCCGATAATAGTGTAATAATCCGTATAATCTTTAAATTTTTCTCTAAAAGAGTCAATTCCTGGTACCATTTATAATTCCTCCAACAGTTTCTCAATACTCATTTCTATTCTTTCGTCTTCGTTACCATTGAATGTACATGCAAGCGAAACAGGATCAACACATCCTTCTCTTGCAAAATAAGAAGGATTGTATTTCCATAATTGTACCTTCAAGCAGTCGTCCGGGTCTTCAGATCTGGCATCCACAATTTCCAACTGGTCAACAACTTCCTCGCCCTTGTAAATTGCACATTCCTCTATTCTTGGGGGATTCAATTCTGACTCCTGACTAAGAGCGGTTTCTCCGGCATTAAATGATTCAAAGGTTGCTTCACATCGCATAATTGTAATCTCTTTCTGGACCGGATTGATCAAATATGCTTTTGCATTTTCATAATACTCTTTGCGTGAGTAATTTCTCTTAATAGCAATCTCTGTTCCGGATTTCATCTGGCGGATGAGTCCCATTTTCTCTAATTGTGCTGTTGCTCTTGTAATGGACGTCTTGGTAAGATTCAGCTTGTTCGCAACCTCACTTTTTAGCACAGATTCCTCATCATCCATATATAACAATTCAAGGAACACCATCTGTGTTGCAGGCATCATCTTATCTGCCTTGACAAACTGCTTGCGATACACATCCTGCAATACAATTCCCATAAATGGCAAAAATACATTTCCCGGCAAATCCACAAACGGAACTCCGCTTTTCACCAGCGCATTTCTCATGGAAACGCTGTTTAACGCTACTTCATATGCTACAGGACACTGCAGGGCTTCCTCATACTTTGTTTTCTGCTTTTTCATTGCTGCAACACTTAATTCCATTTCCTTCAATACATCTATTATGGCAAAGTTAACTCCATATATTTCAACCATCATAATATCACGCATAGTCATAAAAATCGGCAATGGTAATTTATTCTTATATTCTGCTATTTTTACTTTGCAGCCGAAATACTGCTCTAATTGCTTTTTCATATGGCATCTCCTTGTAACATATTTTTATATATAATAACATAATCCTTGTTACCTTTCAATGTTTTATGTTATTTTATTGTGATCAGCTTGGTTTTTATGCATGTTTAGGTAAGGTATACGATTATTATTAATAGTACAACCACCTTGCATTCAATCATCAAATTGATTCTCTCATTTTTATCAATTTTGATGCAATTACCGGAACTATTAATTATTCTAATAACAATTCGGAACATTTTGATAACATTTCGGTGCATCGTAATGTTCATACTCCTCAACTTCCATCTCACGACTGCAAATGCAACAGTTCCATATAAACAAACCGACACTTAACCGACATTCAAACCGACATTTTTATGTAAACGAAAAGAAGTCCCCGCAGGAACTCCTTTCACCACAAATCATATTCATTTTTATCGAGGACAGTCCGGTTGAGAATCCTACTGTTTTAATAAAATAGGGGTACAATGGGGGTACAAATACCATTCTCATTCCCCAAAAGCCTTGATTTTAAGCCTCTTCAGACAAAAGTACGGGTTCTGCCGTGGCAGATGAAAAGTACTTTTATCATAGTCTCTATAAACCTCCATAAACCCTATAACCCTTGATTTTACGGGACTTTTCGGGATTTGAGTTTTTCTTCATTTTTTCATAAGTCTCCATAAATCCATATCACTACACCACTGATTGGTGTAGTAAATGGTGTAGTAGCGGTGTAGTTAACTTAACTAACCGTCACTTTTTTTCCGTCACACTTCATCCCATATTTCTCGTTTTCCAAATTGGTTTTTTGACGAAATTCTGTAATCTTCGCCATCTGATCTGCAGCATGTGCATAGTTTGCATGTGTATACACATTGAGTGTCACCCCTGCATCTGAATGCCCCATCAAATACTGCAAATCCTTAATATCCATACCGGCATTTGCATAATTTGTGCAAAACGTGTGTCGAAACACATGCGGTGTAATATTAGGCAAAGGTCTGTCAGGATGAAGCTTCTTATATTTCTTCATTGCCCAACGCATCTCGTTCTCAACGTGAAGTGCAACCTTGGGATTGCCGTTCTTGTCAAGCATGATGAAACCCGTATGCCCATCCACAACGACCTCTTTTTTGACTTTCGGACGCCTTGCAAGCATATTCTTTAAGGATTGATATATGCTGTCTGTCATCGGTAAAAATCTACATCCGCTACTGGTCTTGGTCTCCTCAACATAATATTTCCCACCCCGTTCACGAACTAACTGATGATCCACACGGATTCTACGATTCTTAAAATCCAGATCCTTTTTCGTCAGTCCGCAAAACTCACTGACTCTCATACCGGTCTCAAGAAGAACGACAAACTCATCATAGTATTTACAATATGTATTATCATTCTTGATGAAATCCATCCAAATTTCTAACTGCTCATCTGTGAGGGCGATTCTCTGTTCCGAATCATTTACTACTGCATCAATCAACTTAAACGCAAACGGATTCTTTCTAACAGCGTCTTCATCGTATGCCATCTGGAATGCCGGTTTGATAACTCCCCGCACGCTGGTAATGGTACTGTAACCTCTGCCGTCTTTCTGCAACTTCATGAACCACTGCTTTGCATCGGATACTTTGATAGTACTAATTTTTCGGTATCCGAACTCCTCTTTCTTAACCAGATTCAGAACAAACTGATAACCGACCTTTGTATTGTATCGTACCCCCTGTTTCAAACTAATATACTTTTCAATTAATTCAATCACAGTGATTTGTCCAGCTTCATAATCCAACCCATCATCAACTTGCTTTTGTATTTCCTTTTCTTTCTGACGAAGTTCCTGCAAAGTCGATGCATAAACGGTCTGCCTTTTGCCATGGAAATCGGTATACCTATACTGATAAACAAAATCCTTTCTCTGGCTTTCTCCCGTTTTCAGAATACGCCCTTTTTTATCTTTACGTTTTTTATTATTCATGTTCGAACTCCTTTCATTGCAAAGGAGTCTCGATGTGACATTTAAATCATATCACATTGAAGACTCTTTTTCTACGAAAAACTACAGATGTTAAATGGAAAAAGCCTGTTCAATGTATTTGTCGAATAAACGTCTCTTGATTAGTCGTTTACGTCCTACCCAGAGAACGAAATTGCAATTCTTGTCATTGGTGATCTCACGCAACTTACCAGTGCCAATGCCAGAGTATGCAGCCGCTTCTTCTAACGTCAAGTTTGCCTTTTCCCAAATCGGAATCTCTTTCATATCCAAACCATCCTTTCATTTTTATTTTTCATATTGAATATGGAAGATTTTTATTTTTTCGTTCCAATAGGTCCCTTGCATATCTAAGAAGAAACTTCAAAAAATCTCTCCTACCCAGTACATATTGTACCGAATAGGAGAGATTTCACACAAACTCCCAGCGCTTATCCTTTTCACTTTACACCCTCAACACATAGTCCATCGAGATCCATCCGCTTCCACTTTTCAGCTTTCCCCATCTGGACGCCCCCTGCCCGGCCGCTTCATCTACAATGGTAAATGTTCCCACTCCTGTATACTTTCCGGTCTTTGGATAATTCGTTCCGGGGCCTTTCCGGATATTCAGGTCCGGGATCTTCACTCGAACTAGATATGGCTTAGATTCCTTTTCCACTTCATTCTTTTCTTCTTTCTCTTTTTTCCTCATCAAATTCTTCACCGCTTTTCGGAAACCGTCCATCGTATAACCCATATGTAATCCATTCCACAGATGCTCCGGATCTCCATGATTTGTCGTGATTCCTCTTGCATGTCCTTCTTTATGGCTTAAGACCACTCCGTCTCCCATCGGATCCAGCTCATACATCCGGCAAAGAATAGCAAACAGTTCCACTGCAGGCTCTGTCGAAGGAAGCACGGTTCCAGCTTTGGATAAATACAGATGCTTTCGGCTGCGGACACCCGACCGAATGGAGCATCACTCCTTTTACTTTGATCTTCCTGCCCGCTTTATAACAGGGGTTATCTTTCATCATCCTTTGTACAATCTTCACATTTCTCACCTCGATTCTCTTCTGAATACCTCCCGTATTCCGTTATTTCCTAGTCGCTCTATTCTTCCATCCTTCCGCCTAATGTGACTGCCTCAGCTTTTTATCCGGTTCTTTTTTCAGGACATCAATCACCTTCGTAATCGCTTCCGGCATCGGAAGTCCCATCAGTCCTGCATTTTCCACAATCGAAAGCAGTTCATTTGCAATAAATCCGATACAGACTGCATCTCGTACATAGTCTGTTCCAAGTAAAAGATCCAGTCTTGCTGCAATCAGTACGTAGAACAGCATCATACCTTTTCTGCATAATCCCTTAAATCCCGCTCTGCTCTCCAATGTTCCGTTCTCTGATTTAGGGCTTTTTCCAAACACTACCGGAAGAAGGAACCCTCCGGTTATCAAATCAATTGCCATGAAGAGTATTAATGTCTGTAACGCCAGATCCCAACCGCCAAAGGCTGCCGCATGCAAATTCCGGCTCATCTGACCACGCATTCCGCTAAGAGCTGATCAGTCTTTCCGGATGTAACTGAACGCGTTTCCGCTTCAGCTGATCAATAAGTTTTCAACGTGTTATAGTTCTTTCGTAGTCATCAAATGATTGCGA
>JALFNN010000014.1 GCA_022774325.1 bacterium | reverse complement strand
ATGATTACGTTAACAGGAGTGTTTGGCCGTGAAGCTTTATCACTATATAAAACAGCAAAAGGTTTTTCATCAATTTTAGGGAACACTTCTTCTGCGAAAACCTTTGCCCAGGAATTTTCTAACGCTTTTTGCTCACGTGCAGTGAGGTTTAAAAAACTATCGAACAGAGATAACTGTTCTACATCATTTGTTTTAAAAGACATATGCAAACCACCTTTATTTGATAAGATGATTATACCATATGTTTTTCATCAATAGTAGTTATTTAATTAGTTGGAAATACCTTTTGACCCCAGCATCGTGGCAGAAGAAACGTCCCCACGGATTTTTGGACAAAATGTGTGGATAATTATGCAAGCGTAGCTAATGTATAAGGTCTATAATGAGTATGCCTACTGAAATCGGTGGGAATTTATGATGATAGGAAGATGGGGGTCTTCCTGGAGCAGGAGGTATGGAAATGGTAAGAGAGAACTTATGGAAGATTTATGATGAGAAGCATCTGGAGGAGCTGGAGAGGGTGAATAAGCAGTACCGGGAATGTCTGGATGCGGGAAAGACGGAGAGAGAATGTGTCAGAGAGACAATTCGTCTTGCAAAGGAAGCCGGATACCGGGACATGAAGGAACTCCGGAAAAATAAAGAATCGGTAAAAGCCGGTGATAAAGTTTATATGGATTATATGGGACGGGCAATCATCCTCTTCCAGGCAGGAACGCAGCCGATTGAGAATGGTATGAATATTCTGGGGGCTCATATTGATTCGCCGAGAATTGATATCAAGCAGAATCCGCTTTATGAGGAGCAGGAGGTTGCTTACCTGGATACCCATTATTATGGCGGTGTGAAGAAGTATCAGTGGGTTGCGATGCCGCTTGCAATCCATGGAGTTGTGATCCGCAAGGACGGAACGAAGACGGATATTGTGATTGGCGAAAAGGATGACGAACCGGGATTTATAATTACAGATCTTCTGCCACATCTCGGGCGCAAGCAGATGGAGCAGAATGCAGATAAATTTATTGACGGTGAAAAAATGGATCTGGTCATCGGAAACCGCCCGTTAAAAGGTGAAGAGAAGGATGCGGTAAAAGCAGAAATGCTCCGGCTTTTCCATGATTATTATGGAATCGAAGAGGAAGATTTTCTGTCGGCTGAGCTGGAAATCGTTCCGGCTGGGAAAGCGAAAGAGTGCGGACTGGATCGCAGCATGATCATGGCCTATGGACAGGACGACCGCGTGTGTGCATTTACATCCTTGATGGCAATGCTCGCAGAGAAAGAAGTTGAAAGAACTTCCTGCTGCATTCTGATCGATAAGGAGGAAATCGGAAGCGTCGGCGCAAGCGGGGCGACTTCCAGATTCTTTGAAAATACAGTCGCCGAACTGATTGCACTGATGGGAGAATACAATGAATTGACGTTGAGACGTGCACTTGCCAACTCGAAGATGCTTTCTTCTGATGTAAGTGCTGCTTACGATCCGATGTTTGAAGAAGCTTACGAGAAGAAGAATTGTGCTTATTTCGCACACGGGCCGGTATTCAACAAATACACAGGAAGCGGCGGAAAGAGCGGATCGAATGATTCAAATCCGGAATATATCGCACAGCTTCGAAGAGTCATGGAGGAAAATAACGTCAATTTCCAGACCTCTGAGATGGGAAGAGTTGATGTCGGTGGAGGCGGAACGATTGCGTATCTGATGGCGGTCTATGGAATGGAAGTGATTGACAGTGGTGTTGCTGTTATGTGTATGCATGCACCGTGGGAGCTGACCAGCAAGGCAGACATTTATGAAGCTGTGAGATGCTATGAGGCATTTTTAAAGGCGGACTTTAAATAGAATAATGAACTGCATTCCAAGCCGAAGGAAAATTTAATAAGGCTTTACACTGTTTCAAAAAATCCCTATAATATAGATATAGCAATAGCGGATAGAACTGAAGTGGGATCAGACAGCACGGGGAGCGATGTCGCAGATTAAGGAGAAGAAGTATCCGGAGACAGTTCAGAATTATACAGGTGATATTCTGCTTGTGGGAATCAATTATAATACAAAAGACAAGAAGCATGAATGCGTGATCGAGAGAGATCAGATCATCGGATGAAACATAAGAGCCCGGAGGGAGTAATCCTTCCGGGCTCGATTTTATTCTTCCGATTTCCGCAGTGCCTCTGTAATCCCTTTCACAGAATTAGAATACTGCAGTGGTGACATTCCGGTTTCTTTCTTGAACTGTTTGGAAAAATACGGCAGAGAACTGTAGGAAAGATAATAGGCAATCTCGGTCAGGTTCATATTGCCGTCGCGGATAATGTCTTTTGCACGGTCGATTTTCATCTTATTAAAATGTTCGATCACACCACATCCCAGCTTTTCGTGGAACAACGCCTGAAGGGCGGAGCGGCTGACGGAGAAGGAACTGCATATCTGGGGAACGGACAGGGACTCGCATATATGGAATTCCAGATATTGTATGACATGCTGAAACAGGATATTCTTACTGGAATCCTTTTCGTCGGAATTTTCGAGGCTTTCTGCGGCAACCGTATCCAGCTGGAAATGCTTTGTAGGTCTCAACCGTTCTGACGATGCTCCCAGAGCGTGTATACTTTGATGGTTTCGGTGAACAGTGATCAAAAAGAGCTCCAGATAAAGCAGAATCAGCTGCTGCGAAGCAAAAGGGGTTTTCTCGCGCAAAAGAACCTGTTCGACTGAAGGAATGTGAATCGGTGTGGAAAATGTGTCTTTGGCTTCCGTGATGATCTGTGAGATCAGATAACGTTCACTTTTATCCAGTGTACAGCTCATATTTTCAAAATATTTCATGCCTTCTGAATGGCTGGTAAAGGAAATGGCCACCAGATTCGGCGCATTTTTCCCTATGGATTTGATCGCGTGAAATTCATTCGGCTTGTGGAAAATCACATCTCCTGTATTCAGTGTCAGCCATCGGTCATCGGAGCGCACCGATACCGTCCCCTTATCTACATATAAAAACTCCCAAAAGTCATGTGCCTCTCCGCGAAATACGAAATCTTTCATATATTCAAAATAATGAAGCGTGATGATAGAATCAATGACGATTTCACGGTGCAGATTTGTCTTGATATAAGTCATTTTTACCATCTCCTGAGCTTTAAAATCCATTTCTTTGGTCAATATTATACCAGATTAAGGACAATAAGACAATAAGGATAGACAATCACGTAAGCAGAGTTGTGCAAAATGAATTATAATAAATTCATAGAAATGATGAATATAGGCATAATTGCCAAAGGAAAGGAACAATATGACAAGCGTAAATGTAAACAAGCTGGAGATTCAAGTGAATGAGAGTGGACATGTCACATTTACCAGAGATGGTGTGACATGGAAATTCAGAGAAGGTTTTCAGCCCAGACTGGAATGCGAAGAGGGAATTCTGAATTTTGAAGACGCGCTTTCAATCAGCCGCGATGTCATTACATCCGGAGTTGGGGAAGGAATCCGGAGCCATTATGAGGGATTTAAAGTTGGGAATCAGACTGTGCCTTATTCCTTCGATACGATTGTATGGGTTGAAGCGGCAAGCGGTGATGTGTTCTTCGAATGGGTTCCGCTTAACGAGGAAGGACTTACGGTTCGGAAGATCTATTGGCCTGGTGAGATGGAGTTTGATGAAAAGAACGAGAAGTGGTATACGCTTCTGAATCATCAGCAGGGGCTCCTGATACCGAATACCTGGGAGACTGAGATGGCTCCTATCCCATTTGACGGATTTTTCGGAACAGCGGGCGGATATATGCCATGGTACGGGCAGGTCAAAGACCGCGCAGGATATATTGCGATTTGTGTAACACCGTGGAATGCAGGATATTATGCGGAACATCCGACAGGTGGACCGTATACACATGTGGGTACATGGCATGAGCCGAGTCTCGGGAAAATGGAGTATCGCCGAATCATGAGATACAGTTTCCTGAATGACTGTGACTACAACGATCTCTGCAAGGTGTACAGAACCTATGTGAAAGAACAGGGACGGCTTAAGACGCTGGCTGAAAAGGCGGCAAAGAATCCGTCGGTAGATGATTTGATTGGATGTGCATTTGTACATAAAGGAATCAAGACGGCTGTCCAGGAAAATTCCGATTTCTTCGATCCGGCAGATCCGGAGAAGAATAATCGTGTTGTCACGTTCGCGGAGCGTGAGAAGGAGATGCGCGAGCTTCATGAGCTGGGTGTGGAGAAGCTTTACCTGCATCTTGACGGATGGGCTCAGCCGGGGTATGATAATCAGCATCCGGATTACACGCCGGCATGCGCGGAAGCAGGCGGCTGGGAAGGAATGAAATCCCTAGCCGACACAATGCAGGAACTGGGATACATGTTTGGGATTCATGACCAGTACAGGGATTATTATCTGACCGCACCGAGCTATGACGAGCATTATGCGTGCGTGCTTGCAGACGGCACGGTACCGGGACATAAGAGATGGGCGGGCGGACCGCAGACATTTCTTTGCGGAACACAGGCACCTTACTATGTGAAACGGAATTTCAGCAGCCTGGAAGAGCATGACATTCATCTGGACTGTGCATATCTGGATGTATTTACCTGTAATGAAGGGGATGAATGTGCAAACCCATATCACAGAATGACACGGAAAGACTGCTATGATTACAGAAACCGATGCTTTGAATACCTGCTCTCCAAGAACATTCTTCCGAGTTCGGAAGAGGTGAGCGACTGGAGTGTACCGAGCCTGGTGTTCTGCCATTACGCACCGTATGATTTCATGATGCGTGCTCCGGGGACACCGAAGGAAGGGATTCCGGTTCCGCTATATAATCTGGTCTATCATGACTGTGTGATTGAACCGTGGATGATGGACAGAGTAAGTGAAAAGGAAGATTATATGCTGTATGCGCTTCTCAACGGCGGGGCACCGTATCTGATCCGTGAAGGAGCATATCCGAATACAGACGGTTCTTTTGAGTCGGATGTGAAAGGAACGATTGAAGAAGATATCAGAAGATGTAAAGTAGTAAGTGATCTGCACGAGAAAGTGGCCAAGTGTGAAATGGTTCGTCATGAACTGGTAAACGGGGATGCTAATGTTCAGAAAACCACATTTGCCGATGGCACAACAGTCACGGTTGATTTTGAAAAACAGACTTATGAGATTGCATAGTAGAAATATGTAATTACACATAAAGGAGAGAATGATAATGGGAAGATGTATCACGGTTGCGATTGCGGGACTTGGCAGCAGGGGAAGAGATACATATGCCAAAGCTGCAAAGATTTTCCCGGAAAAGATGAAAATAGTCGCAATTGCCGATGTGGATCCGGAAAAGGTCAGACTTACAGCCGAAGAGTATGACATACCGGAGGAAAAATGTTTTTCCAGCGCAGAGGAAATGCTGAAACAAGAGAAACTTGCGGATGTTATGTTTATTGCAACGCAGGACAGACAGCATGTAGGACATGCAATACCGGCCCTCAGAAAAGGATACCATTTACTTCTTGAGAAGCCGATTTCGCCGGAGCTTGATGAGTGCAGAGAACTGGTGAGAGTAGCACGGGAATGTGACCGGAAAGTTGTGGTGTGCCATGTACTTCGTTACACACCGATCTACAGAAAAGTAAAGGAACTTCTGGATGCCGGAAAAATCGGGGCTGTGGTATCCATTATGGCTGTAGAAAATGTAGGATGGTACCACATGGCACACAGCTTTGTGAGAGGAAACTGGTCAAATTCCAATGAAACGAGTCCGATGATCCTGCAAAAGTGTTGCCACGATATGGATTTATATCTGTGGTTGGCAGGAAAGAAATGTGATTCGTTGAGTTCGTTCGGAAGCACCTATCTTTTCAAAAAGGAAAAGGCACCGGAAGGTTGTGTGATGCGGTGTATGGACGGATGCAAAGCGAAAGAAACATGTCCGTTCGATGCAGAGGCGATCTATCTGGATAATAAGGCCGCCGGATATCGCAAGGGAAACAGAAACTGGCCGCTAGATGTGCTGGTCCCGGATGGAGTGACAGAAGAGAAGCTGTACGATGCAATCCGGGAAGGACGTTACGGCAGATGTGTATATCATTGTGACAACAATGTAGTTGACCATCAGGTCGTGAACCTGAACATGACAGACGGAACGACGATGAGCTTTACGATGTGCGGCTTTACAGCAGAAATTGCCAGATACGCCAAATTCATGGGCACCGAAGGTGAGATGATCGTGAATATGGCAGGAGAAATAGAAGATAATGAAATTGTAATCCGCAGATTTAACGCAGATGTCACAGAAGAAAGAATTGATGTGGCAAGTCTTTCGGATGATTTCTCAGGACATGGCGGCGGAGATGTGAAGATGATCGAAGAATTCCTGGATGTACTTAGCGGAGAAAAGGAAGAAAGCCCGTATGTGACATCTCTGGAACAGTCGATGGAAAGTCATTATTGTGCGCTTGCAGCGGAAGAATCACGGCTGCATGGCGGAAGAGTGGTGGAACTGGATACGTTCCGTAATTAAGATATGCGGCTTCTCGGGGGAATGAGAAGCATCATATAAATCACTGTCTTCTGAACGGCCAGGTTCAGTAAGATAAAATCCAATAACCTAGAAGAAAAGGAGTGTGTAAATTATGAAAAAGAATTTCAAAAAACTGGCAGCAGCAGGACTGGTAGCAGTTATGAGCGTATCTCTTTTAGCAGGATGCGGCGGCAGCAAAGAAGAAGGCGGATCAGCAAGCTCCGGCGGAAAGACAGAATTGACATTCGGTATCTGGGATGAGAATCAGAGACCGGCTATGGAAGCTATGGTAGAAGCTTATGAGAAAGAACATGAAGATGTAACGATCGAGATCCAGCTTACACCATACAAAGGTGGAGAATACTGGACAAAACTGGAAGCAGCAGCAACCGGCGGAAAAGCTCCGGATGTATTCTGGCTCAACGTACTGCATCTTGACTCTTATGTAGAAGGCGGAATCCTTGCAGATCTGACAGATGCAGTTGCAGCTTCTGATATCAACGACAGCTTCCCGGAAGCTCTGGTAAATAACTACGTTCGTGATGGTGTAAACTACGCAGTACCGAAAGATTTCGATACCAATGCTTTATGGTATAACAAAGAAATCTTTGACAAAGCAAATGTGGAATATCCGACAGACGATATGACTTATGAAGATCTGCTTGCTAAGGCAGAAGAATTACAGGCAGCAGGACTGGATGACGGTGTATATCCATTCGCATGCCCGGTTGACTTCCAGACATGGTACTATCAGACCGTATACGCTAACGGCGGATACATTTTAAATGAAGATAAGACAGAAACAGGATATACAGATCCGAAGACAATGGAAGGTATCCAGTGCTGGATCGACTTCATCGACAAAGGGCTCTCTCCGAGTGCAGCATCCCTTGCAGAAACCTCTGCTGATGCTATGTTCGAAGGAAACCAGCTTGCTATGAACTTTGCAGGTTCTTACATGGTTCCGGAATATGCAGGCAACGATGCAATCGCTGACAAGATCGACTGTGTAGAAATCCCGACCTTCAACGGTGTAGAAGACAACTGTATCAACGGTCTCGGATATGCAGTATACGAAGGCAGCAAGAATAAAGATGCAGCGATCGAATTCGCAATCTGGCTTGGAAGCGCTGAAGCTCAGAAGATCCAGGGCGAAACCGGTGTAGTTATCTCTGCAAGATCTGATGCTCAGGAATACTTCGCAAAAGCGAACGAAGCTTACAACCTTGCAGCATACACCAACCATTCAGAAGAAGCTTATCCGCTTCCAGTTTGCTCTGTAGCAGCAGAACTTTACGATATGGAAGCAAACTACCTGAAACAGGCTTACAGCGGAGAACTGACTCTGGCAGATGCCTGTGCACAGCTTAAGGAAGAAGCAGACGCTCTCCTTGCAAAATAGTAGATGAAGTAGGTGAGAATATGACTGGTGGTAAAGTGAAAACGACTGTGCCGAAGAAAAAAGCAACGAGCCGCCAGAAAAAAGACTGGTTTGCGGCGTACGTATTTATCGCGCCGGTTACCATTGGACTTCTGGTGTTCTATATCTGGCCCTTTATTCAGAACGTGTGGTTCAGTTTTAATGATGTAAATAAATTTAATGTATCAACATTTGTCGGACTTCAGAATTATATTGAGATGTTCCAGGATAAAGAGGTGTGGAGAACCTTCGGTAATACGCTGAAATATGTAATCATCACTGTACCGGTTGGATTATTCCTGTCAATCTGCATTGCAGCACTTATGAATTCCAAAATTAAAGGAACGTCCATTTACAGAACATTGTATTTCCTTCCATCCGTAACAATGGCAGCGGCAGTTTCCATGGTATGGAAATGGATCTACAATGAAAAAATGGGTATTCTTAACAGCGCGATTCGTGCCCTTGGAGGAGAAGGGCACGGATGGCTGACAGACCCGAAGACAGCACTATATTGCATCATGATAGTTGGTCTGTGGATGACTGTCGGATATAATATGATTATTCTTCTGGCAGGTATGCAGGGAATTTCAAAATCTTATTATGAAGCGGCGGCAATTGACGGAGCTGGTCCTTTCGCTCAGTTCTTCAAGATTACGATTCCGATGCTGTCACCAACGATTTTCTTCGTTATGATTACTTCTATCATCAGTGGATTCCAGGTATTCGATGTAATCTACATGATGGTAGGAAAGACAAATCCGGCGTACGAATCTACCCAGACAGTAGTAATGCTGTTCTATCGGAAGGCATTCGACTACGGATATAAAGGATATGCAGCAGCTATTTCAATCTTTATCTTCGCGATCATCATGCTGATTACAGTATTCCAGCTGATTGGTCAGAAGAAATGGGTTAATTACGACTAGGAAGGAGAAAAAAGATGAAAAACAAAGCAAATGTAAGACATTTTTTCGTGCATCTGATTCTTCTTGCCGGTGTCGGAATCATGGTGTTCCCATTTATCTGGATGGTGCTTACATCATTTAAGAGCGTTGGCGAAGCAATGCAGATTCCGCCGACGATCTTCCCGAAGCAGTTTTTGACTGATGCATATGCGCAGATCGTTTCGGCACTCCCGTTTGCAAGGGTGTACCTGAACACAATCATTTCAACGGTAGTCACAACTGTGGTACAGGTATCCTTCTGTTCCATGGCGGCATATGGATTTGCCAGAATCGACTTCCCGTTCAAAAACATTATTTTTGTCATTATTTTATCAGTACTTATGGTTCCGGGACAGATTTTCCTGATTCCTCAGTATCTGATCATCCAGAAGATGGGTCTTCTGGACACGATTCCGGCTCTGTTCATTCCGAACCTTTTCAGTGCGTTCGGTACATTCCTCCTGAGACAGTTCTTCATGTCTCTGCCGAAGGAACTGGAAGAGGCAGCGCTGCTTGACGGATGCAACCGTTTCCAGATTTTTGGAAAGATCATGCTTCCGCTCATAAAACCGGGTATTGTATCACTGGTAATCTTTACAGCGAAGTTTGCATGGAATGACTTTATGTGGCCGTTGATCGTAAATACATCACCGAAGATGATGACACTTGGTCCTGCCCTTTCTACATTGCAGGGACAGTACACAACCAAGTATCCGATGCAGATGGCCGGAGCAGTTATGGCGGTTATCCCGATCATCGTACTGTTCTTCATTTTCCAGAAGCAGTTCATCGAAGGTGTTGCGCAGTCCGGAATTAAAGGTTAAATAAAACAGTTCCAAAATAGAGGCGGTTTCCTTCAGGGGAAATCGCCTTTTTATCTTGAAAGAAGATATGACTCCCACCTCTATAGGTGGTGAGTTGCGACAAATATGTCTTGGTGGGAGTCCAATTGCCTTCCAAGATAAAGCCACCGGCGGATTGCAGAGGTGCGCAGATGTATTGTGTCATGCAAAGCATGACGCGCACCTCGCAGCAAGTACGCCGAGGCGTACTTGAATGTATGATACAAAATATTATGATTACAGTGTCAAAAGTACAAATCCACGACATGCTCGCATGTCAGTGGATGAAGGACTTTATGACACGCCCCACAATGAGGATGAAGTGGGGCGAAGACCCATGAAAATCCAAATTGTGGGGAGGATTGTGGAAGCGCGAAGCACGAAACAATCCGTAGGTATCATAGTTAGGGGCTTTTGACACCCTAATCATATTATAATAGTATAAAAAATAATACGAATGGAGAAAGAGAGAAGTGGGGAGAGGCTCCCTACAGCATTTGTGGAAATAAAATTCCCCGGCGGAAGTTGTACAGAGTTCACTGCACAGACCCCGACGGGGCAAATTTATGCTTCTTTTATTTGGCTGTCATATAAGTGTCAAGATTTTCGAATTGATCCAGATAGCTTACAGCGTCCTCGTACTGGTTAGACTGAAGTGCTACCCGGATGGTATTGCATACGCAGCGTTTCAGCTCGCGGATATCCAGAGTTCCTTCATCCAGTTCTTTGCGGATGTTCTCGTGGTCAGCAGGATCTCCTGGCATAACCATATCGTTTCCGGCACGCATACATCCTGAAGCGGTACAAATGCCTGCAGTGGAATCTGTGGTAGTAGTCCAGTCTGTCATGATCGCTCCTGCAAATCCCCATTCGTCTCTGGCGGCTTTTGTACAAATATCATAGCAGTTCGCGGCATGGACACCATTGATGAGATTATAGGAGGTCATAATGGACATTGGCTGAGAGTTTTTCACAGCGATTTCGAATCCTTTCAGGTAGATTTCGCGAAGCGTTCTTTCGGAAATCACACTGTCAGATCCCATACGGTTATCTTCCTGGTTGTTGCATGCAAAATGCTTGATAGTGGTTCCGCATCCCGCTACCTTCTGTACACCAAGAGTCATGGCGGAAGCCATCATACCAGAAAGGAGCGGATCTTCTGAATAATACTCAAAGTTTCTACCGCAAAGAGGATTCCTGTGGATATTCATACCTGGTGCCAGCCACAGAGTTACCTCAAACAGTTCCATTTCATGTCCGATCATTTCGCCTATTTCTTTGATAAGCGGCAGGTTCCATGTCTGGGCAAGAAGGGTTCCCACAGAAATAGCAGTACAATACTGGTGATATGTGGTGCCTCTTTTTCCACGTTTAGCTGCAAAAAATCCACCTTCCAGTGCTTCCATCAGATCACCGGCTTCAATTTTTCCTTCAAATACCTGATAGGTCTGTTTCAGACGAATACCGGCGGGGCCATCTGCAAGCACGATACTGGCTACATTCCAGGGATCCTTAGCTGCTATGGAAACAGTCTCAGCTGCTGCACCCGGAACGGTCTGTCCTGCGGAACCAAATTCGCTCTGTCCGGAATTTACATCTCCCGTTGCGAAGGCAACAAGCTGATCCAGGGACAGGCTTTCGGTAATATCTCCTGCTTTACCTGGTAGTTTATCCGGAATACCGGAATACGAAATGGTTTCTGATGGAATATCGGAAGCCTCCAGTTCGATTGTCGGAAGCTTATCTGTCATCGCAAGCCATGCAGCTTCTTTTTCTTTCATTTTTGAAATATCTGGAATCATTTCTTCCAGTTCCTGCTTTTTCTCACATATATGTTCGCACTGTACCATGCACGCGTCCTCATCCAGCTTCAGGGAACCGATTAGTCTGGCACTGTCAAGAGAATTTCCCACCCAGATACCATAGGCTCCTTTTTCCAGAATCCATGCAGCCTGGTCTTCGTCGTAGGAAGCCATCTGGTAGAGGGAAAAGGAGATTTCCAGGCTCTGGCTCTCTCCGGGAGACAGAAGACGAGTTTTTCCAAAACCGGCAAGCCTGCGGTATTCTTTTGCCATTTTGCCCTGTGGGCAGGATACGTAGATCTGAGCAACTTCTTTACCGGAATATATGGCACCTGCATTTTTTACATTTACGTGGACGGATACCATTGGATTTGACGTTCCCATACCATTTACAGCGATATCTCCGGCATTCATCTCAAATTCCGTGTAGGAAAGTCCATGGCCAAAGCAGTAACGTACCGGTACGTCAAATGTGTCAAAATAGCGATATCCTACATAAATTCCTTCTTTATATTCCTCCTTGTAAACATCGCCGCTGTTATGGCTGAAGAAGGAAGCATTGGGATAATCTCCATAAGTCAGTGCCCAGGTATCGGTCATCTTTCCCGAAGGAGTGACATCGCCGCTGATCACATCAGCAAATGCATTTCCACCTTCCTGACCGGCCTGCATAAACTGCAGAATGGAACGGATATTGGAAAATTCATCTGTAAATCCAAGGTCTACAAGACCGCCGGTATTGATTACCAGAACTACATCCTGATAAGCCTCACAGACCTGGGTAAGCAGTGATTTTTCTTCTGCTGTGATCAGATAATCGCCTTCAGACACGGATCGGTCTGCATTTTCACCGGCAATTCGGCTCAGGACAAAAATTGCGATGTCAGCTCCATCTGCCCGTGCAGCTTCTACATCGATGGCACTTCCGCAGGGCATCTGAAACTGCGCTGCGGAGTAGGCACGAAAGAAATTATTGTCATATTCCGGCAGGCTTTTGAAAATCTTATCCCTCCAGTTTTCTCTTGCCTGAATATACTGAGCATCATAGTCATCTAGCCATTTTTTGCTGGTTACTTCATAGCCTGCATTTATCATACCCTGATAAATATTTACACAGTCACGTTCATTTACATCACCGGATCCGGTGCCACCCTTGATGGTTTTGATCGCACCGGCACCGTAAAGTCCGATTCTGATTCCTTTCGGCAAAGGAAGAAAGTGCTCATCATTCTTTAAAAGAACGAACCCTTCGGCAGCAGCCTTTCTGGCTAATTTGCGATTTTTTGTCTCACGCTCAGTCACAGCATCAGATGTAGTACCTGGAAACAGACGTTTTCTGAGTTTCATAATAACCCTCCGATCGTATATATCATTTTCATGGTTGTATTTTTCAGATATCTTGATTATGAAGTATATATGTGTTTTTTTCTATTCATTTTTTTGACTATTTTTTGGTTGATATTGATATTTTTTGATTTATTTCTTAAAATATAGAAAGAAAATATTGTCAGAATTGACATACCATAGAGAAGAAACAGGAGGGAATGCTATTATGTCTGCTTATACCTATGAAATGGTCCGTGAAAACAGCCGGTTGCCTGTGCATTTTTCTTATGTACAGGAACCGGCCCACACTATTTTGGCCCACTGGCATGAATATCTGGAAATTCTTCTTATTGTTTCCGGAGGGATGACTGCGGTTATTCAGGCAGAAACTTTTGAACTGTCTGCAGGTGATATCCTGATCATTAATTCCAAGGATATCCATATGACCCGTACCCATGGAGATACGACCAGTTATATTCTTCTTCAGATTTCCGCCCGATATCTTCAGCAGTTCTTTCCAAATTTTGATGTACTCCATTTTGGTACATGGATTCCTGCCGGAACTGCTCTGGAAGGTTCGACCTGCGCACCAACGCATTATCTGATGGAAATGCTGGACATTTACCAGAAGGAAGAGGATGGGTATCCGCTTCTCTTTACTGCCAGACTTCATGATCTTTTGTACTGTCTTTACAGATATGATTCTTGCTGGCTGGCATCGGATGGTCAGAAAGCGGCTCACCGTGATATTTTGCGGCTCACCCAGACAATGGATTGGGTGGGAGAGCATTATCGGGAACCGCTGACACTTGATGAAGCTGCCGGAAATCTGGGACTGAGCCGGGAATACTTCTGCAGGATTTTCAAAAAATATACGGGACAGACCTTCCTGGAATATTTAAATGCTGTCCGTGTTATGCGCTTTCATGATGAGCTGATTTATTCCAATGACTCCATCACCAATCTGATGGCAGCCCATGGGATCAGTAATTATAAGATTTTTCTTAGAACGTTTAAAAAGATTTATGGAGATACACCGCAGAGAATGAGGATGTGAATGGACGAAAGCCAGACACGTCTATACACTTCGTATAAACTGATCCACATAAAACAGTGCAGCACCTATAGCTGGAGTATATTGTCCATGGTTACCAATCAAAATCTGAGGTCTGTCAAGCGGAAAAGGAGAAGCAGAATTAACATTTTTTAGAAGTATCTGAATATCTTCCTCGGTGAAAAATGGTGCCAGATATCCACTGATAATGATCGGTGCATCCACAATCATGTTTATATTTTTTATGGCAAAGGCCAGATGTATCAGATAATCTTCCCAGAGTTGTGTAAGATGGGAAGATTTTTTTTCGCGAAGAAGTGGGAAAAATTCTTTTGCAGTCATACCGGCAGACTGCTCCAGGGAATTGGCAGAGCAGAAAGTTTCCAGGCATCATCTGTTCCCACAGTAGCAGAGCGGTCCATTCGGATCGATACACATATGTTCAATAGTTCCGCTGTGCATGAAACTTCCCTGATGAATCTGGTGGCTGGTGATGACAGCACCGCCCATATTACGGTTTAAGAGCAGAACCACCGCACTGTCCAGTTCCGGATGATTCCATAATTCCAGAAAAGCAGCAGATTTGTTTCATCGCCACGGCCAGACCGTGTGGAATGTTGAAAATAAGATTTGCGGAGTTACCGAAAGTCCGCTTACAGAATATGGCCGTGAGCAGGCCAGAGAAACCGGCCGTAAGATTATTGCCGAAGAAATTCAAGCAGATGAGATTCTCTGCTCACCGCTTAGTCGGGCCGCAGATACTGCTCAGCTAATCTCCGAAATGACAGAGATTCCATGCAGAGTGGAACCAAGATTGATTGAGCAGAACTTTGGTAAGTGGGAGTCCACCCCACGTGACGGACAGGATTTCAAGAAAGCTAAAGAATTTTTTGCCTGCAATCATGAGGGCGGTGAATCAACATTACGCCTGGCACAAAGAATCTATAATTCGCTTGATGATATTAAAGCAGAGTCGGATGAAAAGACTTATATTTTGGTTGCACATAACTGGATTGCAAGAGTGGTTCAGTCTTATTTTACAGACATGACCAATGAAGAATATGCTGCATGGGGCGTGAAGAACTGTGCGGTGATTCGGTACGATTTCTTGTGCTAATATTTTCAACCACAGGTTTATTCCCATTTTCAGGAAACTGTGGTATACTATAATGTTAACGTATAGTTTTGGTTTGTACTGCAGTTGCAGTGATGGAAGGAGAGTTGTTCATGCATATACTACCGCAGCGACCATATCCGGAACCGTAAAATCAACGGATACTTATACCTACGGAAACAGCGCATGGAAGGACCAGCTTACCGCCTATAAAGGGCAGACGATCACCTACGATGCCATGGGCAACCCGCTCAGCTACCGCGGAAAGACGATGGAATGGGAACAGGGAAGACGGTTAAAGAAGATCACAGGAACCAACCTGACCCAGACCAACAGCTATGATAATGACGGAATCCGTACGAAGAAAGTGGTGAACGGCGTCACTACGGAATTCTACACCAGCGGATCTGCCATCCTGGCACAAAAAAGCAGTGACGGAACCAGACTGGACTTCCTGTACGATGACAAGGGAAATCTCTTTGCGATGGAATATGCAGGAGAGAGATACTTCTACCAGAAGAATCTCCAGGGAGATATCACCGGACTCATTGACAGTACAGGAACGGAGGTAGTAACCTATACGTATGATACCTGGGGCAAACTGCTGAGTAAGACAGATGGCTCCGGGAATGGACTGGCAGAGAAGAACCCGTTTAGGTATAGAGGATATTATTACGATGCGGAAGTAAGCCTGTATTATGTATCTAAACGTTATTATGATCCAGAAATTAAAAGGTTCATTACGGCAGACGAATTAGGTGTTGTGACAGCATCGCCGGTTGTATTAAATGATAAAAATCTATATTCTTATTGTGATAATAACCCTATAACTAGAGTAGATACGGATGGGAAATTCTGGAATATTGCCTCTGGCGCAATAATTGGTGCAGTCATAAGTGGGAGCGTTGAAGTTGTGGCTCAAATAATTGAGCATAAAACTATGGGGACTGATTTTGATATAACCAGTGTTTTAATTGCAACGGTCAGTGGTGCAGCGAGTGGTGCATTGGCTTCTACTGGGATTGGAATTCGTGGCCAGACTATAGGAAATGCAATTATTAGTGCAGGTTCAGAATTAATATCACAAATAAGTAATGGTAATAAAGATGTAATAGATATAGGTAAAAAATGTATAATTATGGCTGCGGGTGGTGCAGCAAGTGTTAAGATTGGGGGTGAAGGGATTAAAGCTAATAAAACTGCCTATAAAAACAGTATTGATACTTTACATAGGGTACAAGGAAATGTTCGTAAAGCTGTTTTAAATCCCAAAGGTTATCGACAGCAGATTAATCGGGCAATAAAAAAACATCGTATAATAACAAGAAGAGCGGTGAAGAAAACAGCACAAGCATTTACAGGTGCAACAATATTTACTAATTGGTGGGGAAGGTTAAAAAAATACATAGGGCTATAAGGGAGGATTAAATGTATATAATAATTATGATAACCGAAATGGTAGTGATGTATACTCTAGGATACTATTTTGGGAGTTCAATGTGGATATATGGAATAATGATCTTCGGATTTCAGATGTTAATAAAGTATGGAAATGAACGTATATATCTAGAGGTTATCGAAGACTATCCAGTACACGATTGTATTAAAGAATTGAAATTTAAATTCTTATTTAAAAAATTAGTTAAACTTTCAAATAAAGGTATTCCAAGAGAAATGTATTTCTATGTTAAAGCCTATTATATTAGTTTATGGTTGTATTCTGTGACTATAATTATTTGTTATTTTTTGGATGAAGACATGGCAAATTTTATAGGAATAGTGTATTTAATAATAATTTACATCATTGGTATGATATGTGATTTTGTAATGTTGAGAAAAAGTTTTCGTTCGCGATTCAAGTTGTTAAACATATATAATATAAAATATCTATTTTTACCAGGTGATGAGCCGTATCCAAGAAAAATTGGGACCTGTTATGTAATTAATGCATATAAGAAGAGGAGAAAGAGATTTGCAACAATTCAGATTTTAGAAACAGGAGAAATTAAGAAAAAAGTTTTAATGGAAGGGAAACTACATGAAAGTGAAAAATGGGTTTATAGTGTTTTTGAAATTTGTAAAGTGTATTACATAGTATAGGAAATAGAGAAAAGATTAGCCTAAAAGGAGCGGCTGACCCACCGGTCGTTCCTTTTTTGCACCCAAATTTCAAGGAAAGGAAGTGAAAACAACATGAAACAGCGTATATTTACCATTATCAGCCTGACAGGCGGAGCTGTTGCGGCATGCATATTCCGCAAGAACTGCGCATCCGTTCCAGAGGAACGGAGCGCCATTCCGCTTCAAACTGAGCAAAGCTCAGCAGGTTGATTAATTACTATTGGTTATTCTGCGATCCCTGCCAGGAAATTCAAGGCGATATGCCTT
>JALFNN010000111.1 GCA_022774325.1 bacterium | reverse complement strand
CCGAGGCCGAGGACATTGGCAATGATGTTACTTGTTATATGTTCTTCCGCGGGATGTCCTTCGGGTAATTCTGGGAACAGAAACCGTATGAGTGGTCTCATTTTCTTCGCTGCAGCTTCCATGATCCCACCTTTTTTCGCGATTTCCATGATGCCTACCCAGAACGACATCACTCCCATCATCGTGATACACAGGGTGACTGCCTCTTTAGAGGAATCCAGTGCGGCATTTGTGACATCTGCCATTTTCCCGGTAAATGCGGCAAATATAATTCCTACAATAATCATGCCTGCCCATAAATAGTTCAGCATCTATTCCACCTGAAAAAGATTCTCTATAATAGATATGCGAAACATTTTTAATATTTCACTTATAGTTCTTCTTCTTCAAATACCCAGATTGTTTCTTCTTAATCTTCCGCATGCTCCGCTTCGAAGATTTCCTGCATTTTCTGCACTTCTTCCTCCGTGTATTCTTCCACAGTCTGCGCTGTCACATTTTTGATCTTATGTTTCTTAAGCTCGAGATATACGATTTCCCGGAATAATGTATAGATTACTGAAACGATCGGGATAAAGATCAACATTCCGACAACACCCATCAGATTTCCTCCGACACTGACTGCTGCCAGTACCCAGATTGAAGGAAGTCCCACGGAATTTCCAACAACGTGCGGGTAGATCAGATTTCCTTCTACCTGCTGGAGCACCAGAAACAGAATAATGAAAACGACCGCCTGTTTCGGATTCACCATGAAGATCATGAAAGTTCCGAGCGCACATCCGATAAATGCGCCGAAAATCGGAATCAAAGCGGTGAACGCGATGATGATGCCGATCAAAAGTGCATATGGCATTCTTAGAATGGACATGGTCACCACAAACATGCTTCCCAGAATGACTGCCTCCAGGCACTGTCCGGTCAGGAAGCTGGAAAATATTTTATATGTCAGCGAACACACTTCCAGTGCCGCTTCAGCTTTTCTTCTCGGTATAAATGCAAAGAACACTTTTCTTACTTGTATGTGCAGTTTTTCCTTCTGAAAAAGGATGTAGCAGGCAAATGAGAACGCGATGAAAAACTTTGTGATGCCGCTTATAATGTTACTTACTGCGTTAAAAGTTGAATTCATCACATTTCCTGCCCCTGTGCCAAGCAGATTCATGCCCCAGCTTATCATTTTATCCGGATTAAATTCAATCTGATCCACCCATTTCATAACATCTGAGTTATTATTGGTGAAATCCCGGATCCACTCCTGCAGTTTGGGTATAAATATGGCAATGCTGTCTCCCAGATTTTTAAACGTTTCGCCGAGCTGTGGAACAAGGACAAACATCACAATTACGATTACGCCTATAACCAGCGCGAGGGTGAGCAGCAGACTCACCGGACGCGCCAGCTTCTTCGCCGCCTTTCCTCTCTTTTCTCTATCCTCTCCAAACAGTTTTGCTTCAAGAAAACTCATTGGTACATTGATGATAAATGCAATCGCACCTCCGAGAACGAAAGGAATCACCAGCCCCCATATGAATTTCAAAACCTCCAGAACTCTTTCATAATTCCACAGTCCTACCAAAATCAAAATCGTAAATAATATCAGTCCTCTTATTTTTCGAAATGTTACCTGACTCCAATCCATTTACGCCACTCTCCTTTTGTAACTCTTCCTAATTATTTCTGCTGCTTTCTCCAACCTTTTCTCGCCGCCTTGAGCGCCTGAATCACCGGGAGATTCAGGATCGCCAGTCCACAGACGGTCAGAAACTGTCCGCCATCCAACGGCACTACCTTAAACACATTGTGAAGTCCCGGTATCATCAGGACTGCTGTAATGAAAACAAAACCGATTCCGAATGCACCAATCAGATATTTATTATTAAACAGCTTTTTGCTGAACAGAATCATATCGTCCGATTTGCAGTTAAACCCATGAATGAGCCTCGAGAGGCACAATGTTCCAAATGCGAACGTACTCCCGAGCGCAGCTCCGCCCTGACGGTATCCCAACAGAAAACCGATGGTTGTCATCACTCCGATCACCAGGCCTTCCAGACCTATCTTGCCCAAAAATGCTTTTGTCAGAATGGATTCATTCATCGGGCGAGGCTTTTCTTCCATCACATCTCTGCTGTGCGGTTC
>JALFNN010000001.1 GCA_022774325.1 bacterium | reverse complement strand
GGATTGAAGGTAGTACCATTAAAAGACTCTATAATGACAACATTTTGAATACGGTTATTTGTATGCCGTCAGTTGATGAGCAAAGGAAAATTGGGACATTTTTAAAAGAGCTCGACCACCTTATCACCCTTCATCAGCGTAAGCTTGAGAAGCTCAAAATGATTAAAAGACTACTGCTAGAAAAAATGTTTATTTAAACGGGCAAATTGGTAGAAATACAAATTCTGACAAATCACAAAAGATAGGATGTGAATAAATGAGTTACGACAGTGAAAGTAAGTTTGAAGCGGATCTCATTAGAACCCTCGTAGAAGAAAAAGGGTGGAGAGACGGTGTTCTGAAGTACAAGAACGAGAAAGAACTGCTTCAAAACTGGGCGAATATTATATATGAGAATAACAGAGCGGTAGATCGTCTTGGAGATTATCCGATGACAGCCGGAGAAATGCAGCAGATTATGGAGCAAATCAAAGCACTGCGAACACCACTCAAGTTAAATGGATTTATTAATGGTGGATATGTCCAGATTGTCAGAGATAATGAGAAGGATCAACACAATTTTGGTAAAATGATTTCTTTGAAAATATTTGATCGGAATGAAATTGCGGCTGGCAGGACACGATATCAGATTGCCGAACAGCCGATTTATAGCGCACGAAATGATATTTATCCAAACCGGCGTGGAGATTTTTGCCTGTTGATAAATGGGATGCCGCTGATTCATGTAGAGCTAAAGAAAAGTGGTGTGCCTGTATCGGAGGCGCAATACCAGATTCAGAAATATTTGCATGAAGGAGTGTTCACTGGAATTTTTTCGTTGGTTCAGATTTTCGTAGCTATGAACCCGGAGGAATGTGTATATTTTGCGAATCCCGGGCGCGCGGATAAATTCAGTGAGAAATTTTGTTTTCATTGGGCAGATCAGTATAATAATCCAATTAACGACTGGAGTACGATCGCGGAAAGGCTTCTTTCTATTCCAATGGCACATGAGTTGATCGGATATTATACGGTTGCAGATCAGACTGATAATACGCTGAAGGTTATGAGAAGTTATCAATATTATGCGGCCAGTAAGATATCTCGTCGTGTCAGTGAAATGAAATGGGATGACCAGAATATTTATGGTGGATATGTGTGGCATACTACGGGATCCGGTAAAACGATGACCAGTTTTAAGTCGGCTCAGTTGATCGCAAATTCCGGCGATGCTGATAAAGTGGTCTTCTTGATGGATCGGATTGAACTGGGAATACAATCTTTGCGGGAATATCGGGGATTTTCTGATGAAACTGATGACGTTCAGTCCACTGAAAATACGGTTGTATTATTGGGGAAATTGAAAAGTGATGCCGCGAAGGACACACTGATTGTTACGTCGATTCAGAAAATGAGCAGAATTACACCGGATGATAATGTGAATATCGCAGATATTGAAAAAATCAATCGAAAGAGGATTGTTTTTATCGTAGATGAATGTCATCGCAGTGTTTTTGGCGAAATGCTTTCGACGATTAAACACACCTTCCCAAGGGCAATCTTTATTGGATTTTCCGGTACACCTATCTTAGAAATCAATAAAAAGAAAGATACTACAACAGCAGATGTCTTTGGAAATGAACTGGAAGGTACCAGGTATACGGTGGCGGATGGGATGAGAGATGGCAATGTACTCGGTTTTGATACAATTCCGCAGCCTACATATAAAGACAAGAATTTGAGACTGGCGATAGCTTTGGATAAAGCAAAGGTCAGGAGCGAAGCAGAAGTTTTCGGGAATCCGGCGAAAGAAGCAATTTATAATCACTGGATGAATGAAGTCCCTATGGGGGCGCAATTGGGAGACAATGGGGAAGTATTAGAAAGTATTGAAGGGCAGCTGACAGATGCGCAGTATGACCGGGAGCAGCATCGAAAAGCAGTTGTAGATGATATTTTGGAAAATTGGATCAGCCAGAGTCATAATGGAAAATTCCATGCCATGTTAGCTACCAGCAGTATTCCAGAAGCGATCCAGTACTACAAAGAAATCAGGTCCAGAAATCGTGGCTTGAAAATTACCGCAGTATTCGATCCTCATGATGGGAATCATGAAGGATCCATTGAGAAAATCGATGGAATCAAAGAGATTCTGGAAGATTACAATCATGATTTCGGTGTGCGGTTCAATATTCCGGGATATGCGGCTTTTAAAAGAGATGTGTGTGCAAGACTGGCACACAAAGATGCTTATGTGGCTATTGAAAATGAGCCGGAGAAATGCCTGGATATTTTGATTGTTGTAGATCAGATGCTGACCGGGTATGATTCAAAGTGGCTGAATACTTTATATATGGATAAGTTCTATAAATGGTCAAATATTGAAATGATCATTCAGGCTTTTTCAAGAACTAACCGTGTGTTTACTGAGGATAAGCCGCATGGAATCATTCGTTACTACAGAAGACCGTATACCATGAAAAATGTGGTGGAATATGCATTTGAACAATATTCAGGGAATAAGCCATACGGAATCTTTGTGCCGAAATTGAAAGAAAATCTGGAAAGTATGAATCGATGTTTTGAAGAGATTAAAACTTTATTTGAATCTGCCGGTATTTCTGATTTTTACAAGCTCCCGGATGAAAAGGCGGAAAAACAGAAGTTTTCGAAATTATTCCGAGAACTCAATAAGCATCTGGAACCGGCTAAGGTACAGGGATTTGTATGGGAACAGACTTCTTATGAAATTGAACAACCGGGTGGAGTGAAAGAAATGGTTTGTCTGGAATTTGATCAGCAGACATTTGAAATATTGCTTGCGCGTTACAAAGAGCTGAGAAGACCAGGCCCTGATGGAGGCGGTGAAGAGGAAGCGTATGATATTGAACCCTATTTGATGGCACTTTCTACAGAAAAGATTGATTCGGATTATATGGACAGCAGGTTCAAGAAATATGTGAAGATGTTAAATGAGAATGCCGATGAAGAGACCATTCATAATATGCTCAATGAATTGCATCGTTCCTTTGCAAGTCTTACACAGGAAGAGCAGAAGTTTGCTAATATTCTGCTGAAGGATATCCAGAATCATGAATTGATTGTCAGTGAAGATAAAAGTGTCCGGGATTATATAGTAGAATATCAAATTCGTGCGAAAAGTGATCAGATTCATAATTTTGCCTCCAGATTGGGAATTTATGAACAGAAATTACGCCAGTTGATGGGAAAACATGTGACTGAAAATGATATGAATGCATTTGGTCAATATGACGATCTGATCCAGAGCGTTGATATTACGATTGCAAAACAATATTTTGATGAAAAAGAAGGAAGTAATGTGCCGAAAAGAAAGGTTCGGGCAAAGTTAGATGAACTTCTGAGAAAATTCATACTGGAAGATGGATTCGATATCTAGAGAATGATAAGAAGGCGATATCAAGAGAGATATTGCCTTCTTATCTATTTTGACGTGTATCATTATTTCCTTTTAGCTAAGGCTGGATAGAGACCTCATAATGAGATCGATATCTTTGTTTTCGAGTTCCTGAATGATATGCAGATAAGTCTTCTGGGTGGTCGTCATACTAGAGTGACCTAATCTCCTGGCTACACTGGCGATGGAAACTCCGGCGAAAAGAAGGAGTGAAGCATGAGTATGCCGAAGTCCGTGGATGGAAATCACAGGGATATTCACGGCTTTACAGTGACGGGCAAGAATATCATTTACGGTCGAGTTGTAAACGGTATTTTTTACAAAAATGGGCTGATCTTCAGGAAGCCCTTTTAGAAGACCTGCAAATTGAATGACCGTCTGCCAATCCAACTGGATTTTGCGTACGGAGGAGCTGTTTTTAGTCGGAGAAAAGCCACCATTTCCTTTATAATTCCATGTTTTTGAAATAGAGAGAATCTGGTGGGAAAGATCGAAATCTTTTGGAGTCAGAGCCAGGGCTTCTGAAAATCGCATGCCAGTTTTGGCAACCAAAAGAATGAACCAATCCCAGCTGACTTCCTGCTCCAGAGTCAGATCAGCGAGCAGTTTCTGTAGTTCGAACTGATTCAGGTATTTAGGTTTTTTATCCCGTGGCTGCTTACCTTTGATGATTGCTTTACGTGTAGGATCCCGTTCAATTAAACCTTCATCAACTGCATCCAGTATGGCGCATTTGAGGTGATGGTGAAAATCCATAGTAGTTTGTCGCTCGTGTTCTGCAGCGTAATCGTTGAGAAGCTTTTGGTAGGCAATCCGGGTCAGGTCGGTAATGCGAAGTTCTGGGACGAGTTTTTCCACCCACTGATGTGCCATGGAATACTTCTCCATGGTGACGGGACGTATGGCTCCTTCTTTATATGTTGTGATCCATTGTTTATAATAATCACAGAACAGGATATCAGGTGCTATTGTTGTGGACATTTTAGTAACCTCCTTTGTTTTGTATGAATGATACACGACAAAAACTATAACTATCATTATAGTAGCACTTCAATTGCTGCCAGACTGCCGTGCTGTATGAAATGGATGTTTTATGATTTAGCGATGAAAGCAATGATTCATATCTTGCAAACGTATGATTTTTAAATGCACCCCAGATTCGTTGAAACCAAGGCTAAATCATGATAAACTGGAAACAGAAGCTATACAAAATCGATATCTTTACAACAAAAATCCGATTAAAATGGAAAGGACGGGAGAAAATGAAATGAGTGAAAATATGATTATCGGAATTGCGGGCGGATCCGGGAGCGGGAAAACCACATTGACCAATCAGATCGCAGCAAGATTTGCGGAAAGTGTAACGATTATTAAACATGATAATTATTACAAAGCACATGATGATATGGATTACGACGAGAGAAGCCGTCTGAATTACGATCATCCGAATGCATTTGATACGGAACTCATGATCCGCCATCTGAAAGCATTGAAACAAGGTGAGAGCATTGAATGTCCACTTTATGATTATACGATCCATAATCGCAGCAAAGACACGATCCGGATCGTGCCGAACCGTGTGATTATTGTGGAAGGTATCCTGATTTTTGAAAATAAAGAATTGTGTGAGCTTATGGATATGCGGATTTTTATTGATACAGACGCGGATGTCAGGATTATCCGAAGAATACAGAGAGATGTTATGGAACGGGCAAGAAGTCTGGAATCCGTTATTAATCAGTATATTGAGACGGTCAAACCAATGCACGAACAGTATGTGGAGCCGAGTAAAAAGAATGCCAATGTGATCGTGCCGGAGGGCGGCTACAATCAGGCAGCGATGGAAATGATTTTCAATCATATTAAAACATATTTGCAGTCATAAAAGCAAAAACGATACGCTGGAAGACACAGACGATGCCGGGAAGTTCGCATTTGTAGACAAAAATCATTGATACACGGTAGGGGAAATGCTAAAATGTAATTGCTTAGGTGCATTGTGTACCGCAGAACGGAAAAAGAATTTAGGAGGATCAAGATTATGAATATCAACAAAAACGAGGAAGACGCCAAAATGACGATTGCGCTGGAAGGCAGACTGGATACGACAACTGCACCGCTTCTGGAAGGAGAACTGAAGGATTCTCTTGCAGACATTACGGAACTTGTTTTTGATTTTTCCAAGCTTGAATATATCTCATCAGCAGGTCTTCGTGTACTTCTTGTGGCGCAGAAAGCTATGAATAAACAGGGCAGTATGGTATTCAGAAATGTGAATGATGTGATCATGGAAGTGTTTGAGGTGACTGGTTTTTCAGATATTCTGACGATTGAATAAGAAAAAGGAACGGGAGACGAAGAACAGGAGGTGTCAGGATGAAGCAGATGGGGACAGCAAAAGAGCTTACAGTTGAGGCAACAGTGGATAATCTGAATAAAGTGACATCATTTGTAGAGGAAGCTCTGGAAGAAAGCGGCTGCCCGATGAAAGCACAGATGCAGATCAATATTGCGATTGATGAGATTTTCAGCAACATCTCTTATTATGCTTATCAACCCAATACGGGTGATGTGACGGTACAATTGGAAATTTCTGAGGAGCCTGCAGAAGTGACGATTACATTTATTGACCAGGGCATTCCTTACGATCCCCTTTCACAGGAAGAACCGGATACAACACTCTCGGCGGATGAAAGAAAAATAGGTGGACTCGGAATCTTTATGGTGAAAAAGAGTATGGATGATCTTTCATATGAGTACAAAGATGGAAAGAATATTTTGAAAATGAAGAAAGCATTTAGATAGAAGACTAGTAGAAAATGATGATACTGAATGATAAGAATAACCTTGGTCAAGCATTGAATTACATTGTTACGTGCCTGTCACAATTTGATGCTTACTCAGATCGGTGTGCCGGCTGAAGCACTGAGCCTGATTATGGGAATCGATTCGCTGATGGGAATGTTCCGGACGGCAGTGAATTCGACTGGAGACGTGGCGGTAGCCCTCATTGTTGCAAAAACGGAAAAAATGCTGAATATAGAGAAATACAATCAAATAGAATAAAGTGAAATGGAGGTAATTCATATGGGCAATGTTACTATTACACGGGAGAACGAGAAAACGGTGATTCATTTAAGCGGCAGAATTGATTCTTCCAATGCACCTCAGGTTGAAGAAGAAATGATGAAAGCTGAGAATGGCGTTCCTGTAATGATCGATCTCGAAAATCTCGAGTATCTTTCCAGTGCCGGTCTCCGTGTGATCTTAAGACTGCGTAAAAATCATCCTGAACTGGAGCTGAAGAATGCATCCACCGAAGTATATGAGATTCTGGATATGACCGGATTTACTTCCATGATGCCGGTTTCCCGTGCATACCGCAGAGTGTCTGTGGAAGGATGTGAAGTGATAGGTCAGGGCGCAAATGGTAAAGTATACCGCATTGATCCGGATACCGTAGTTAAGGTATATCTGAATCCGGATTCCCTGGCAGACATTGAACATGAGCGTGATGTCGCACGAAAAGCACTGGTCCTCGGTATTCCGACTGCAATTTCTTATGACGTCGTAAAGGTCGATGACCATTATGCATCTATGTTCGAACTGCTAAATGCGAAATCATTTTCAAAGCTTTTAGCGGAAACGCCTGAAAATATCGATGAATATGCAAAAATGTATATTGACCTTTTGAAATTGATCCATTCCACAGAAGTTCCTGCGGGACAGCTCCCGGATCAGCGGGAGATCGCAATTGGATGGACGGAATTCTTGAAGGATCATCTTCCGAAAGAGGTATATGAAAAACTCCATAAAATGATGCTGGAGATTCCGCATGATGACCATATGATTCATGGTGACTATCACACCAAGAATATTATGCTTCAAAATGATGAAGTGATCCTGATCGATATGGATACACTTGCAATCGGTCATCCGGTTCTGGAAATGGGGTCTATGTATAATGCATATATCGGATTCAATATGCTGGATAAGAACAATGTGCTGTCATTCCTTGGTTTCCCATATGAGGTTGCGGAAGCATTCTGGCAGAAGAGCCTTGCACTTTACTATGGAACCGATGATAAGGAAGTCCTGAAAGACAAAGAAAATAAAGCGAAAGTTGTAGGATTGATCCGATTACTGCGCCGTACCATTCGCAGAAACGGAAGCCCGGAACTGATTGAGATCTACAGAAATGAACTTTGCAAACTGGCAGAACAGGTGGATACACTGATATAATGAATCGTAATAAGAATTTTAAAAACCCGGATCTGCATATGCATTCAATCTATTCTGACGGAACGGATACACCTGCTGCCTTGCTTAAAAAAGTAAAGGCGGCAGGAATCGATCTTTTCTCTCTGACCGATCACGATTCCTGCGATGGATGTGCGGAGATGCAGAAAGTATTGCAGCCAGATGATCCGGCATTTATTTACGGTGTGGAATTTTCCTGCCGTGACAACAAAGGGAAATATCACATCCTCGGGTACGGATATGACCCGGAGAAATCTTCCATTCTCGAAGCTGTACAGATTACTCATTCAGCCCGGATGGATAAAGCGAAAAACCGGCTCAGGTTTCTTGAAGAGAATTATGGCTTTGCATTTTCGGAAGAAGAACAGAATGAATTTTTGGCGCTGGAGAACCCCGGGAAGCCGCATCTTGCGAAAATGATGCTTGCAAGAGGATATGCCGCAGATAAGGCTGAGGCATTCCGGATTCTGGGCGGATACCATGGAAAGGAAAGGTATCTGTCTCCTGAGGAGGCGATCGATGCCATTTTATTCGCAGACGGAATTCCGGTGCTTGCGCATGGAATCCTGGCAGACGGGTCCAAAGTGCTTACAGAAGAAGCTACCGAGGAACGGATTTCCAGACTCAAAGCCAATGGCCTTATGGGGTTGGAATGCTATTATTCGGGATTCACCGAATTACAAAAGAGTAGCATGCTGAAATTTGCAGAAATTTACAATTTATTTGTCACCGCAGGAAGTGATTACCATGGCGCAAATAAAACTGTAAAACTCGGAAATACGAATCAACCATCGCCGGAAGTGATGCAAAGATTTTATAAGGCACTCTCCAGATTATTATAGTTTCATGTGTTAAGAAAGTTTTAGCATAGGGAGTTAGAAAATATGGTATCTGCATTGCATGACATCGGTAAGATAATTGTTCGGATGAGATCCTGTATGGGGAATGCGGCGCATTTAATCCATTGCTTTTGGTATGTCTGATGGAAGTGGAAGATAAATTAAAAAACAAAATGCAGCTGGAAACGATTGATCCGCTGGAGACGGTAGGAAAAGCGGTGGAATAAATCCGGCAAAAAGGAGAAAATGATGACAATTCAAGAATGCTATCAGAAGATAGGCGGAGACTATGAAGCTGTTCTCAAAAGATTGATGAGCCCGAATCTTGTGCGTAAGTTTATAGGCAAATTTTTAGAAGATGACAGTTATCAAAAATTATGTGAAGAAATGGATGCAGGAAATCGGGAAGAGGCCTTCCGTGCGGCACATACACTGAAGGGCGTATGTAGAAATCTTGGGATTGAGCGGCTTGCAGGTTCTGCGGAAATAATTACAGAAGTACTGCGTAAAGAGCAGGAGACCGTTCCGGAAGAAGCGGCTGCACTTCTGGAAGATGTCAAAAAAGATTATCAGGAGGCAGCCGAGGCGATTCGTACTTATATCGCAAGTGAAACGTAAGGAGCCAATCCGGATATCTGCACTGGATTCTAGGAATGTTTTCCGATATGGTAATCCCGATTCAATGCAGTCATAAGATATCTTGAAGCAACATCAACGATTAAGAATCCTAAGGCAATGGCAAGGCAGGTCGTGAGCAGCGAATTTGTCTTGGCCATTGCCATTTCTTTATTTCCACTCACATATCCATACATCATATAGTACAGAGCAGATCCCGGAATTAAGGGAAGCACGGATGCGGTGAGGAAAATCGTAGAAGGTGCCTTGTTGATCCGGGACATGGCAAATGCATAGAAACCGACAAACACGGCGGCTGTCAGTGTGGCCAGGAAATTGCTGGGGTTAAAGTGGTACACCAGCAGATAAATTCCCCAGGTCAAAAAAGCGCCGACGCTGGAAAAAAGCACCTGTCTGCCACGAATTTTGAAACACAGTGCGAAACCGGTACATCCGATCGTGCAGGAAATAAGCTGAATCAGAATATTCGTATTCAGCGCTGCTCCTTCGGAAGAAACTTCATTCAGAAGAAGCATGGCAAGTGCAATTCCGAATGCGATACCCGTAGCGCCAAGAAAAGAATTCAAGATGTTGATCAGACCGGAAATAAAGTCCCGCTGCAGGAGATCACGGATTCCATTCGTTGTTCCTATTGCGCTGATGAGAAGCATGACCATCCCCAGCATGATTCGTTCCGGATGGACGCCGATACCCAGCCGGACCAGAACGACGATCAATACTTCCGATAAGAAAGAGAGAATCATATTATAGATCAGCAAATTGCTCTCTCTTTTACTGAGCCAGTTTCCGGCGATGACAAGCATCACAGACGCAATCGCAGCTACAACTGCGTCAGTAAATCCGCACCCGAAAAAAACAGCAAATCCGGTTCCGCCCATCACAGTAGCAACATACTGGATCGCGGGATGCTGCGGAATGCGGTTCATGGTGTCAAGATACTTCTGATGCAGTTCCTTCTCATTCGGCGTGTGCGCACAGACATATCTTGATAGCTTATTCAAATGGTGAAGCAGATCAAAATCAGTACTAACCGTCTCAATATGGCGGATCTGAGTAAGAATCTCCCCATCCGGCGTCTCAATAGTAATCTGAATGTTGCTTGGTATTACGAATACATCATACCGTGTAAAGCCGTAACTCCTGCACATTCGATAGAGACTGTCTTCAATTCGAAAATTCTCGGCACCACTTTTTAACATTGCCTCTCCAATGTCAAGGATACCTTGTAAAATTTTTGTATAATTCATATATGAGTCCTCGTGGCCGGGGGACGGGTTCGTAGTCACTCATTCTGAGTGACGCGAACCCGCCCGCGGACTGTTTTAATTTATAATCTATGAATTTTATTATACGTTCTATGAGGCTTTATTTCTAGTCCGAATTACAGAATTTGACGATGAAACTGTCTGAGCGGATATGGAATACAGAAATAATGTCTTAGAATGTGTATCATGAAATCATTGCACAGAGGAAAGATATTATATATATGTTTGATGGGAATTGATATTATATTGAAGATTATTCTCGGAATTTAGTGACGATTTCGGAAGTGCTTGTGGATAATAGTAATCACTAAACGGTAGATAGTACGTACCTTTACAAAGCTTGAGCAATCCTATATGATAGAGATAGATTCGCTCCAACCATATTTCATATCTTCTTTATCGGGATTTAGGTGAATAGGAATAGAGTGTCCGTGTCTTGAGAAGATATGAGAAAATGTAAAATCGAAAGAGGATGGAACAAGGTAGGAAAAAGATGAATAGGGAAGAATTTGTAAGAGCAATAAAATATGTAAAAGGAAAGACAGATAAGGTACTTCCTGTTACGCCACAGCAAGTCTGGATTCGCGCAGAACTCGCGGAAAAATTTGCAGGGGAGAAATACGGAGTTCGGCTTTGGGGAAGGATTTATAAGCAAAAAGAACCTTCTGGGAAGTGGGCTATCATTTTGCATCCGAATCAGTTAGATGGCAGCATCATAACTAATAACATAGGCTATATCTATTATGAGCTTGGCTATCATATTTTGGCACCGGATCTGCGCGGATTCGGGAAAAGCGAAGGACGTGTGGCGATGGGGTTCCTGGAAAGTCTGGATGTCTATGACTGGCTGAAAAAGCTCCATGCTGATTATAAAGTAGAGCAAGTGATCGTACATGGATTATCTTTAGGAGGAGCGACAGTTAACTATCTCTCCGGGCTTGATACATTTATGGAAAATGGACCGTTGAAAGTGGGGAAATTACAGGCCCTTCCCGAGTTACATGTTACAAGACTCATCGTAGACAGCAGCTATGTAGGAATGAAACAGTTCGCGTGTAAATCATTTTTCATCTGGAGCGGAATTGGACTGACAAAGGATAATTTTGATTATTACGGTGATGCGTCAGAGAGCCTTCGGCATTCAAAAACTCCGATGATGATTATACATGGAAAGAAAGATTACTTTGTAAAGATGAAAAATGCAGATCGGATTGAGGAATGTGTGAATGCAGATTGTAGAAGGTGGAATGTAGAAGGAGAAGGACATGTTTTTGTACTGCTGGGGAGAAAGACGGGAGAATACCGGGATAGAATAAGAGAATTTTTGGAGTGACCTCCACTTTTTATTAATAATGCAGAATACAAAGAATAATTGTGCTATAATCGGCTCATAGGCAGGTGGTTTTGAGGAGCTCCTGAATCATATGTAAAGATTCATGTGATTGTCGAAAATCATTTCTATGAATGGAAATTGTAATACTGTATGTGCTGCAATTTCCGATTATTGTAACAATGTCAAGCCGATTCAGGCAAATATCAATGAATTATGCAGGGAAATTCTAAGTGGCTATGGGACGGGGTGTAGTTACTATATTTCAAAGAAGGGAGAGTAATATACCCAGAACAAGAAGAATAATAAGCCCAATTGATACGTATCACATTATGCTACGAGGTGTGAATCACCAATAAATCTTTGAAGAAGATTCGTGACCATGAACCCATCCCCGATGCACTCCTAAAATTCAAACAAATGATAGCAAATTTTCTTGAATAAATTGCGTGCATAGTATATTATGATGCTGGGGTCAAAAGGTATTTCCAACTAATTAAATAACTACTATTGATGAAAGACATATGGTATAATCATCTTATCAAATAAAGGTGGTTTGCATATGTCTTTTAAAACAAATGATGTAGAACAGTTATCTCTGTTCGATAGTTTTTTAAACCTCATTGCACGTGAGCAAAAAGCGTTAGAAAATTCCTGGGCAAAGGTTTTCGCAGAAGAAGTGTTCCCTAAAATTGATGAAAAACCTTTTGCTGTTTTATATAGTGATAAAGCTTCACGGCCAAACACTCCTGTTAACGTAATCAT
>JALFNN010000089.1 GCA_022774325.1 bacterium | reverse complement strand
AAAACTCTTTCACTATGTGAAAGGGTCTTCGAACTATGCAGAAAATCCTCTATTGGCATAAGAATATGGGAAGGGTATAGTTACAATCGACACCAAATATACCGAAAACTACGGTAGAAACTTATAAATAGCAACAAAAAGCAAAAAAAGGACGTTCGATGCCAGGGCTTTTGACCCCAGCATCCGTGGCAAAAGAAACGTCCCTACATATTTTTCAGGAAAGCTCTATAGCCTTTTACTGCCTCGTACACATCAGCCTTGCTACTGACTTCATATGGTGCGTGCATGGAAAGTACGGCAACACCGCTGTCGATGACTTCCATTCCGTACTGTGCCATGATGTAAGCGATGGTTCCGCCGCCGCCCACATCAACTTTACCGAGTTCAGCAAACTGATATGTAACTTCTGCATCGTCCATAACTTTGCGAATCTTTGCAAGGTATTCTGCGTTTGCGTCGTTGGAACCGTTCTTTCCGCGGCTTCCGGTAAATTTGTTGAATGCAAGTCCTTTGGTGAAGAATGCGGAACTGCGTTTTTCGAATGCGTCTGCAAACATCGGATCATAAGCTGCGCTTACATCAGAAGAAAGCATTCTGGAATTTGCCAGTGCACGGCGTACCTTCAGTTCGGATTCTCCTTCTGTCAGAGCGATCAGTTCTGCAACAACATTTTCGAAGAAACGGGAATGCATACCAGTTGCGCCAACACTTCCGATTTCTTCTTTATCTACCAGCAGGCAGCATCCTGTACGGGAAGCTGACTCCACATCCAGCATTGCAAACAGGGAGGTAAATGCGCAGACTCTGTCATCCTGTCCGTATGCAAGGATCATGCTGCGGTCAAATCCGAGATCTCTTGCTTTTCCTGCCGGAACGATTTCCAGTTCTGCAGACGCGAAATCTTTTTCTGAAATTCCATAGGTCTCTTCCAGAATCTTAAGTACGTTCGCTTTGATGGTATCTTTTTCTTCTTTTTCCAGATCCTCAGCCTGCTCGATCGGACGATTTCCGATTAGAAGATCGAGCTTCTCACCTTCGATCACTGCATTAGCCTTTTTCTCCATCTGCTGTGCGGAAAGATGCACAAGCAGATCGGTGATTACGAATACCGGATCGCTCTCTTTCTCACCGATACTGATATTTACAACAGAACCGTCAGTCTTTGCCACTACACCGTGAAGTGCCATCGGTCCTGTCACCCACTGATATTTCTTAATTCCGCCATAATAATGTGTATCCAGATAAGCCAGTCCTTCACTCTCATAAAGTGGATTCTGCTTTACGTCGATACGCGGTGAATCGATATGGGCCCCCAGAATATTCATACCGTTCGAGATCGGCTCTTCTCCGATACGGAACATAGCGATCATCTTTTCCATACATACTGCGTAAACCTTATCCCCGGATTTGAGCGGTGTGCCTTCAGCCATCACTTCTTTGACATCGCGGTATCCGGCTTCTTTTGCCATCTCTACCGCCAGAGCGATGCATTCACGCTCTGTCTTTCCTTTATCAAGGCAGTCCTTGTATTTTTCGTTAATCTCATGAAGCTCTTTCAGCTGCTCCTCGCCATAAGAATTCCACAGATTCTTTTCTTCCATTTTATTCCATACCTCTCTTTCTGAAATCAGCCGGTTGTCCGACTATTCTTTTACAGTATAAGCATCTTCGGGCGAGAAATCAAGTCAAATCGGCAAGCAATTCCGAAAGCATTTCCTGCATCGTTTTCCCGGAAACCGGATGACGTTTGTGGGGTGCGATTTCCACCATAGGTTCCAGCACGAATGTACGGTTCTGCATATCCGCATGCGGCACACAAAGGTCATCATCCTCAATAATTTCATGGTCGTAGAGAAGAATATCCAAATCAAGCGTTCTGGGTCCCCAATGGATCGTTCGCTCTCTTCCCGCCTCTTTTTCCAGCTCATGAAGCCTGTCCATCAATTCATGCGGTGTCAAAAGAGTCTCCAGCTTCACCGCACCATTCAGGAATTCATCCTGCTCTACTCTTCCATAAGGCTCTGTCGCAATCAATTTGGATACTTTCAGAAGCCGACACCCCTTTGTATGTGCAAGTCCATCCAGTGCTGATTCGATATAGCGTTTCTTATCCCCCATGTTGGATCCAACAGCCACATATACCTCATGCCACTTTCTGCTTATCTCCACAGATGCCGTATCAAGAGGAAGGGCGATCGGAGCCCAGGGCTTCTTAATCTCCAGATCCACCTGCCGTATACGGGGATCCGATTCAAGGACAGTCTCCGCCAGATGCTCTGCCACCGATTCGATCAGTTTAAATGTATTCTTTTCCATCTCATCCTTAATCAAATGACAAATGGTTCCGTAATTAACAGATTCATCAAGCAAGTCCGTTATTCCTGCTTTTCGTGTATTTAAATGAATCGCACAGCTTACCAGGAATTTCTGTCCCAATACTGTTTCTTCAGGAAATACACCATGATTGGCAAATACTTCCAGGTCTTTTATCTTAATCTTGTCCATTTTCATTTCTCACCTACTCTTTCCTGTATTTCTTCTTTCCTGCTCCCTTCGTCTCGTTTGTTCTATGGTCGCTTCAAAATTGCTTCCGTCATCCGGATCGCCCTGCGGTTTTTCTCGGCATCATGCACACGAACAAATCCATATCCGCACTGCACTGCCATCACAGTCGTCACAAGGGTTCCCTCTTCCCGTTCTGTCACCGGGAGATCCAAAGTAAGCCCGATCATCGATTTTCTGGACGTACCAAGCAGCATCGGATAGCCCAGTTCATTGAAACGATCCAGATGTTTCATAACATCCAGATTCATTTCATACGTCTTTCCGAATCCTACCCCCGGATCCAGCATAATCTTGTCATCCGCTATGCCTGCCTCTTTTGCCGCACGGATACATTTCTGCAGATCACAACACATATCTTCAATCAGATTTTCATAGATCGCCTCACTGCGGTTATGCATCAGACAGCAGGCGACATCATATTTTTTCACCAGAGGTGCCATCTCCTCATCATATAAAAAGCCCCAGATATCATTTACCATATCCGCGCCGGCCTGAAGTGCCGCCCCCGCCACCCTGCTTTTGTAGGTATCGATTGACACCGGCACATCAAAATTCTTCTTTACCGCCTCGATAAGAGGTGTAACTCTTTCTATTTCCTCTTCCTCAGTAATCTGCTGATGTCCGGGGCGGGTGGACTCTCCCCCTATATCCAGAATATCGCATCCACCTTTCAAGAGTTCCTCTGTGTGGCGCATAGCCGCATCATAATTGTTCCATTTTCCACCATCAGAAAAAGAATCCGGTGTCACGTTTAGAATTCCCATAATATATGTGTGATTTTTCACATCAAATTCTCTATTCCCGATTTTCATTTTCTCCATCTTCCTTCCATAAATCTTATTTGCACAAATCACCAGATGATCCGAAGATTCTTCTTCTCTTCTCCCCAGTCACACGCTTCTTTTGCCGTGCACGCAAAACAATTCCGGGAAGTTTTATCTGCATCATACAGTACTTCTGCCAACTTGTTCCCTCTCCCATTTTCTTTCGAATGCTCTCTGTGACTCAGAATTGCAAGCAAAATGCCCTTTTTCTCGTCTTCTTCGAATCCTGTATCCTCGAGGATCTGCTCCGCAATCTGCGCGCTTGCCTGCTCATGCGGAATTTTCTGCGCATACTGCATCCATTTTCCAATATCATGCAGTACAGCAGCAGCATAAATCGATTCCTTTGAAATCCCGTATCCTCTTTCCATGGAAAATATATATGCTAACCTGGCCACATCCAGAAAATGCTGCATATCATGTCCGCAGAAAATCCGATTCATTTCTTCCTGCCTGTTCTTTTCCATACACTCGACATAGAGCGGATGCGTACAGATCCGATGCACCCGCTCCATTTTTATTATTTCTTCCTGTTTCCTGCTCTGTTCCATTGTTATCAATTACTCCGCGCACATTCTGCTTTACTCTCTGATCATCTGAAAGAACATATTCTGCAGTCTTTCTTCCTCTGCAAATGCTCCCCTCGTCACAACGCTGACCGTCTTACTTCCAGGCTTTTTCACACCGCGCATAGTCATGCACATGTGTTCCGCTTCTGCCATCACCATAACTCCTTTCGGGTTCAGATGCTCCATCAGTGCATCCGCAATCTGAGCCGTCATCTGTTCCTGAAGCTGAAGCCTTCTGGCATATACCTCCACAGTTCTGGCGAGCTTGCTTAAGCCCACCACTTTTCCGTCCGGAATATATGCAATATGAACCTTCCCATAAAACGGAAGCATGTGATGTTCACACATGGAGTAAAATGTAATATCCTTTTCTACCACCATCTCATTATTTCTAACGGTAAATGTCTTCTTCAGGTGCTCTCCTGCATCCTCATCCATTCCGCCGCAAATTTCTTCGTACATTCTGGCGATACGATCCGGCGTCTCCACCAACCCTTCTCTTGTCGGATCTTCTCCGATTCCTTCCAACAGGAGCCTGACTGCCTGTTCCACTTTCTTGCGATCTACCATGACTTTTCTTCCTTTCCTTCCGCACATATGCGGATTACCTCTCCCAGATAAGAGAGAGAACCAAATACCAGCACCACTCCGTCTTTCCCTGCATTTTGCCTGGCAAACGCCAATGCTTCTCGGATACTTCCAGCCACCTCAGCCGGAACCCCCTCTTCTTTCAGGTACTGAGCCAGCTTCTCCTTGTCAAGCGTTCGTTCCCGGTTCGGCAGATCCACCGTATACGCCTTTTCCAGATAAGGTGCCATGATCCCAGTCATCACTTTTGCCTCTTTATCCTTAAATACACCCATAACCGCCGTAATCCTTCTGCCCTCCAGATAACACCCGATATTCTCGGCAAGTCTTTCTGCGGCATCCCGATTATGTGCTCCGTCGACGATCACAAGCGGTTCCTCATCAAGAGCCTGGAATCGCCCCGGCCAGCACACTTGATCCAGTCCCTTCCGGACAGCCTGGTCACTGATCCCCAGCCCGGTATCCTTCAATGCTTCTATCGTTTCCAGCACAGTTACAGCATTGTCAATCTGATATCTTCCTGCCAGATTCAATCTCAGATTCTCATACTTTCCGTAGGAAAATCTCTGTCCCAGAATGTCCTCTTCCAGTATGACCGCCTTTTCCGGCAAGGCTTTGTACATCCTGCATCCGCATTCTTCCGATTTCTTTTTGAGAACCGCAAGAACTTCTTCCCTTTGTCCGGCCGTTACTACCACAGCCCCCGGTTTTATGATTCCGGCTTTCGTTTCCGCAATCTCCTCCAGCGTATTTCCCAGAATTCCCACATGATCCATACTGATCGAGGTAAATACACAGACCTTCGTCGTCTCCACAATATTCGTTGCGTCCAGGAGTCCTCCCATTCCGGTCTCCAGAACAACATAGTCACAAGCATGTTTTCGAAAATACAGAAATGCGATGGCCGTCTCAATCTCAAATACAGTAGCTGTGAGGCCTGTTTTTTCTTCCACCTTTTCTGCCGCCTGCTTTACTTCAGACACAAAAAGAGCGAGCTCGTCTTCCGCCATCCATTGACCATTGATCTGAAATCGTTCCATATAGTCCATGACCGTCGGTGACACATATCTTCCCACACAAAGCCCTGCCTCCTGCAAAATACAGGAAAGGCAGGCGAGAACAGACCCCTTCCCATTGGTACCTGCTATATGTATAAATTTCAAATCGTTTTGCGGATTTCCAAGCTCGCCAAGTAAGCTCTTTATACTATCTAAGCCAAGTACACTTCCGTATTTCGATACATGATCCAAATATACCCTTGCTTCTTCGTATAACATTATTTATTTCCTTCCAATGATGTTTTTCAACAGTTCCCTCTATTCTAACACACATTGCCGAAATAAAAAAGAGATTTTTATCACAACAGTGCACCACTACGATGCACTGCTGCATGACATCCATCTATTCGTACAGTGGATATTTGTCACAGATTTTCGTCACTTCCCTGCGGATTTCATCAAATTTACTGTCAAAATCCGTAACCGTCTTCTTAATCAGTTTTGCAATCACACGCATGTCCTCTTCCTTCAGGCCGCGAGTTGTAACCGCCGGTGTTCCGATACGGATTCCGCTTGTGACAAACGGACTTGCCGGATCATTCGGCACTGCATTCTTATTCACAGTGATATATACTTCATCCAGACGTTTCTGCATTTCCTTACCAGTCACACCCATGTTCTGCAGGTCGACCAGCATCAGATGATTATCGGTTCCGCCGCTCACGAGGTTGAAGCCTTCTTCCAGCATTCCTTCAGCCAGCACCTTTGCATTCTTCACAACCTGCTGCTGATATTCCTTGAACTCCGGTTTCAATGCCTCTCCGAAGCAGACAGCCTTCGCTGCAATGATATGCATCAAAGGTCCGCCCTGTGTCCCCGGGAAAATAGCTTTATCAATCGCTTTTGCATATTCTTCTTTGCACATGATTATTCCGCCTCTCGGTCCGCGGAGCGTCTTATGTGTGGTCGTCGTCACAACATCCGCATACGGAACCGGACTCTGATGAAGTCCTGCTGCAACAAGCCCTGCAATATGTGCCATATCGACAAATAAATAGGCGCCTACCTCTTTTGCAATGTCAGCAAAGATGTCAAACCGGATCTCTCTCGGATAAGCAGAAGCTCCTGCAACGATCATTTTCGGCTTACACTCTTTGGCAATTCTACGGATTTCATCATAATCGAGGAATCCCTCGTCGTTGACATTATACGGTACGAAATGATACAAAAGGCCGGACATATTGACCGGTGAGCCATGAGTCAAATGGCCTCCATGCGCCAGATTCAGCCCCATAACCGTATCTCCCGGCTTGAGAAATGCCTGATAAACAGCCATATTGGCGCTTGCCCCCGAATGTGGCTGTACGCAGACATGATCACAGCCGAAAAGCTTTTTTGCACGCTCGATTGCAAGATTTTCAAGAATATCCACATCTTCACAGCCGCCATAATAGCGTTTTCCCGGATATCCTTCCGCGTATTTATTGGTAGGTACCGTTCCCATCGCCAACATAACAGCCGGGCTTACGATATTCTCAGATGCGATCAGCTCCAGATTCCTTCTCTGCCGTCCCAGCTCCAACCCGAGTGCTTCGCCTACCTCCTTGTCATATTCACGAATGTAGTTCATGACATCTGTAATCATATTCATGGTCTTCTCCTCCTGTTCTTTTCTGCAAAAAGCAGGCAAAAAACTTTCACTTCAAAGTCTTCTGTCTGCTTTTCCTTTTTTTCACACAAGACCTTTTCGCAAGTTAAATCCTAGTATATAAACGGCTCCCTGCAAAGTCAAGCGTTAAATAATTATTTTATTTATTACAGCATCTCGATAAATGCCGCAATTCTTGTATTCAGCTGTCCGAGATCAGACTGGGAATAGTCCGTCTCCACGGAAATATACGGAATACCCTTTTCTTCATTTACAAATTTCATGATCTTTCTTGTTTCCACGCTATAAGTATGGCATGCCTGGAGAACCATCTCCACAACACCGTCCACCTTGTACTCATCGATCAGTCTTCCCAGAAGCTCAAGACGATTCGGGTTCGGTGTCATAACAGAACAGCCGATATTCAGATACCTTCTTGCCAGCGCATCGTATACATCCGGATTGTCTTCATCTACCAGCTTGTCAATAGACTTCGCTCCGGAGCAGTTTTCAAATGCAACAACCACACCGCCGTTACTCTCAATTGTTTTTACAACTTTGACCGTTGCACCGCCGATCGGACATCCCGTAACCAGAATTCTCTTCTTCTTCGGCTCCATCTTGCCCTCTGCATACTCTTTCAGGATCTTGTCCGTCAGCGCATTGACCTCCTCCGGAAGCTTCTTTCTGTCAAATTTGAATGTACTTCCATAGAGAACATTGAACAGATTTTCTCCGCTGATCGGAGTCGGATCATTTTTCATCACCTCATACAGTCTCTTGAGCGCTCTTCTTCCCTCATTCTGAATACGGATGGCCTCTCGGATCTGCTCCTCCGTGATCTCCACTTCAAACTTTTCTTCCAGATACTCCTTAAACCGGATGATTTCTTTCTTCCAAAGCTTCAGGCTCTCTTCTTTCTGCGTATTTGGAAGCTCCATGATGAACATTTCTTTAAATTCAGACATATATTCATACATTTTTTTCTTACCGTCACAGGTCGTTTCCCCTACAACCACATCAGAGAAATAGAAGAACGGACATTTATCGCTTACAGCAAAACCGTAACTTGCTTTGATAAGCGGGCATAAGTTTCTCGGCAGATCCCGTTCTGCGATCGGGATCGTCTCATCTGTCATCGAGCAAAGTCCGACCGTAACCGCGCCCATCGCCATGGCGATCTCCTGCGGGAAATAGGTACAATAGGAACCTACAACCGGAATATTCTGATCTTTTATCTCCTTCATTGCCAAAAATGACTTTTTGCGCTGCTCCGCAAACTCTTCAAAAACCTCTGGTAATTCTTTGATAATTTCCATTTTCTTTTCCTCCATAAATAAATCATAAGATTTTTCCCTGATGCCTGCGGATTTCTCCGCATTTCATCCTATCTTTCATTATAAATTTCCCGATCCGCACATACAAATTTAAAATTCTGATAAATCTTGTCATTTATAGAGTATATCTATACCATAAAACAACCTCACCAAATACTTATTTACGCAAAATGAAAGAGCCCGGTATCCCAGACTCTTTCCATTCCTATATTACCATTCAAATTTCTTTTCAAAATAAGCTTTCAGATCTTCGATCTTTACTCTTTCCTGCTGCATAGTATCGCGGTCACGAACCGTAACTGCTCCATCTTCTTCTGACTCAAAATCATAAGTAACACAGAACGGTGTTCCGATTTCATCCTGACGACGGTATCTCTTTCCGATATTTCCTCTGTCATCAAATTCACAGTTGTAGTATTTGCTCAGCTCTGTGTAAACCTTTTCCGCGCCTTCATTCAATTTCTTTGAAAGCGGAAGTACACCGATCTTAACCGGAGCAAGAGCCGGATGGAAATGAAGAACTGTACGTTTTGTACCGTCTTCCAGATCTTCTTCATCATACGCGCCGCAAAGGAAAGCAAGTACCATACGGTCTGCACCGAGTGACGGCTCAATAACGTATGGAATGTATTTTTCATTTGTCTCATCATCGAAATAGGTCATATCCTGTCCGGATACATTCTGATGCTGAGTCAGGTCATAATCGGTTCTGTCTGCGATTCCCCACAGCTCGCCCCATCCGAACGGGAAGAGGAATTCTACGTCTGTAGTAGCTTTGCTGTAGAAAGAAAGCTCTTCTTTGTCATGATCTCTGTAACGGACTTCGTCTTCTTTTAAGCCAAGTGTATAGAGCCAGTCCAGACAATATTTCTTCCAGTATGCGAACCACTCAAGATCGGTATCCGGTTTGCAGAAGAACTCAAGCTCCATCTGCTCGAACTCACGGGTACGGAATGTGAAGTTACCCGGTGTGATCTCGTTACGGAACGATTTACCGATCTGGCAGATACCAAACGGAAGTTTCTTTCTTGAAGTACGCTGTACATTCTTGAAGTTTACAAAGATACCCTGAGCCGTTTCCGGGCGCAGATAAACAACGTTCTTTGCATCTTCTGTTACACCCTGGAATGTCTTAAACATCAGGTTGAATTCGCGGATCTCTGTGAAATTATGCTTTCCGCAGGTCGGACACGGGATCTCATGTTCTCTCACAAATGTTTCCATCTGTTCATGTGACCATCCGTCAATACTATCCGGAAGATCAATTCCATTTTCCTTGGCGTAATCTTCAATCAATTTATCTGCACGGAAACGTTCATGACATTCTTTACAATCCATCAGCGGGTCACTGAATCCGCCCAGATGTCCGGATGCCACCCATGTCTGCGGGTTCATCAGAATTGCACAGTCTACACCAACGTTGTATGGATTCTCCTGTACAAACTTTTTCCACCATGCTTTCTTAACATTATTCTTTAATTCCACCCCGAGGTTACCATAATCCCATGTGTTGGCAAGCCCACCGTAGATTTCAGACCCAGGATATACAAAACCTCTTGACTTTGCTAAAGCTACAATTTTGTCCATTGTCTTTTCTACCATAATACCAATCCTCGCATTCTCTTCTTTTTTACAAAGACAATTGTTTCTACCAAAAATACACTTATCTTTGTGTGATTATCCTATTATACAGAGAGAATCCATATTTTGCAAGCATTCCTGCCATTTTTTTAACATATTGCGTCCAAAAAAATACATAATTAGCTATTATTTTAAGAAAATTCAGTCATTTTACCCCTGTATCCGTTCCATGTCCGGAGTTTTTTCTCTGGTCTCATCCCGATTTTCTTTATGTTTTTCAATAACATCCTGACAGATTTCCATACCTTTATAACTGAGATAATCTTCCACCCGCCCCGTCTGCGTAAATTTTTCCCAAAAGCACTCTTTCATCCCGGTCACCTCACCTGTTCTTCTGTTTCACAGCGTCCATAAACGCTGCTCATTATTAGGTTGTCCAATGACTTATGGGATATACTTTATAATATCTGGCAACTTTTTTTACAGCCAAAACCCTTGACAAATTCGTTTAGATTCCCGCAATCTGTTCCAGAATCTCCAGTGATTTAAAACGCTTCTCCACATATACATCCAGATACCGCTCCATTACTTTTCCGAACTCGTCCAAAACCTCATCACTCAAAGTAAACGCAAACAGTTTTTCAATCGAAGATGTCTCTACGTACTGCATGGCATAAAGTGTCGAACTGTTCAGTTTTATTATATCATACACGCTCCGGCTGCATGCACTGCAGACAATGCCACCTTTTTTTGCACTGAATAACAGGCTTTTCTCTGTACTTCCACAGGATACACACTGGAATACCTGCGGCCCTTCTCCGTTGATGCTCACCGCTTTCAGTTCAAAGATATACCGGACCAGACGCAGCGGAATCAGTCTCTTTGTAAGTGCCCGCATGCTTTGGTAAAGCAGCTTCAGCATTTCTCGTTCGTCATTCGATTCTCTGGTATAATAGTCTGCAAATTCCAGAAAATAAAACGCATAATATGCCGCTTCCACATCCGTCCTCAGCTCCGCGAAATAGTTGGAAATATCCGCAGACTGGATCGTATACGAAGTCCGCCCTTCGAACATCGAAAAGACACCAAAAGAACAGGGAGCTGTGACCCCCGCCAAATGGCTCTGCGGACGTCTGGCCCCCTTGGCAAATGCAGATATTTTTCCTCTCTCCTTTGTCAGGATCACGACCCGTCTGTCGTATTCCCCGACCGGCGATGCCGAAAGTACCATCCCCGTCAAAGTGACGATCTGACTCATCTTTCCTGCCTCCTGCTTCCTGCATATTTTCAGGTCTGCCTTGTTCTCTTTCGTTTCATTTAAAGTCGATTATTCTTCATCTTCCCGGTAGCCAAAGTTCTTAATCAGAAAATCACTATCCCGCCAATCCTTCTTCACTTTGACCCACAATTGAAGATTTACCTTCATGTCCAGCATTTTCTCAATCTCAAATCGCGCAGTGCTGCCAATTTTCTTAAGCATGGCTCCCTGTTTTCCGATAATGATTCCCTTGTGGGAGTCCCGCTCACAGATGATCGTAGCCTCAATATCCATCACTTTCTTGCGCGCCTTCATTTTCTCGATCGAAACTGCAATCCCGTGCGGGATCTCTTCGTTCAGACAGTGCAATGCCTTCTCCCGGATGATCTCTGCAACAATCTGCCGCTCCGGCTGATCCGTGACGGTATCCTCATCGTAAAACTGCGGGCCATACGGAAGATATTTCATAATTACCTTCAGCAGTTCTTCGGTATTATCTCCTGTCCTTGCGGAAACCGGAACGATATCCGCAAAATCAAAGATCTCACTGTATTTCGCAATACACGGAAGCACATCTTCTTTTTTCACAGAATCCACTTTATTGATCACCAGAACGACCGGTGTATTCACCTTTTTCAGCTGCTGTACGATATGCTGCTCGCCGGCTCCGATAAAGGTCGTGGGCTCGACCAGCCAGAGCACCACATCCACTTCATTCAGGGTACGTTCCGCAACATTTACCATATATTCACCAAGCTTATTCTTGGCTTTATGAATTCCGGGCGTATCCACAAAAACGATCTGCCCATTCTCCGTTGTCAGAACCGTCTGGATCCGGTTTCTTGTCGTCTGCGGTTTGTTGGATGTGATCGCAATCTTCTGCCCGATCAGATAATTCATCAACGTTGATTTTCCCACGTTCGGTCTTCCGATGAGTGTCACAAATCCCGATTTATAATCTGCTCTCATGTATCCTCCTTCTCCTCGCTGCCCATTGCAGCCTTTCTTTCTAGAATAAATCCTTTACTTCCATAAAGACATCTTTTTCTTCTTCGATCTTCGCTTCATTTCCGATCACACAGATCTGATTTCCGGCAAGTACTGCCTTCGCCACAGGAGCCAGAGCGCGAATATCCTCCTGCGTAGCCTCAAGGATCTGCTGCCGTTCTGTACGAATCATCTCTTCACTCACATGATTCATATACAGATTCATGGAGCGATCCCCTTTTGCTGCCGGTGTCATCGGCTGATCAATATTGCTGATGGTCCCGATGATATATTTGGTCATGTCACGCTCACTTACGGTGAAATTCTCCAGATACTCCGGAACACCGTCATAGACTTCCAGCGTCTTTTTCAGGTTCGGATCACGATAAGACACAAAATATCCCTCACCAATCCGGTTGAAATTACTCATGCATCCGTAAGCTCCGCCCTTCACGCGGATGTTAACCCAGAGATATTCATAGCTCATAATCACCTTCAGAATCTGAAGCGCTCCGGTATAGGATTCGCCCGCATCGATAAAGTTTCCGGCTTTTGCGGCAAACTGTACTTTAGATGAGGTCTTGAAGCCTTCATTTTTCTGCTCGCACCGGATCACGCATGCCGGCTTTGCTTCCTGCTCATCAAACAATGCCATGTTCAGCTTCTCGAGTTCATTCTCCAGTCCGGCAAGACCTTCTCTAGATGCTGTGTAACTTACCATCATATTTCCTCTGCAGAACAGGGTTTTTACCAAAGACTGCAGTATCGTTATCAGTTCTTCTTTCTCTTTTTCAAAATGTTCTTCCATTCGGCTGACATTCTGGTAGTACTCAATACCGCTTGTCATATCCTTGAATCTGGAGATTGGAGAACGATAAGACATCGCCCGCAGCGCAGACGCAGAGTGTCCTGAAGACAGGAAACGTGCCTGCATCCGTGATTTATTCATGGACAGGATCTCCTTCAAACGTTTCTCATCATCCAGTTTCGAACAAATGAGGATCTCCTGCATCATCTCAAGTGCAAATGGAATCTTCTCATACAGCGCCTTGGTCTTAATCTCAAATGTCGCTTTAAATTCTTTTTCTGTTACCTTTGTCACATCCGGATATAATTCGAGAGAGGTCCCGATTCCTCCGGTATTGACATTGATTTCATTAAACAATTCACCGTAATCATAATGCTCCGTATCGATGATTCCGAGCACTGCCTGCAACACACCGACATACGGAAGCTGTTCCGCCGGAACTTCTGACAGATCGAACATCAGATCCAGATATCCGATTCCGTTCGTCTCAATCTCATGGAATACCACCGGAACTCCCGCCAGAGTCATCTCCTCATTGTAAACCGGAGCGATTTCCCTTGAGATATCTTCTCTTTCCAACATCGGGATCTTCTCCAGTTCTTCCTGACTGGACGGCTCCTCCTGATACTCCAGAAGCCGTCTGGTATCCTCTACCAGTTTCTCGATTTCCGCATCGCTTAAGGAGGCCTTATATGCCTGCAGTTTATCGTGAAGTTCTGCATCCAGGCGCGCAGTGCGTCCCTGTTCCGGCAGTACGGTCACAATAGAGCCATGCGGATTATCCAGCAGATATTTCTGGATCAATTCTTCAAAATATCCGTTCTTCACCTGTTTTTTCATAAACGCAAATGTATCCAATGCCTCCACATGGATGAACGGTTTTGTCTCATCGTAAAGCCAGCTGTCAAAAATCTGAAGCCCATACATGAGTCCCTTCGGATATCCTCCGAAATCTGCTTCTCTGTAACGGAATTCATGATAATTGATTCCCGCCTCAAGTGCCTTGGGATCCATGCCCTCTTCCACGATCTTCTTTAATGTACTTTCAATGATACGGACAAATTCGTCTTTCTGATCTTCATTTGCATTTTTTGCGACCACAGAGAAAATCGGTTGGTAAATACTGTTATCATAAGAACCGGTAATATCCTTTCCGATTCCGGCATCCATAAGCGCCTTCTTAAGTGGTGCCCCCGGCGCAGAGAGGAGTGCATAATCCAGAATCTGAAACGCAAGGTAAAGCTCTCTGTCCAAACTCGTTCCGACTACTTTATTATAAGAAAGATAGGTATTATCTTCCAAAGGTTCATTACTGGAAACCGAATATTTCATGGAAAGGTCACGTACCGCATCAAATGGCTTCTGGAGATGAATCTCAGAATCCACCTCGATCTTATCATATTTACAGAGGTATTCCCGATCCAGCCATTCCAGCTTTTCAGCCATATCCATATCGCCATACAGATAAATGTAACTGTTTGACGGATGATAGTAAGTCCTGTGGAAATCCAGATATTCTTCATAAGTCAGATTCGGGATCTCATCCGGATCCCCGCCGGACTCATTTGCATAAGTCGTATCCGGGAAAAGCGAATTCAGAATCACCCGATCCAGCACACCGTCCGGAGAAGAAAATGCGCCCTTCATTTCATTGTATACCACGCCGTTATAAGACAATTCCCCGTCCTTGTCCTCCAGCTGGTAGCTCCATCCCTCCTGGCGGAAGATTTCTTCATGCTTATAAATATTAGGATGAAGCACGGCATCCATATAGACATCCATCAGATTCTGAAAATCCTTATCATTACAGCTTGCGATCGGATACACCGTCTTATCCGGATACGTCATGGCATTCAAAAAGGTGTTCAGAGATCCTTTGACCAGTTCCACAAACGGATCCTTAGCCGGGAATTTCTCCGATCCGCAGAGTACCGTATGCTCCATGATATGCGGCACACCGGTACTGTTCTTCGTCGGTGTGCGGAATGCAATGTTAAAGACTTTGTTATCATCATCATTGGAAATCAACAGCACTCTTGCCCCGCTCTTTTTATGCTTCAAAAGTGCACCTTCTGATTTCAGATCATCCAGTTTGCGCTGCTCAATCACCTCATATGCAGCCAGTTTTGTCAAATCCATGTTTCTGTTCCTCCCAATTCTATCTTGTAATGTTATATTCTTTCTTATCATAATGATATATGTTGTTATTTGCATTATAAAAAACGATACTTCATACTGTGCATATGAAACAGTTTATCACACCCGTTCAAAATGTACAAGGGTTCGGAATTTGTTCCTCCCTTCCTTTGTAACATTTCATTCTTGCGACTGAACGGAGTGTTTTCATTCCAGAATTTCTGGTTTGGGGCAGTGCCAAGATATTGTCTTTACGGGTTATTCTACAATTCCATTCCAATAAACCGTAACATATCACTGCTCCCTGTGTACCATTTTCTCATATGCATAACAGCAAAAAAAAACCGCTGCACTTTCCTCATAATGCAACGGTTTTCCTATTTTATGCCTCTTCAGCCGGATTCAGTTTACTAATTACAAACAAGGTTCCAAGCATCAGAACGATTCCGATTGGAAGGGCGATCCATGCGCTCTGTACAAAACCTGCTACGATGTAAGTTACGAAGGATACGGCCGCACAGGTGATTGCATACGGAAGCTGCGTATTTACATGATTGATATGGTTACTCTGGGCTCCTGCGGAAGCCATGATCGTTGTATCGGAAATCGGTGAGCAGTGGTCACCACACACTGCCCCTGCCATACATGCAGAAATAGAAATGATCATCATCGTTTCATTTCTTCCTTCAAATACTGCAACAACGATCGGGATAAGGATACCGAAAGTACCCCATGATGTTCCGGTCGCAAATGCGAGGAAACATGCTACCAGGAAAATGATTGCCGGAAGCAGATTCATAAGTCCCTGTGCACTGGTTTCCATCATACCAGCTACAAACTCTTTCGCGCCAAGACTGTCTGTCATCGCCTTCAGGGTCCATGCAAAGGTCAGGATCAGGATTGCAGGAACCATTGCCTTAAATCCGTCCGGGATGCAGGACATACAGTCGCTGAAGCTCAACACTTTTCTTACCACATACAGAATGATTGTGATGATAAATCCGAAGAAGCTTCCCAATACCAGGCCAACAGAAGCATCACTGTTGGAGAATGCTTCTACAAAGCCGACCCCGTCAAAGAAACCGCCTGTATAGATCATTCCGATCACGCAACAGATGATCAGGGAAAGGATTGGAATCAGCAGATCGATCACCTTGCCCTTACCGTTATCGGTCATATCCTCCTCCGCATTTGCATACGGACGATCCGGAGTTGTATAAAGATCACCTTTTTTTGCATTTGTTTCATGAACTTTCATTGGTCCATATTCTACTTTCATCAGAACCATTCCCACCATCATTACGATTGTAAGCAATGCATAGTAATTATAAGGGATTGCACGAATGAAAATGGAAAATCCGTCTTCACCTTCAACAAAACCAGTCACTGCAGCAGCCCAGGAAGAAATCGGTGCAATAATGCAGACCGGTGCAGCCGTAGCGTCAATCAGATATGCAAGCTTTGCACGGGATACATTCTGTTTGTCTGTAACCGGACGCATTACACTTCCGACTGTCAGACAGTTAAAATAGTCATCAATGAAAATCAACACACCCAGAAGAATGGTCGCAAGCTGAGCGCCTACTCTGCTCTTGATATGGGAACTTGCCCATCTTCCGAAAGCCGCAGAACCACCCGCTTTGTTCATCAGGCAGACCATTGTTCCCAGGATTACAAGGAACACCAGAATACCCACATTGTAGCTGTCTGATAATACTCCGATAATTCCGTCCTGGAAAATGTGTGTGATCGTTCCTTCAAATCCGAATCCTGAATAGAAAAGACCTCCTACCAGAATTCCAATAAACAGGGAACTGTACACTTCCTTTGTGATCAGTGCAAGTGCAATCGCAACGATCGGCGGAACCAGTGCCCAGAAGCTCGCGTACATTGACGGCACATATTCCTCTGCCTCTTCGGCCGCAAGTGCCACCAGCGGGCAACAGCTTACCGAAACGATAAGTGCTGCAAACGCGTAAAGCATTTTTTTCAATTTTTCTCTCATTTTTCATCCTCTCTTTTCCATAAAAAATGCCATGAATAACGCTTTCCCGTAAGGCGCATTCATGGCATAATTCTTCTGTAAATTCATCATTCGGTCCATATCCTTGATAGCGCTCCACATACGTGACAGTCCGATACATATTCTGTACCGTCCCAGAAACCGACTTTGGGAAATCAGTCTCTTCGGCGGACTCCCCTTTCACAGCGATCGCCTTCCCGGCTATATGATCTCTGCTACTCATGAATTCCGCGCCTCTATCCAGCTCTTTATTCATATAGTTATACTTGTAACATTTTTATGGAGTCTTGTCAATGTATTTCCCGCTATTAACAGACTTTTCCTGATTTAGTTTCGAAAAACCATATAAATTCTTTGATGCTTTTCATCGTTTCTATTCCCTATGATAAATCTCATGAAACCGCTTATAAAGAGGTGACAGCTTCCCATAGATCTCCTTGCATACATCTGTATACAACTCATCATAAACCTGATGAATTTTCTCATCCGGCTCAAACCTATCCTTTTCATGGACCATTGCTTTTACCCCATCTTCATAGCTCTCAAACACCCCGATTCCCACGAATGCGGCAAGTGCACAGCCGATTCCGGTAGCCTCATATGTCTGTGTCCTCACAACAGGCAGTCCAAACATGTGGGCCGTGATCTGACAGATCTCATCACTCTGCGATCCTCCTCCTCCGAGATAGATTGCCTGAAATTTATGACCGGCTCTCTGCTCCATCACTTTCATTCCGTCGATCAATGCGAAATTAATTCCTTCAATAATCGCGCGATACAGATGGATCCTGGTATGAGCATCCGAAAATCCTATGATTGCTCCTCTTGCAGTCGGCATCGTGATATTCGGCGTAAAATATGGTTGGAACAGAAGTCCCTCACAACCTTCCGGAACGTTTTTGAGACTCTGATTAAGAAGTTCCTCCGGAGAAATACCCAGTCTCTTTGCCTGAATCACCTCTTTTGCCACAAACTCTTTCGTGACATGCTCCCACTACTTAAGCCCTAAAGCTTTGAAGTAGGGGCTTCTTACTCAATAACCCGATAGGGCTAAGTATCAATAAGCTATCCCCGCGTGCCCCGCGGTTCTTTTCTGCCCGGTTACGGGCATATTTCAGGCG
>JALFNN010000048.1 GCA_022774325.1 bacterium | reverse complement strand
ATTGTTTTCAAAATAATAGTTAAAAACATATTCAGATTGCCCAAATCACTGCTATATACAAAGGTTTTTGGCATTAATATCCGTACAATTCATAAACAATTAATACATTTGTTTAAAGACATGGCTTTTGACGCCAACATCATGACGGAAGGACCGTCCCCTATTACTACATAAATTTCTCAATCACATACAGTACGCCATCTTCATCATTAGACTTCGTGATATAATCCGCCTTTTCACGAACTAGCGGCTGTGCGTTCTGCATTGCAACGCCGAGTCCAGCGTATTCAATCATCGTTACATCATTATACCCGTCACCGCAGCAGATCATTTCATCGGCAGTCAGCCCGATGCTGTTCAGTAGTTTCTGTAAAGAAAAGGCTTTGTCGATATTCTGCGGCATGATTTCCAAAAAGAATGGGTCGGAACAGTAAATGTTCAGATAGCCGCGGAAATGGGAAATCATTTCTTTGCGGACTTTTTCGATTTCCGCAGGTTCTCCTGTGAGGAGAAATTTATTATTTGATATTGAAGATACTTCATCAAGAAAATGGTCCGTCTGCTTAATCGGCATATGATTGATTCGTGACTCCAGTTCTGCGTATTGATTAATCTGAAGCCCGGAAATCAGTTCGGAAGGACCATATGCAAGAATATCCACCGGATATTTCGACGCGATTTCGTAAATCGGGCGGATGGAATCTGCAGGCAGAGTTCTGTTATAAATTATTTGTCCGGAGCGGCAATCTGTGATCCGGGCGCCGTTAAAGGAAAGAATATAGCTTCCATAGCGTTCCAGATGAAGCTCTCTGGCAAGTGGTTCTACTCCACAGGTAGGGCGTCCCGATGCCAGGACAACTTTTTTCCCATTTTCCTGAATTCGGATCAATGCCTCCAATGTAGGAGGCGTAATCTTTTTTTCTGAGTTGGTTAAGGTGCCGTCCAAATCAAGTACAAGAATCTGATAATTCATCGTATTACCTCAATTTCATTTCTTTCAGTGCCGAAACGATTTCCGGGAATTCCATGCTGTGGGATGCTTTTACAAGAATCGTATCCCCTTTCTGAATGACATTCTGGATTTTTTCAAGGAATTCCTGCCGTGTTTCGAAATAGAGTACTACACTTTGCGTAGCATGTGCCTTTGCACCGCTGTAAGCATGACGGGAAAGTTCGCCGATACAGCAGATGATGTCAATCTGCTTTTCGGCGGCGTAGGAACCGGTGTTGTAGTGAAGTTCGCATTCGTTTGGACCCAGTTCAAACATATCGCCCATGATGGCAACTTTTCTTCCGGAAGCGGTTGCAAGTACGTCTAGTGAGCTTTTCATGGAGATTGGATTCGCATTATAACAGTCATCAATGATGAGCAGGGAATCGGTCTCAATCAGATTGGTTCTTCCGGAAATGGTCTTTAAGGATTCGATTCCGGACTTGATTTCCTCCGGTGTAAGTCCAAGTGCGAGTCCGGTGCAGGCTGCGGCAAGGGCGTTGTATATCATGTGTTCGCCCGGAACCGGGATATGTACACGGATGGAACCGGCGGACAGGTGCAGAGTACAATTTGTTCCGCGAAGTCCGAGGTTCTCAATCTCATCGGCGTAAGCATTTCTTTCCGGGGAAAGTCCAAAGAAAACGGGAGACTTTCCCTGTACAGAAGAAACAGTGCAAAGCTTGTCATCGTCACCGTTCAGGATGACACATGCATTTGGTTTCAAATGATCGAACACTTCGGTTTTTGCTTTCAGAATTCCGTCACGGCTGCCCAGGTTTTCCATGTGTGCCAGTCCGATGTTGGTGATGACGCAGATATCCGGCTGGCTGATCGATGCGAGGCGGTGCATTTCGCCGAAATGATCGATCCCCATTTCCAGAACGGCAACCTCGTGTTCCTCGCGGATGTTGAAAATGGTCAGCGGGAGTCCGATCTCATTATTAAAGTTACCTTCTGTTTTTAACACGTTATATTTCTGAGAAAGAACAGAGGCAATGGTTTCCTTGGTGCTGGTCTTGCCCACACTTCCGGTGATTCCTACAACTTTGATATCCAGTGCGTTTCGGTAGAAGGCAGCGATATCTTTCAGCGCCTGTTCACAGGAATCTACAAGAATATACGGATGCGGTCCGTCTTCCAGAGGATGTTCGGCAAGAGTAACGAGAGCTCCGTTTTCCATTACCTGCGGGATAAAAGTATGACCGTCCACTTTTGCACCTTTGATCGGCACGAACAGATAGCCCGGCTTTATTTTACGGCTGTCAATTGCTACTCCCTGAATCTCCTGTTCGAGAAAAGGGACATTTCCATGGAATGTGCCATGACAGGCTTCGGTAACATTCTGTATTGTCATATGTTTCATAAGTCATTCCTCTTTCTTAACGGTATCTTGCATCCAGAGATTTCTCAATGATCAATTCGCACAGCTCACCGTAGCTGATTCCAACAGCAGCGGCTTCTTT
>JALFNN010000025.1 GCA_022774325.1 bacterium | reverse complement strand
GAGTTTGAGTTTGAAAACGAAGCCGCAAGGCTTTGGAAATATAAAAGAAAAGGAGCTGAGAAAATGTCTGATTACATTCTGGAAATGAACCATATCACCAAAGAATTCTCAGGCGTAAAGGCGTTGGACGATGTAAACCTTAAGGTTAAACGCGGTGAGATTCATGCACTTTGCGGTGAAAATGGTGCTGGAAAATCAACCTTGATGAATGTATTATCCGGTATCTATCCGTTCGGTACATATTCTGGTGATATCGTTTATAACGGAGAAATCGTGAAAAATCACAACATTAAGGACAGTGAGAAAAAAGGTATTGTAATTATTCATCAGGAACTTGCACTTAGCCCATATCTTTCTATCGCAGAAAACGTTTTTATGGGAAATGAGCAGACTTCTATGAAGGGAGTTATTGACTGGACACAGACGCATAATAAAGCCCAGGCAATGCTGGAAAAGGTTGGACTTTACAACGAAAATCTGGATGCGCCGATCAACACGTTGGGTGTAGGAAAGCAGCAGCTGATCGAGATTGCAAAAGCGCTTGCTAAAAAGGTTGATCTGTTGATTCTGGATGAACCGACTGCAGCATTGAATGATGAAGAAAGTGCACAGCTTTTGGAGATCATGCTGAAACTGAAAGAACAGGGAATTACATGTATCATCATCTCACACAAACTGAATGAGATCAGCTATGTCGCAGATGCTATCACTGTTATCCGTGATGGACACACGATTGAAACTCTTACAAAAGGAATTGATGATTTTTCAGAAGACCGTATCATTAAGGGAATGGTTGGCCGTGAGCTGACAAACCGTTATCCGGAAAGAAATCCGGAGGAATGCCCGATCGGAGATGTTGTCCTGGAAGTGAAAAACTGGAATGTATTCCATCCGGAAGATGCGAACCGTCAGGTACTGAAGAATGTGAATATTAAAGTTCGTGCAGGAGAGGTTGTAGGACTTGCTGGTCTGATGGGGGCAGGAAGAACTGAGTTCGCAATGAGTCTTTTCGGACGTGAGTATGGTCAGAAAATATCCGGACAGATTTTTATGCACGGAAAAGAAGTTAAGATCAAGAATGTAAGAGATGCAATCGCTAATAAGATTGCATATACTTCTGAAGACAGAAAGACATATGGACTTGTATTGATCAATGACATTAAATGGAACATGACATTGGCTGCCCTTCGTGGATTCTTCTCTAAGAATGGTATTGTAAATGCCAATGAAGAAGTGCTTGCGGCAGAGAAATACAAAAAGCTCATTAACATCAAAGCAAACTCCATTGACCAGGCGGTTGGTTCCTTGTCAGGTGGTAACCAGCAGAAAGTAGTTTTGTCGAAATGGATGTTGACAGAGCCGGATGTACTGATTCTGGATGAACCTACCCGTGGTATTGACGTTGGTGCAAAATACGAGATTTATTGTGCAATTAATGATTTGGCAAAGGCTGGAAAAGCGGTCATCGTTATCTCTTCTGAAATGCCGGAAATCATTGGAACCTGTGATAGAACCTATGTACTGAACGAAGGACAGATCGCAGGAGAATTATCAAAAGAAGAGTTATCTCAGGAAAAGATTATGAAATGCATTATGCAGCATAATAACAGGAAAGGGGAATAACAATGGAGAAGAAAAAAACAGTTAATCTTGATTTAAAGCAATTCGGTATGGTATTTGCTTTGATTGCAATTTATATTATCTTTTATTTCATGACAGGTGGAATTAATGCAACACCTATGAATATGAACAACCTGATCATGCAGAACAGTTACGTTGTCATTCTTGCAACCGGTATGCTGCTTTGTGTATTAACTGGTAACGTTGACCTTGGTGTTGGTTCTTATGTCGCACTCTGTGGTGCAATTGCTGCAAAATTGGTAGTTGAAAATGGCATGAGCATTCCGCTTGCTTTCCTTATTACTATCCTTGTTGGAACTGCTTTTGGTGCATTTAACGGATTTTTTATTGCCTACCTTGATATCCCGCCATTCGTAGTTACTCTGGCAGGTATGCTTATTGGCCGTGGTCTTACATACACACTTCTTGAATCAAAGACAGTAGGACCGCTTCCGGATGCATATGTAAAGGTTGGTGCTGGTTTCTTTATTACAAATAAAATCCAGATGGGATCAGGTACACTTGATATCGTATGTATTATCGTTGCAATTGTTGCAACAGCCCTGATCATTTTATCAGAATTAAAATCTATTAAGACAAGACAGAAATACGGTCTTGCAATTGTTACTCCATGGCAGACAATTGTAAAACTTGCAATTATCATTGCAATCGTATGGTTCTTCTTCTACAAACTTGCAAGATACAATGGTATTCCAATTGTGCTCATTATTATGGCTGTTATTGTTGGTATTTACCATTTCATTACAAGTAAGACGGTACCGGGTCGTCAGATTTATGCATTGGGTGGTAATGCAAAGGCTGCAAGACTTTCCGGTATTGATACCAGAAAAGTATTCTTCTGGGTATATACAAACATGGGATTCCTTGCAGCTATTGCTGGTATCGTATTATCAGCACGTAACGCATCCGCTACACCGAAGGCCGGCGACGGATTCGAGCTTGATGCGATCGCATCCTGCTACATCGGTGGTGCAGCGGCAGCCGGTGGTATCGGTACTGTAATCGGTGCTGTAGTCGGAGCATTCGTTATGGGTGTTTTGAACAATGGTATGTTCTTGATCGGACTTTCTACAGACCTTCAGAAAGTAGTAAAAGGTCTTGTACTTCTTGGAGCTGTAACATTCGATATACTTTCTAACAAGAAGAAAAAATAATTATTAAGATGAATGTCGGGCGAAGCTTGTCTGGGCTTCGCCCTGATACAAAGGGGGACAGATAACTATGGAAGAGTTACTGGCCAAATATGAAGAAATCTTAAGGTGGCTGAAAATGCGTTTGGAAAGCGGAGAATTGAAGCCCGGTGATCGCGTAGAATCGGAACATCAATTGTGCGCACATTTTCGTGTGAGCCGTCAGACAGTTCGCCATGCAATTGCACTTCTGGAAGAAGAAGGCATTGTGGAGAGGCGAAGAGGAAGTGGTACCTATATCAAAGCCACAGTAAATGTACAAGAAAAAGAAGAAAAAACCATGCAGGTTGCTGTTATGACAACCTATGTTCAGAAATATATTTTTTCTTCTATTATACAACAGATTGAGAATGAGTTATCCCGCGCGGGATATGGTTTGCAGATTTCTTTTACGAACAATGCGGTCGAAAAAGAAAGGTTTGTTTTGAAAAATATTTTGGAAAAGAATATGGTGGACGGCCTGATCGCTGAGACGACCAAGAGCGGACTTCCCAATCCAAATTTAGATATATACAGAAAAATTATGAATAAAGGAATCCCGGTTCTTTTTATTAATAGTTATTATCCGGGACTTGATATTCCGCATGTATCTTTGAATGATAAACTGGCAGGAAAGATGGTCACCAATCATCTCCTTAAGTGCGGACATCGTAATATCGGTGCGATTTTCAAGGCTGATGACGGGCAGGGACACCACAGATATGCCGGATATGTGGAAGCGTTGATGGAGGCAGATATCAAAATTAAAGGAATGCAGGTAATCTGGATCGATACGGAAGAAGTCAGACATATGAAGGAAGATGCAGGGTGGATCCTCAGACGATTGCAAGGATGTACTGCGTGTGTGTGCTACAATGATGAAGTGGCAACGAAGTTGGTTGCGGTCTGTCTCGAGCAGGGGATCCGGGTTCCGGAGGATTTGTCTATCATCGGAATTGATGATTCGGATCTGGCAAATTATTGTGAAGTTCCGCTTACTTCTGCAAAAAATCCAGTAAGAGATCTGGGTAAAATAGCAGCATTGGAAATGCTTGAAATGATGAAAGGAATGCCGGTACCAAAAGTGACTGAATTGGATCCTGAAATTGTGAATCGTAATTCAGTACGCCTGAGAGATGGATTTTAGAAGTTTAAAAGATTGAGAAGACGCAGGTCTTTCAAATAAAAAAAGAAAGGGAAAGGTGTTAACGCTATGAGTGATGTAAAGAATGCCATTTTAAATGGGAAAACCTCATTGGGAATTGAATTTGGTTCGACCCGTATTAAGGCAGTTCTGGTGGGGGAGGATAATGCACCGATTGCTTCCGGAAGCCATGAATGGGAAAACAGATATGTGGATGGAGTCTGGACCTACACGCTGGAGGATATATGGACCGGACTGCAGGATTGTTACAAGAATCTGACAGAGGATGTAAAGAAACAGTATGGAGTTGCTTTGGAGACTGTTGGCGCTATTGGATTCAGTGCAATGATGCATGGATATATGGCATTTGACAAGGACGGTGAACTTCTTGTTCCGTTCCGTACCTGGAGAAATACAATTACCGGTCCGGCTTCAGAAGAGTTGACGAAGTTATTTGACTTCCATATTCCGCAGAGATGGAGTATCGCTCATTTGTATCAGGCAATATTAAATGGTGAAGAACACGTAAAGGATGTAACATTCTTTACAACACTTGCCGGGTATATTCACTGGCAGCTTACAGGCGAGAAGGTACTCGGAGTTGGAGAAGCTTCCGGTATGTTCCCGATTGATATCGCTACCAGAAACTGGAATGAGAGAATGGTTGCATCGTTCGATGAGTTGGTTGCACCAAAAGGCTATCCGTGGAAATTGGAAGAAATTTTACCTAAGGTACTTCTTGCCGGTGAAAAAGCAGGTGCTCTTACCGAAAAAGGTGCGAAACTTCTGGATCCTACCGGAACACTGAAAGCCGGAATTCCGGTATGCCCGCCGGAAGGCGATGCGGGAACCGGTATGGTTGCTACAAACAGCGTGAAGGTACGCACAGGAAATGTTTCTGCCGGTACCAGTGTATTCGGAATGGTAGTTCTGGAGAAAGAACTTCAAAAAGTCCACGATGAAATTGATCTGGTGACGACTCCGGCAGGTGATCTTGTGGCAATGGTTCATTGCAACAACTGTACGTCTGACCTGAATGCATGGGTAGGAATTTTCAAGGAATTTGCTGAAGCATTTGGAATGGAAGTGGATATGAATAAACTGTTTGGTACACTTTATAACAAGGCTTTGGAAGGTGATGCTGATTGTGGCGGACTTCTGGCATACAATTATTTCTCAGGCGAGCACATTACAGGATTTGAAGAGGGACGTCCGTTATTCGTGCGTACACCGGACAGCAAGTTTAATCTGGCAAATTTCATGAGAGTAAATCTGTTTGCTTCTCTTGGAGTCCTGAAAACAGGAATGGATATTCTCCTGAAAGAAGAGGGAGTGAAGCTGGATGAAATCCTCGGCCACGGCGGACTTTTCAAGACAAAAGGCGTAGGACAGGGAATCCTTGCGGCAGCTCTTAATACGCCTGTTTCTGTTATGGAAACTGCAGGAGAAGGCGGTGCCTGGGGAATTGCTCTTCTGGCTTCTTACATGCTCAATAAGGAAGAAGGAGAAGCTCTGGATGCTTATCTTGCCAATAAAGTATTTGCTGGTCAGGCAGGAAGCAGAATGGAACCGAATCCAAAGGATGTAGAAGGCTTTGATGTATTCAGCAAGAGATACCTTGAAGGGCTTCCAATTGAAAGAGCAGCCGTTGACTCTCTGAAATAATATATTTTAAATGAGGAGGCGTAAAAGTGTTAGAACAACTGAAAAAAGAAGTATATGAGGCCAATATGTTACTGCCAAAATACGGTCTTGTAACATTTACATGGGGTAATGTAAGTGGAATAGACCGTGAAAGCGGGCTGTTCGTAATTAAGCCAAGTGGTGTGGAGTATGATAAACTGACCCCGGAAGATATGGTAGTCATGGATCTGGAAGGTAATAAAGTAGAAGGTCATTACAATCCTTCTTCTGATACAGCAACTCATCTGGAGCTTTATAAAGCGTTCCCGGATATGGGAGGAATTGTTCATACACATTCACCTTGGGCGACAAGCTGGGCTCAGGCAGGAAGAGGAATTCCTTGCTATGGAACGACTCATGCAGATTATATGTATGGAGAAATCCCGTGTGTTCGTAATCTGACCAAAGAAGAAATCGATGAAGCCTACGAAAAAAATACAGGCCTTCTAATCGTAGAACATTTTAAAGGAACAGAATATATGGCAATGCCGGCAGTACTCTGCAAAAACCATGGACCATTTTCGTGGGGGAAAGATGCACACGAAGCCGTACATAATGCGGTAGTATTGGAAGAAGTAGCAAAAATGGCAGCACGCTGTGAGATGATCAATCCGGATGTGAAACCGGCACCGCAGGAACTGCAAGACAAGCACTACTACAGAAAGCATGGTGCAAATGCCTACTACGGACAATAAACAAATAACAAATTTATGAACACGTGCCAAGCGTGTCGGAACTTTCTGAAAAATGAACAAAAAGGAGATTAATACTATGTTAGCATGCAAAGATTACAAATTTTGGTTTTGTACAGGTTCTCAGGATTTATATGGAGATGAATGCCTTGCACATGTAGCTGAGCATTCAAAAATTATTGTAAAGGCTTTAAATGATTCCGGAATTCTTCCATATGAAATCATCTGGAAACCAACCTTAATCACAAATGAAGTGATCAGAAAGACATTTAATGAAGCAAATACAGATGAAAATTGTGCGGGCGTTATTACATGGTGCCATACTTTCTCGCCGGCAAAATCATGGATTTTAGGTCTGAAAGAGCTCAGAAAACCGTTGCTTCATCTTCATACACAGTTCAATCGTGAAATCCCATATGATACGATTGATATGGATTTCATGAATGAGAACCAGGCTGCCCATGGAGACCGTGAATTCGGACATATTTTCACACGTCTGAACAAGAGCCGTAAAGTAATTATGGGATACTGGGAAGATAAGGATACACAGGAAAGAATCGCATCCTGGATGAGAACTGCAATTGGTGTTATTGAAAGCAGTCATGTTCGTGTAATGCGTATTGCAGATAACATGAGAAATGTAGCTGTAACAGAAGGTGATAAAGTAGAAGCGCAGATTAAGTTCGGTTGGGAAATTGATGCTTATCCGGTAAATGAAATTGCCGATGCCGTAAAAGATGTTGCACAGGGCGATATCGATGCATTGGTTGAAGAATACTATGATAAATATGAGATCCTTCTGGAAGGAAGAGATGAAGCTGAGTTCAGAAAACATGTAGCAGTACAGGCTCAGATTGAAGTGGGATTTGAGAAATTCCTGGAAGAGAAAAACTATCAGGCAATCGTTACACATTTTGGTGATCTGGGGGCTCTTCAGCAGTTACCGGGACTTGCAATTCAGAGATTGATGGAAAAAGGTTATGGATTTGGAGCGGAAGGTGACTGGAAGACCGCCGCTATGGTTCGTATCATGAAGATCATGACTCAGGGAATGAAGAACGCAAAAGGAACTTCTTTCATGGAAGATTATACCTACAATCTAGTTCCGGGAAAAGAAGGTATTCTGCAGGCTCACATGCTTGAGGTTTGCCCGACAATTGCAGATGGCCCGATCAGCATCAAATGTCAGCCGCTTTCTATGGGCAATAGAGAGGATCCGGCACGTCTTGTATTTACTTCAAAGACTGGTCCGGCTGTTGCAACATCACTCATTGACCTTGGCGACAGATTCCGCTTGATCATCAATGACGTAGAGTGCAAGAAAGTTGAAAAACCGATGCCGAAGCTTCCGGTTGCAACTGCATTCTGGACACCGCAGCCGAATCTGAAGACAGGTGCTGAAGCATGGATTCTTGCAGGTGGAGCACATCATACTGCATTCTCTTATGACCTGACTGCTGAGCAGATGGGAGACTGGGCAGAAGCAATGGGTATCGAAGCTGTTTACATTGATAAGGATACAACGATCAGAAACTTCAAGAATGAATTAATGTGGAATGAAGCTGCATTTAGAAAATAAGACGAAGATTTTGAAGGACGGATTATAAGTTGAAAATATCCAAAGAAAAAAGGAGTGGCATGATGCCACTCCTTTTTAAGTTTGCGCGCCATGGGCGCGCTCTAACGGGTGAAAGTCGTGTGTTCTGCAAGCTGTTATCAGCTTGCCAGTGAAAGCCTGGTCAAGGTAATCGCCAGTGAGCCTTGTAGCGAACCTCCAATGCCTTTGGGTGACCGATTGTGTTGAAGCGAGGTATGCCTGTGAGAAACAGGTGCAAAATAGCAGTCCGTAACATAAAGTGAATCCTGTAGCATCGTTACGTTAGCCCTGTAAGGGACAAGAGGGAGTCGAGTCACTGACTTTCTGACGAAGACCATGGAAGATGTGGAGATACTGGAGTACAGCATTGAAGAACCCTTCGGTGTAGAGGGAGCGGAATGTTATGAAAGTTGATAACGGAACAGAAGAGATCTCATACCATCATATAACCACAAGTATGTAACTGAGGATATAAGCACGCATGCGAAATTTCTCGGGAAGTGGTATGAGAAGTCGGAGGAGCCCATAGTATCTATGAACTATTGGTAAGAAAAACAATGGGAGAAAAGGGGCTCTGCTTTAATCAAGATTAACGGGAAGGTAAGGGATAGTGCATGCCAAATATTGGACAACAACACTCAATAGAAAAATCACGACAACTTCAACGTAATCTATACCTGGCAGCCAAAAAGGATAAGCAACGCAGATTTCATGCGTTGTATGACCGTATCTTTCGCCTGGATATTTTGTGGCGGGCATGGAAAGAAGTGCGAGAAAACAAGGGGAGCGCTGGGATTGACGGCATTACCTTTGAAATGATTGAGGAATACGGAGTAGAAGAATACTTGTTGGATATTCAAGAGGATTTGAAGAATAAGAAATACAGACCCAAGCCGGTAAAGAGAGTATACATTCCAAAACCGGATGGGAAGCAAAGACCATTGGGAATACCGACTATTAGAGACAGGATTGTGCAACAAGCCTGTAAGATAGTGATAGAACCTGTCTTTGAAGCAAACTTTCTAGATAGTTCTTATGGATTCCGCCCTAAAAGAGATGCAAAACAGGCTACAGAAAAAGTGAAAAAAGAATTGTATAAAAACTGGTATGTAGTAGACGCAGACATACAGGGATACTTCGACAACATCAATCATGAAATACTACTGGGATTAATAAATCGTCGCATCAGTGATAGAAGGGTCATTAAGTTATGCAGACAGTGGTTACAAGCAGGAGTCATTGAAAATGGGAAATATTATCCAACGGAAAAAGGCTCACCGCAAGGAGGAGTCATTAGTCCGTTGTTAGCAAATATCTATCTTCATGTATTGGACTCCTACTGGGGAAAGCATAAGGAACTGGGCGTCATAGTCAGATATGCAGATGATGCAGTGATTGTGTGCAGAACAAGAAAAGATGCAGAATTAGCGTTTGAGCATCTGAAAAGAATAATGACTAAGTTGAAACTGACGTTGAATCCGCAGAAAACAAAGATTGTAGACATGAATAAGGAGAGCTTTGACTTTCTTGGATTCCGTTACCAGAAGTTTGGTAAAACCAAAAGTGGACGGAAGTTGCCTTATATGATGCCTAGTAAAAAGGCGATGGAAAAGGTAAAGGATGCAATCAGAGTAATTACTTGCAGAAAATCAGCCTATGAGGGTCTGGAGCAAAAGGTGGAAAAATTAAATCCACTCATAAGAGGATGGAGAAACTACTTTCAGCATGGAAACTCAACAAAACGATTTAAACAGCTTGATGAATACGTGTGGATGAAGCTATGGAGACGGGTGTATTACAGGCGAAAACAGAAGAAATACAGAGGGCATGTGTTGTATGGATTTCGAAAGTGGTATGCAACCAGTGGAATAGAGTACTTTTATTATCTAAATAAGAAAAGATATGTGGCAGTCTTTTGAATGCTGTGGGAAGAAGATTATCGGAAAGCCGTGTGAGGGAGAACCTCATGCACGGTTTGAGGTGGCAGGCGATGGAAACGGAAACTACCGCGCCATCGCTTGACCCTACCCGAACATCCCAGGTAGTGGGAAATGTATAGCCGAACAGCAAGGGCGTTAGCAACAGCTACAAAGTGGAGAAACTCAACCAACTCATCAGAGGGTGGATTAACTATTTCAAGATAGGAAGTATGAAAACACTCTGCAAAGAACTCGACGCAAACATTAGATTTCGATTGCGCATGTGTATATGGAAGCATTGGAAGAACCCGCAAACAAGAGAACGTAACTTGATGAAGTTAGGAATAGATAAGAAAACAGCTCGCAAAGCGGCTAACTGTAGCCGAGCATATGCACATGTATGCAGTTGTGGAGCAGTTAATATCGCTATAACAAACAAGAGACTAACCTCATTTGGATTAGTCTCCATGTTAGATTACTACACCGAAAGGTGTGTTACTTGTTAAATTGATTGAACCGCCGTGTACCGAACGGTACGCACGGTGGTGTGAGAGGTCGAGATTTCTCATTTAGAGAAATCTCTCCTACTCAATTTAAAAGAATACGTTTCCTCCTACAAGTACTCCGGCATGTCCACTCCAGGAAGCACGGAAGGAATAGCAGTCTTTAACAGCGGCGAGCCGCGCACCTCCAAGCGCATCCTGAGCAACCTGATAGCAGAGTGAAGCGGGACCTTTATTCAGTACCCGGTTCAGAGAGCCGTTCCAGGTAGGTGAGAACTGCCCCTTCTGGTAGATTACGCCGTAAAGTGTGTTGGGATAGCGATTGCTCTCCACGCGATTCATGACTACTGTGGCAACTGCGAGCAAAGCATCATAATCAGAGGATCCTGCCTCGCATTGAAGAAGAGCGGCAAATAAAACCAGATCATTTGTTTCGGCAGTGGTTGGCGGAACAATGATATTTCCGCTGCTGCCGGATGAATGCTGCTGTGACTGCTCTTTTTCTTTTAATGCGTCTTCCGCCGCAGCACGGGCTTCTTTGGCTTTTGCAAGTGCATCCGAGGAAGAGGCAAGTTCGCTGGACGTTGCTGAAATTGCAGAGTTTAATGCTTCTTTCTGATCATCCAGCTGGGTTTTCATCTTCTGGAGTTTTTCTTGTTCTTCTTTCAGTGAAACTTCTTTTGCTTTAACATTTTGATGTACTTCTTGTAATTCTTTAAGTTTTTCTCGGTCATATTCTGTGACATTTCGGACAAACTCTGTATTGTTTAAAAATTCCCCCATGCTTTGAGATGAGAATATAATTTCCAGAAGCGAAGTATTTCCAGCTTCATACATATATTTGATTCTCTTCTTCATTGCATCATACTGCATCTCTTCATTTACGCGGGCTGCGGCAAGATCGAGCTCCGCTTTCTTTACAGATGCATCTGTATCCTCAATTTTTGATGCGAGTTCTGAGATGTCCGAGCTTAAAGCATCCAGATCCTGATTTAAAGAGTTCAGCTTGTCTTCCAGATTAGAAGTCTGTTTTTCGAGACTCTCTACAGAATCTGTTGCGTAGATTACTGTATCGGCAGAGAATACAGTAATAGCGCAGGCAAGTGCAAGGCATGTCCTGGACAGCGCTTTTAACTTCTTTTTCATAACATATTTCCTTTCGTCAAAAATGAGTCTATAATATTATACTACAAATTGCTTTATTTAGCAAACTTTGTTATACTATGATATGAAAGTAAAAGAGCTGATATACAGGAAATCTTGAAAAATCGAGGAAAATGGAATAAAAATGAGTAAAATTAAAATGGTAGGTCTGGATTTGGATGGAACATTGCTGAATGACAGAAAAGAATTGACGGCGTATGCAAGGGATGTAATCTGCCGTGCTCTGGATGCGGGTGTAACTGTGCTTGTTGCAACGGGGAGACCGATTACAGGAATTCCAAAAGAATTGAAAGAGATACCGGGCATGCGTTATGCAGTGACTGCTAACGGAGGAAGAATTCTTGATATGCAGTATCAAAAGATACTTTATGAGAATCTTGTGCCATATGAAGATGCGATTCGGGTAGTGAAGATATTTGAAGAATATGACACAATGCGAGAGATTTATTTTGACGGGCAGGGATATGTGCAGGCGGATGAACTTGCAAAAATTGACCGGTATATCCTATCAAAACCGATGGCCGATTATATACGAAATACCCGTATCGTTGTTCCGAATCTTTGGGAGAAGATCATAGAAATGGATGGTCATGGCATGGATAAAGTGCACGCTTTATTTGCGAATACAGAGGAACAGAAGGCCGCGGCAAAGCGGATTGAAGATTGTGCTGATTCTCTTTCTATCAGCAGTTCTTTGGGAAGGAATCTGGAAATCAATGCGAAAGGAGTTAATAAGGGTGCAGGACTGCTTCGACTGGGAGAACTATTGAAAATTAAGGCGGAAGAAATAATGGCATGTGGCGACGGCAGCAATGATCTCGAAATGATTCGTATGGCGGGAGTAGGAGTTGCCATGGAAAACGGAACAAATGAGGTAAAGAATGCTGCTGACTACATTACGGAATCGAATGAAGAAGACGGAGCGGCAAAAGCGATTGAAAAAATCGTCCTGGAGCAGGTAATACCGAAGGATGTTTTTCATAGAATAAAATAAATACTGTGAGAGAAAAGAGGAAAAAAGATGTTGAATATTTTAATTGCAATTATTTTGGGTATTGTTGAAGGAATTACGGAGTGGCTTCCGATCAGCAGTACCGGACATATGATTCTTGTAGAGCAATTTCTTCATATGTCTGTATCTGATGAGTTTATGGAGATGTTCCGGGTGGTAATTCAGCTCGGAGCTATCATGGCGGTTGTGGTGTTATATTTCCATAAACTGAATCCGTTTTCGAAACGGAAGACGGCCAAACAAAGGCAGAATACACTGAATCTTTGGTCTAAGATTATTGTTTCTTGTATTCCTGCAGCTATTATCGGTTTCCTGTTTGATGATGTCCTGGATAAGTATTTGTATAATTATGTAGTCGTTTCGATTATGCTTATTGTTTATGGTATTGCGTTTATTGTGATTGAGAAGAGAAATGCACATGTGCGTCCGATTATTACGAAACTTTCGGAACTCCCATATACGGTAGCTCTTTACATAGGATTATTTCAGGTACTTGCGATGATTCCGGGTACTTCCCGTTCCGGTGCTACGATTCTGGGAGGACTTCTTCTTGGTACATCCAGGTATGTTGCAGCAGAATTTACATTTTATCTTGCGATTCCGGTCATGTTTGGGGCGAGTGCGCTTAAAATGATTAAGTTCGGACTGCATTACTCGGCAATGGAAGTGGCAATTCTTATCACGGGATGTCTGGTTGCGTTCTTTGTATCTGTTTTTGCTATCAAGTTTCTGATGTCTTATATCAAGAAGCATGATTTCAAAGTGTTCGGATACTACAGGATTGCACTCGGTGTGCTGGTGTTACTTTATTTTATTATCTGGGGCTAAGTGTGACGGATAAAAAACTATAATTCTGCATATTGAATAGAAAAAAGTGGTTGTTTATGCATATAAATGTATAAATAACCACTTTACTTTTAGAAAAAAAGTGATACAATAATACCAATGCGAAGTGTCTATGATAGAATGGAGGAAAAGATTATGAAAATGAAAAAATTAGTAAGTCTTGCGCTTGTCCTTACCTGCGCTTTGACGATGACAGCTTGTGGATCTAAAAAAGAAGAAAATAACGGAGAAACAAAAGAAGAGACCGAAACCCTGATTATGGCTACAAATGCTGAATTCCCACCGTATGAATATTATGAAGGTGATGATATTGTGGGAATCGATGCAGAATTTGCAGCAGCGATTGCCGAAAAACTCGGGATGGAACTGAAGATTGAAGATATGGCATTCGATTCTATTCTGTCTGCTGTACAGAGCGGTAAAGCAGATCTTGGTGTTGCAGGCATCACGGTAGATGATACGAGAAAGAAACAGGTAGATTTTACAGACACATATTATACCGGACGCCAGGTTATTATTGTTACGGAAGGAAGTACGATTGCTTCTCCGGATGACCTTGCAGGAAATAAGATCAAGATCGGTGTTCAGCAGGGGACAACCGGTGATATTTATGCAACAGATGATTATGGTGATGAACATATCGAGCGTTACAACAAAGGTATGGAAGCAGTACAGGCTCTGGCGCAGGGAAAAGTAGATGCTGTGATTATCGACGACCAGCCGGCAAAGACTTTCGCAGAACAGGTGGAAGGTTTGAAAATACTGGAAACAGAGTATGTGGAAGAAGATTATGCAATGGCAGTAAAAAAAGGAAACGATGAGCTCCTTGAAAAGGTAAATGCTGCGATTAAAGAATTAAAAGAAGACGGAACTTTTGATGAAATTATTTCAAAATATATCACAGATTAGTGGATAGACAGATTGGCGGGAACCATGATGGGTAGTTTACAAGAACGTTTTTATACGAATTTTATAGAAGACAGCAGATGGCATTATATCGCAGATGGACTGAAGGTTACATTAGTTGTAACCTTCTGTGCTGTAATAATCGGTGTGGTATTGGGATTCCTTCTTGCCATTGTACGTTCGACATATGATAAAACCGGACGCATGAAAATACTGAATGCTCTTTGCCAGGCATATATTACGGTGATTCGTGGCACGCCGGTAGTTGTGCAGCTTTTGATTATTTATTTTGTTATTTTTGGAAGCGCAAGAGATATAAGCAAAGAACTGGTTGCAATTCTTGCATTTGGAATGAACTCCAGTGCGTATGTGGCTGAGATCTTCCGTTCAGGAATCATGTCTGTCGATAACGGACAGTTTGAAGCCGGACGAAGCCTGGGATTTAATTACCGGCAGACAATGTTTTACATTATTATGCCGCAGGCATTTAAGAATGTACTACCGGCGCTCGGAAATGAATTTATTGTTCTGCTTAAGGAAACTTCGGTTTCCGGATATATCGCTCTTCAGGATCTGACGAAGGGCGGCGACATTATCAGAAGCCGTACATTCGATGCATTCATGCCGTTGATGGCAGTGGCGCTGATCTATCTGATTATGGTGATGATCTTCACGAAACTCGTGAGTCTGCTGGAGAGGAGGCTGAGAAACAGTGATCACTAATGGAGAAGTTTTAATCCGTGTTGAAGGTCTCCGCAAGAGCTTTGGCGATTTTTATGCACTAGATGGAATCAATGAAGAAATTAGAAAAGGTGAAGTGGTTGTGATCGTGGGGCCTTCGGGTTCGGGAAAATCTACATTTCTCCGTTCGTTGAATCTGCTTGAGGTCCCAACAGAAGGACACATTTATTTTGAAAATGTAGATATTACGGACAAGAATGTGGATCTGGACAAACACCGTCAGAAGATGGGAATGGTATTTCAACATTTTAATCTTTTCCCACATAAAACGATTCTGGAAAATATTACACTTGCTCCGATCAAGCTTTTGAAAAAAAGCAAAGAGGAAGCAGAAACAAGAGCTATGGAGCTTTTGAAACTTGTTAATCTTGAAGAGAAAGCGAATTCTTATCCTTCCCAACTTTCAGGAGGGCAGAAACAGAGGATTGCAATTGTGCGTTCGCTGGCAATGGATCCGGATGTGATGCTGTTTGATGAACCGACTTCAGCTCTTGATCCTGAGATGGTAGGAGAGGTACTGGAACTTATGAAACAACTCGCCAGAGACGGCATGACTATGGTAGTCGTCACGCACGAGATGGGATTTGCGAAAGAAGTGGGAACGCGCGTTCTTTTTGTGGATGAAGGAAAAGTGAAAGAACAGGCTGAACCGGAAGAATTCTTTGAGCATCCGAAGGATGAACGTCTGAAAGAATTCCTGTCAAAAATCCTTTAGAATTCTGAAAATATATTTCATATGAGCGTTTTTTACTGCTGTCGGGAGGATTGTAGTGGTTCAGACAATCCTCCCGACAGTGATATCTCTGTGTATTACTCGTCGAAAATGCTTACAATCTCACCGTCAAGGATACGATTGGTATTCTTGACAGCACAGAAATTACCGCACATACTGCAGGTGTCTTCTTTTTCCGGTTTTGCCTCGGCACGGTAACGGCGGGCTTTTTCCGGATCCATGCTCAGTTCGAACATAGCTTCCCAGTCAAGGCGCTTTCTTGCTTCACTCATCTTGTAATCCCAATCAGCAGCTCCTGGAACTCCTTTGGCAATATCAGCAGCGTGGGCCGCTATTTTTGCTGCGATGATTCCTTCTTTTACATCGGCTGCGTTCGGAAGACGAAGATGTTCTGCAGGTGTTACGTAGCAGAGGAACGCAGCGCCGGCTGCAGCGGCGATTGCGCCTCCGATCGCAGAGGTTATATGATCATATCCCGGAGCAACGTCTGTTACAAGAGGTCCGAGCACGTAGAACGGAGCACCATGGCACAGTGTTTTCTGGATTTCCATATTTGCTGCAATCTGGTTCATCGGCATATGGCCAGGGCCTTCGATCATTACTTGAACGTCTTTCTCCCATGCACGTTTTGTCAGTTCTCCAAGCGTGATCAATTCTTCAATCTGTGCAGTGTCTGTAGCATCTGCAATACAGCCGGGACGGCATGCATCACCGAGACTCATAGTAATGTCATATTTCTGACAGATATCGAGAATTTCATCATAATGCTCATAGAACGGATTTTCCTTTCCGGTCATTTCCATCCAGGCGAACATGATAGATCCACCGCGGGAAACGATATTCATAAGACGTTTGTTCTGCTTAAAGCGGGCAGCAGTAGCACGATTCATTCCGCAGTGAATGGTCATAAAGTCCACACCGTCTTCTGCGTGCATGCGCACGATGTCCAGCCATTCTTCAGAAGTGATCTGGCCGAGGGCTTTATGATAATAAACGACAGCGTCGTAAATCGGCACAGTTCCGATCATAGCCGGACAGGTTTCTGTCAATTTGCGGCGGAAAGTACGGGTATCGCCGTAGGAACTGAGATCCATGATTGCTTCGGCACCCATATCAACTGCAGAACGGACTTTCTCATATTCCATATCCACATCTTTCCAGTCGCGGGATACGCCCAGATTTACATTGATCTTGGTGGTCAGCTTGGCTCCGACACCGCTCGGACTTAAGCTGGTATGTTTTTTATTGCATGGAATGATTACCTCTCCTTTTGCAATCAGTTTTCTTAAATCCTCCACATCCATATGCTCTTTCTGAGCAACAATTTCCATTTGTGGGGTAATGATGCCTTTTCGTGCGGCATTCATCTGTGTTGTGTAATTTGACATCTCGTTTTCCTCCTTGTTTTCAAATATGAAAATGGCGCCGGAGGTATCCGGCTTTGGTTACCTGAATAGGAAAACTCCTATTCACCGCGGCAGAAGGTGGTGCCCCCAATCGGTCGCGGTGGGTGCCTTATGGAATAAAGCTATTATAGAACAAAAAAACTGCGGTACACCAACCGGTATCGCAGTATAAAAGCAATTTGTTCCCTACGTTGGCATTATCCAAATCAGGTTATGGGTTAAAGCGATACAGCTTACTCTCAGCCTGCTTCTGCAAGCACCCCGTGTTTACTTGTCTATTGTAGCACTCTGATGGAGTGTAGTCAAGAGAAGGGGCGAACGAGGGATGGCATTTTGCATATATTAATAAGGAAAAGATTTCTTGTGAGGAAAAGAAATGCCGTATTCAATTATGCTGGATGCAGGACACGGTGGGGAAGAGCCGGGAGCAGTCTATATGGGACGACAGGAGAAAGATGATACTTTGAACCTTGTACTTGCTATTGGTGAGATTTTACAAAATAACGGAATTGATGTAGAATATACGAGAACAACGGATGTTTATGAGAGCCCATATCAGAAAGCGATGGAGGCAAATGAGGCAGGAGTGGATTTCTTCATATCAATACACCGAAATTCCAGTCCAATTCCGAACCAGTACATGGGAGTGGAGAGCCTTGTATATGATCTTTCCGGCATCAAATATGAGATGGCAAAAAATATCAATGCCCAACTGGAAACGGTAGGATTTGTTAATCTTGGAGTGCAGGCACGTCCTAATCTGGTGGTTCTTCGGAGAACGCAAATGCCGGCGGTTCTGGTGGAGGTCGGATTTATGAATTCAGATACGGACAACAAACTGTTTGACGAAAATTTTAATGATATTGCATCGGCGATTGCAGATGGGATCATGGATACATTGAATGTAGGAACGACCGGACAGACACAGCCGGATACAGAGCTGCGGGTACAGGTAGGGGCTTTTCGAAACAGTGTTTACGCAGAGAGATTGCTTAGGGAGTTGACAGAACAGGACTTCCCGGCATATATTGATGATAAGGGACAATTTGACAGGGTACAGGTGGGAAGATATCGGACACTGGATGAGGCGGCGACTATGGAGCGGCGACTGAAAATGGCGGGGTATCCTACGGTTATCGTGAGTATCCCGTTATAGAGTATGAAGCGTCTTAGAAGATCGATATACAAAGAAAAAGGATAAAATGTTAAAGCTGGAGGAAATAAATATGGCGGAAAAGTTACAATTTCGTGAGAAACTGACAGGAATTCTGAAGATATGCGAATCAAAAGAAAATGTGGTTTTGAAAGAGGAGGTGGAGGCATTTTTTCAGGAAGATAACCTTACACCGGAACAGATGGAACTGGTATTTGATTATCTGTTATCTCAGAGAGTTATTGTAAAGGGATACGTGAAAGCCGGGGGCAGCGTGATCGCTGCGTCCGGAAAGGAAGGAAATTCGGTATTCAGCAGTGAAGAAGAACAGTATCTGGCAGTATATGAGAAGGAACTACAGGTGATGAAAGGGGACGAGCCGTTTGCTGCGTTGCTGCCGAGAATTGTAGAGATGGCAAAAGAAATGCATCGCCCGGAAGTGTTTATTGGTGATCTGATACAAGAAGGAAATATGGGGATGATGTTGGCGGCAAGCCAGACGGAAGAAGAAGAAACGATGCTCCTTATGGCGCGTGAAAGCATGCAGGCCCTTCTGGAATCACAGACGGAGATGAAGCTTCAGGATCGCAAAATGGTAGAAAAGGTCAATAATCTGGATGAGCAGATTAAAAAGCTGACGGAAGAAATGGGGAGAAAGATCAGTGTAGACGAGTTGGTGGAGCTGATGGGAGTAAGCGAAGAAGAAATTGAAGATATTCTGCGGCTTGCAGGTGAATAAAAGTATGAAAAAAAGGTCCGTCAGGACCTTTTTTCATACTATATGATAAAATTATACACTTTCTTTGGAAGATGGCAGATAGAGATGGACTTTCTCAATCCGGTTTTTGTCCAATTTTTCAACAACCATCCGGATTCCGTCTTCGGTAGTGACTTCGTCATTTTCTTCAGGAAGTCGGTCAAGACGTTCAATAATAAAACCGCCTACGGAATCATAATCTTCAGATTCAAGATGCAGATCCAGGCTGTCATTCAGATCATCCAGATTGGTAGAACCTTCCACAATATATTCAAGCTCGTTTATGGCGACAATATTTTCTTCTTCATTCTCGTCATATTCATCGTGAATCTCTCCAACGATTTCTTCCAGAATGTCTTCTAATGTAATCAAACCGGCTGTTTCACCATATTCATCAAGGACGATGGCAATGTTGAAAGAAGCCTGACGCATTTCCACGAGAAGCTCGGAAATGTTTTTATATTCATATGTGAAATATGCCTCGCGAAGAATATCCTGTATGTGAAATTCCTTTTTGTTGTTGTCGAAAAGGAGTAAATCCTTCATATTAATGGTGCCTACTACGTTGTCTTTCGACTCGGAATATACCGGAAGACGTGTAAATTTGTCTTCGCGGAATAAGTGGATTAATTCCTCGTAAGTGCTGTTGACATCTGCAAAAGTTACATTAACTCTGGGAACCATAACGTCTTTTGCTTTAGCGTCTCCCAGATCAAATACATTGTAAATCATTTCTTTTTCTTCTGATTCAATCACGCCGTCCTCATGGCTGACATCGACGATCGTGCGCAGTTCTGTCTCTGTCATTGCATCATTTTTAGCATTCGGATCAACTTTCAGCAAGTATAATACTCCGTTCGATAAAATGTTAATCAAGAAAATGACCGGTGTCATCACCTTAATGAAAACGCGGATGAACGGTGCATAGAGCAGAGAAAACTTTTCGGCGTGGATGGTAGCCATTGTCTTTGGAGTAATCTCACCGAAAATCAAAATAAATACGGTCAGAAGAGCACTTGCGAATGCGACGGCTGATCCGCCGAGGCTATATGCCAGGGTCGTGGTCAAAGAGGCGGCTCCCAGGTTGACAATATTATTGCCGATCAAAATTGCACTCAGCATTTTACTGGAATTCTCTGTTATCTCCAGTACGGTGACCGCGCGCTTGTTGCCTTCATCTGCCAGGGCGCGCATTCGTATTTTGTTTACAGTTGTAAGTGCTGTCTCTGCGGAAGAAAAGAATCCGGAAAGAATCAGCAGAATGAATAAGATTATTATTTGCGTGACGTCACTCGAGTCCACAGTGTAAATCAACTCCTTTATAAATTGGTATTTGTTATCCAATATAACGCATTTTCGGGCATTTTGCAAGAGCGCATTGAACTCAAGGGAAATTTAGTGTATGATTAATAGGATTGAAAACGAAGAGAAGCAGGAGATTGACATGAAAAGTAAATTTGAAAATGAACTGTTTACACTAATAGATAAAGAAAGAATTCTAAAAGACGAACCAATGAAGAATCATACGACATTTCGGATTGGAGGTCCGGCGGATTATTTTGTAAGACCGAACAATGCAGAAGAAATCGCATTGATAATCGGACTTTGCAGACGGGAGAAAACTCCTTATTATATAGTAGGAAATGGGAGTAATCTTCTTGTGGGTGACAAAGGATGTCGTGGAGTGGTGATCCAGATTTTCAAATCGATGAATCAGATCGAAGTGTCGGACAATATGATTGCTGCGGGAGCAGGAAGCTCGCTGGCTCAGATTGCATCTGCTGCACTGGGAGCCGGATTGACCGGGTTTGAATTTGCTGCCGGGATTCCGGGTACCTTGGGAGGAGCTGTTGTCATGAATGCCGGTGCTTACGGAGGAGAGATGAAAGATGTACTGGTTTCTGTGGATGTCTTGACGAAAGAAGGTAAAATTCTTACTTTGCAGGCTGAAGAGTTGAAGCTGGGATATCGTACCAGTATTGTCCCGACGGAGGGGTATATTGTGCTGTCAGCCAGAATCGCTTTAAGCGGTGGGAAAAAAGATGAAATCAGGGCAAAAATGGAAGAACTCCGGGAAAAAAGGGTCACAAAACAACCGCTGGAATATCCGAGCGCGGGAAGTACATTTAAAAGACCGGAAGGCTACTTCGCCGGTAAACTGATCCAGGATGCCGGATTGAAAGGTTTTTCGGTCGGGGGTGCTCAAGTGTCAGAAAAACATTGTGGCTTTGTGATTAATACGGGGAATGCAACGGCAGCGGATGTGCAAAGCCTGATTGGAGAGGTGATTGACCGAGTCAGGAAAACGACAAACGTGACATTGGAGCCGGAAGTAAAACAGATTGGAGAGTTTTAGGATGAGATTCGTGATTGTGACGGGGATGTCAGGAGCGGGAAAGAGTACCACATTAAAAATGATGGAAGACATGGGATATTTTTGCGTGGATAATATGCCAATTCCGTTGATGTCAAAACTTACGGAACTGTTTATGGTGCCAAATGGAGAGATTAATAAAGTTGCGCTTGGACTTGATATCCGAAGCGGACAGAATCTGGATGAACTGGAAAATATCCTGAATGAGATGGATCTCGCTCAAATCCCGTATGAGATCCTGTTTTTAGAGGCACGGGATGAAACATTGATCAAACGATACAAAGAGACGAGAAGAAATCATCCGCTGGCTGGCGCGGGACGAGTAGAAAAGGGAATTGCATTAGAACGGCAGAAAGTGGGATTCCTGAAAAAACGCGCAAACTATATTCTGGATACCAGCAGGCTCCTTACGAGAGAATTAAAGGCAGAACTAAGTAAAATATTTGTTGAAAACCGTGAATATAAGAACCTTTATATTACCGTTTTGTCATTCGGATTTAAATACGGAATCCCAAATGATGCGGATCTGGTTTTTGATGTCAGGTTTCTTCCGAATCCGTATTATATAGACGAGCTTCGCCCGCAGAGTGGGAATGACAAGCCTGTTCAGGAGTATGTGATGAATAATGAGCTTGCCAGAGAATTTTTGGAGAAGCTGGTAGATATGGTTCAATTTTTGATGCCGAATTATGCGGCTGAAGGGAAGCATCAGCTAGTGATAGCAATTGGATGTACAGGAGGGAAACACCGTTCTGTTACAATTGCAAATGCTTTGTATGACAGATTGACTGTAACGGAAGAAGATTATGGATTAAAGAAGGAACACCGAGATCTGGCTAAAGATGCTGTGGTGAAAGCAAAGTAGGAGGAAAAATGTCGTTTTCGGGAAATGTAAAAGAAGAGCTTTCGCATCATTTGGGTAGTGCCAGGCATTGCCGTATCGCCGAAACTGCTGCAATCATCAGTATTTGCGGCGGGGTTATGATTGACAGTAGAGGCCGGTATTCTTTAAAAATTCATACAGAAAATCTGTCAGTTGCAAGAAAGTGCTTTACTTTATTAACAAAAACATTTAATATAAGAACTGATATCGCAATACGCACGAACCGTATGAAGGGAAGTGTGTCATATTATATCGTTGTAAAAGAGCATGATGCAGCACTCAGAATATTACAGGCGACGAAGTTGATCGATCAGTACGGAGAGGTTGAAGAAGAACTTTCTGTGGTGCGGAATATTGTAATTCAGGAGACGTGCTGCAAGCGAGCTTTTATAAGAGGCGCTTTTCTGGCATCTGGTTCCATGAGCGACCCGGAAAAGTCGTATCACTTTGAAATCGTATGCGCTACGAGAGAGAAGGCAGAGCAGATACAGAAGATTATGAAGTGCTTCGAACTGGATGGCAAGATCGTACTGCGGAAGAAATCTTTTGTAGTATACTTAAAAGAAGGTTCACAGATTGCGGATGTGCTTAACGTCATGGAGGCACATGTGGCATTGATGGAATTTGAGAATGTGCGCATCCTGAAAGATATGAGGAATACGGTGAACCGTAAGGTAAACTGTGAGACTGCGAATATCAATAAAACGGTTTCCGCTGCTGTTAAGCAGATCGATGATATAAGATATATACAGGAAACAAAAGGACTGGATAAGCTGCCGGAAGGATTGAAGGATATGGCCCTTACAAGACTTACATATCCGGAGGCATCTTTGAAGGAACTGGGAAGTCTGCTGACCCCGCCTGTTGGTAAGTCAGGTGTGAATCACAGATTGAGAAAATTAAGTGAAATGGCAGAAGAGTTAAGGGCAAAGCAAGGAGGAGCATTATGATTAAAAAACCGATAACGATTCAATTGTCAGAAGGATTAGATGCCAGACCGATTGCGCTTCTTGTTCAGGAAGCAAGTCAGTATTCAAGCACAGTGTACATAGAAGTTGCTGACAAGCAGGTCAACGCAAAGAGCATTATGGGCATGATGAGTTTACGGTTGACCCCAGGTGAAGAGATTACTGTTGTAGCCAACGGGGCAGATGAAGAGGAAGCAGCGAAAGGAATCGAAACATTTCTTGTCAATGTAAAGAATAAATAAGTAATCTGGAAAAGGCATGGATAGCCATGCCTTTTTTTAAATGTTTGCCCAACGTCTGTAGAAATGATTCGGCGGACTGCCTTGGGGTGGAGAGGAAGGGGAAATGGATCAGGAGGTGTCTGTATGAAAAAAACATTATTCATTTATAATCCGAATGCAGGAAAAGAACTTTTGAAGCCGAAACTGTCGGATATTCTTGACATTATCGTAAAAGCAGGATATGAGGTGGTGGTCTATCCGACTCAGAGCTATAAAGATGCGTACAGAAAGGTTGTATCCTTTACTGAAAAATATGACAGGGTTATTTGCAGCGGAGGAGACGGAACGTTAGATGAAGTTGTGACCGGAATGATGGAGAGAACAGAAAAAGTGCCGATTGGATACATTCCTACCGGAACTACAAATGATTTTGCTAATAGCCTTCATATTCCGAAAGATTTGCTTCAGGCTGCAGATACTGCAGTCAGCGGAGCGGAGTTCGGATGTGATATCGGAAAATTTAATGACGATGTATTTGTGTATATTGCAGCTTTCGGCCTGTTTACGGATGTTTCTTACCAGACAAAACAGGAGATGAAGAACATTCTGGGGCATCTTGCATATCTTCTTGAAGGAATGACAAGGCTTTTTGATATTCCATCTTATAAAATCAAAGTATCGCATGACGGAGAGGAATTTGAGGATGAATTTATTTTCGGAATGGTAACAAATTCGCGTTCAGTCGGTGGATTTCGCAATATGATCGGGAAAAACGTCATATTTGATGATGGGGAATTTGAAGTAACACTGATTAAAACACCGAAAAATCCGATAGCACTTCAGGAAATTATAGCAGCGCTTCTGATTAGCCAGATCGATACGAAATATATGTATTCTTTTCGAACCAAGGAAATCCATTTTGAGTCAGTGGAAGAGATTCCATGGACATTGGACGGTGAATTCGGAGGAGAGCATGATGAAGTGAATATTTATAATTGTCAGCGCGGTCTGACTATTGTCGTGCCTGCAAAAAGTGTAAAAGATCTGTCTTTAGAAGGAAGAAAGAAAAAGGAGAAATAGCCTGCGAAAACGGGGACTTTCGCTATTGAAACAGTAAAAAAAGTAAAAAAATAAAAAAAACACTTGTATATTAGTGGAAAATGAGATACAATAAGCGAGTGAGGTAAATCACCTGGCCCCCTGGTCAAGCGGTCAAGACGCGACCCTCTCACGGTCGAATCAGGGGTTCGATTCCCCTGGGGGTCAGCCTTTTTTAATGCCATCAGAGAAGTGGAGGAATGAAAATGTTAGTATCAGCAAAAGAGATGCTTCAGAAAGCAAAAGCTGGACATTATGCAGTAGGACAGTTTAATATCAACAATCTTGAGTGGACAAAAGCAATTTTAACTGCAGCAGAGGAAACAAAATCACCGGTTATTCTTGGTGTGTCTGAAGGTGCTGGAAAGTACATGTGCGGATACAAGACAGTTGTTGGTATGGTGAATGGTATGCTGGAAGAAATGAATATTACGGTTCCGGTAGCACTTCATCTGGATCACGGCAGCTATGACGGATGTATGAAATGTATCGAAGCAGGTTTCTCATCAGTTATGTTTGACGGTTCTCATTATCCGATTGAAGAGAATGTCGCAAAGACAAAAGAACTGGTAGCAATTTGTGCTGAAAAGGGATTGTCTCTTGAAGCAGAAGTTGGAGCTATCGGTGGAGAAGAAGATGGCGTTGTTGGTATGGGCGAATGCGCAGACCCGAACGAGTGCAAGATGGTTGCTGACCTTGGAGTAGATTTCCTTGCGGCTGGTATTGGTAATATCCATGGAAAATATCCGGCTAACTGGCAGGGGCTCAGCTTCGAAACTTTGGATGCAATCCAGCAGCTTACCGGAGATCTCCCGTTAGTGCTTCATGGCGGAACAGGTATTCCGGATGATATGATTAAGAGAGCAATTGATCTTGGTGTGTCTAAGATTAATGTTAATACAGAATGTCAGCTCGTATTTGCAGAAGCTACTCGCAAATATATTGAAGCTGGTAAAGACCTGGAAGGAAAAGGATTTGATCCTCGTAAACTTTTGAAACCGGGTGCAGAAGCAATTGTTGCTAAAGTAAAAGAAAAAATGGAATTATTTGGCTCTGTGGGAAAAGCTGAATAATCATTTGGAAAATGGACAAGGATGTCCTATGAAAAATGGTATAAAAGGAGTTTTGCTTAACTGCAAGACTCCTTTTTGATAATATTAGGCAGAGGGATAACTGCCGGAAATAAGAATGAAAGAATCTGAGAGGGAAACATATGAGTAGTGTAGTAAATGTAGCTGATATTTTTGGGGAAAATGTATTTAATGATGCTGTCATGCAGGAACGTCTTCCGAAAAAAACTTACAAGGAACTGAAGAAAACAATTGAAGAGGGGAAAGAACTGGCAGCGACAACGGCCGATGTAATAGCGCATGAGATGAAAGAGTGGGCGATTGAAAAAGGTGCAACTCATTATTCGCACTGGTTTCAGCCGCTTACCGGAGCGACAGCAGAGAAACATGATTCTTTTATTTCTGCGCCCAGATCGGATGGGAAGGTACTGATGGAGTTCTCGGGTAAAGAATTGATTAAGGGAGAACCGGACGCATCTTCTTTCCCGTCGGGAGGACTCAGATCTACGTTTGAGGCAAGGGGTTATACAGCGTGGGATTGTACTTCGCCGGCATTTGTGAAAAAGGATCCAGAGGGGACCGGAGCTATTCTCTATATCCCGACGGCATTCTGCTCGTATACAGGCGAGGCGCTGGATCAGAAAACACCGCTTCTTCGTTCCATGGAAGCAATCAATAAACAATCTATTCGCCTTCTGAGATTGTTCGGAAACACAACTTCTCAGAAAGTGATTCCTTCAGTTGGAATTGAACAGGAGTATTTCCTTGTGGATCGGGATAAATATTTGAAGAGAAAAGATCTGGTGTTTACAGGACGTACGTTGTTTGGCGCAATGCCTCCGAAAGGGCAGGAACTGGACGATCATTATTTTGGAGCAATCCGTGAAAGAATTGCAGCTTTTATGAAAGATGTGAATGAAGAACTCTGGAAAATGGGAGTTTCTGCTAAGACGCAGCATAATGAAGTAGCTCCGGGACAGCATGAACTTGCACCGATCTATGAGCAGTGTAATGTGGCTGTTGACCACAACCAGCTTGTGATGGAGACGCTGAAACAGGTCGCGTATCGTCATAATCTGCATTGCCTGCTTCATGAAAAGCCATTTGAAGGGGTGAATGGTTCCGGAAAACACAATAACTGGTCTTTAGTTACGGATGATGGAATCAATCTCCTTGATCCTGGAAAAACTCCGCACGAGAATATTCAATTCCTGCTGGTTCTGACTTGTGTTTTACGTGCAGTAGATCGGCATGCGGAGCTTTTGAGAGAATCGGCATCGGATGTGGGAAATGATCATCGGCTGGGGGCAAATGAAGCGCCGCCGGCAATTATTTCAGCGTATCTTGGGGAACAGTTGGAGGATGTACTTACACAGCTGATCAATACTGGGGAAGCGGCACACAGCTTGAAGGGCGGCAAATTGCATACGGGTGTGAGTACACTTCCGGATTTTGCTAAGGATGCAACTGACCGCAACAGAACCTCACCATTTGCCTTTACAGGGAACAAATTTGAATTCCGTATGGTGGGTTCCAGAGATTCTGTAGCTGCTCCGAATGTTGTTTTGAATACAATCGTTGCGGAAGCGTTTTCGGATGCGTGTGATGTGCTGGAAGCGGCGGATGATTTTCAGATGGCTGTACACAATCTGATCAAGCAGTATGCTTCTGAACATCAGAGAATTGTGTTCAATGGTAATGGATATTCCGAGGAATGGGTGAAAGAAGCGGAAAGACGTGGCCTTCCGAATATCAAAACTATGGTTGAATCTGTGGAGTATCTGACCACAGAAGATACGGTTCAGATGTTCGAAAAATTCGACGTGTTTACCCGTGCTGAGTTGGAATCACGCGCGGAGATTAAATACGAGACTTATTCCAAAGCAGTGAATATTGAGGCGCGTTCTATGATCGATATTGCAAGTAAGCACATCGTTCCGGCGGTGATCCATTATGTGACTTCTCTCGCGAATTCAATTAATCAGGTGAAACAGGCGAATTCGAATGCGAGCACAGTCGTACAGGACAAATTGCTTGTACAGGCATCGAAACTGTTGACAGATACACAAAATGCATTGGAGAAGCTTATTTCCGTGACGGATGAAGTAGCGAAAAAAGAAATCGGAAGAGAACAGGCGTATTTTATCATGCAGGAAGTAGTTCCGGTGATGGGACAATTAAGAAAACCCGTTGATGAACTCGAAATGATTGTGGACAAGAGCATGTGGCCGATGCCTTCTTACGGGGATCTGTTATTTGAAGTATAATCCATGAAAGTATTGGTGGATATGTTGAAAATCGCATAAGATGCTATGATGATTTGTGAAAAAATCCACAAAAAGGAAAAATTGTCTTGCATTTTTTGAAAAAAGAGTGTATCGTAAACGTATCTAAAAAGCAAATATATTTAGAACATGAACGAGGGCGTTCCGCATAAGGCGGGATGCCCTCACTTTTTGTATCAGGAAAGGAAGGTAGTTATGAGTAGTGAACTGTTTAATGTGGCAGATATTTTTGGCGAAGATGTATTCAATGATACTGTTATGCAGCAGAGACTGCCAAAGAAAGTTTATAAGAAACTGAAAGAGACAATTGAAGAGGGGAAAGAGCTGGATCTTGCAACTGCAGATGTAATTGCGCATGAGATGAAAGAATGGGCAATTGAAAAAGGTGCTACTCATTATACACATTGGTTCCAGCCGCTCACCGGTGTGACTGCTGAAAAGCATGATTCTTTCATTTCAGCACCGCTGCCGAGTGGTAAAGTATTAATGAGTTTTTCCGGAAAAGAACTGATCAAAGGTGAACCGGATGCCTCTTCATTCCCGTCAGGCGGACTGCGTGCCACCTTCGAAGCGAGGGGCTATACAGCGTGGGACTGCACTTCACCGGCATTTGTGAGAAAAGATGCAGGTGGGGCAATCCTCTGTATTCCTACAGCATTCTGCTCTTACACCGGTGAGGCGCTTGATGAGAAGACACCACTTCTTCGTTCGATGGAAGCGATTAATAAAGAATCAATCAGGCTTCTTCGCTTATTTGGAAATACAACATCCAAGAAAGTGACACCATCTGTTGGTCCTGAACAGGAATATTTTCTGGTAGATGCGAAGAAATTCATGCAGAGAAAAGATCTTATCTATACAGGACGTACATTGTTTGGAGCAATGCCTCCGAAAGGGCAGGAACTGGACGATCATTATTTTGGAACGATTCGTCAGAGAATCGCTGCTTTTATGAAAGATGTAAATGAGGAACTCTGGAAACTTGGCGTGGCTGCAAAAACACAGCATAATGAAGTTGCCCCGGCACAGCACGAACTTGCACCGATTTATGCCGAGGCAAATATTGCGGTAGATCATAATCAGATTGTAATGAAGACACTGAAAAAAGTTGCATGCGAACATGGCATGAAATGTCTTCTTCATGAAAAACCGTTTGCCGGTGTTAACGGTTCTGGTAAACATAATAACTGGTCTATTACAACAGATGACGGAATTAATCTTCTTGATCCGGGAAAAACTCCACACGAGAATATCCAGTTCCTTCTGGTACTTGCCTGCATTTTGAAAGCGGTAGATACCCATGCAGATCTGCTTCGTGAGTCTGCGGCAGATCCTGGTAATGATCATAGATTGGGAGCAAATGAAGCACCTCCGGCTATTATTTCTGTATTCCTTGGTGAGCAGCTTGAAGATGTTGTGGAACAGTTGATCAGTACAGGAGAGGCAACACACAGCCTTGCAGAAAGTAAATTGATGACAGGTGTGTCAACACTTCCTGATCTGACAAAAGATGCAACTGACCGAAACAGAACTTCACCGTTTGCGTTTACGGGAAATAAATTCGAGTTCCGTATGGTAGGTTCCCGTGATTCGATTGCAGGCCCGAATGTTGTATTGAACACAATCGTTGCAGAAGCTTTTTCTGAGGCATGTGATGTTCTGGAGAAAGCAGAAGATTTTGATGTTGCAGTACATAACTTAATCAAAGAATATCTGACGGAACATCAGAGAATTATTTTCAATGGCAATGGATATTCGGACGAATGGGTTGCAGAGGCTGAGAAACGCGGTCTTCCGAACATTAAGTCCATGGTGGAAGCAATTCCGGCGCTTACAACTGATAAAGCGGTAGAGTTGTTCGGTAAATTCCATGTATTTACCAAAGCGGAACTGGAGTCCAGAGCTGAGATTAAATACGAGAATTATGCCAAGGCAATTAATATTGAAGCGAAAGCGATGATTGACATTGCTGCAAAACAGATTATCCCGGCAGTTGTGAAATATACAAAGACTCTCGCTGATACTGTAATCGCAGTTAAAGAGGCAGGAGCAGATGCTTCTGTTCAGGAAGAGATGCTTTCTGAAGTGACAGCACTTCTTGCAGAGGCTAAGAAAGCTCTGTCTGCTCTGTCTGATATTACAGAAGAAGCTGCTGAAAAAGAAGAAGGAAAAGTTCAGTCTGAATTTTATCATTTCAGTGTAGTACCGGCAATGACAGCACTTCGTAAACCGGTGGATGAACTGGAAATGATTGTGGATAAGGAAGTATGGCCGATGCCTTCTTATGGAGATCTTCTGTTTGAAGTTTAAAACTCTGTGGGATAAAGTGGAAATTTTAGAAAAAGCATAGAAAATCATAATATAATTTTAAGACCTTAGACTTGGAAAGTGGAAGCTTTTATGCTACGCTAAGTCTAAGGTCTTTTTTTGAAACAGAGAGTGGATTTTGGAAAATGCAGTTTGTTTCAGATGGGATAAAGCCAGTTGGAGAGTATAGAGGAGAACAAGGATGAGCAGAACAGAATTTTTGGAAAAATTAAGAGAAGCACTCGATCAGAATGTTTCACCGCATGTGGTACGGGAAAATGTAGAATATTACGGACGATATATCAATGAAGAGATGAGAAAGGGACGAAGCGAACAGGAGATACTGGAAGAATTGGGAGATCCCTGGGTGATTGCGAAGACGATCATTGACTCCGAGGAAGCGAAGAATGGCGGAGAGTATATTTATGAATCGAACAGTGGATATGGGGCAGCCGGTGGGGCCGGAAAGGATTACAGTACGAACCAGGTGAAAGTGTTCCGGTTTGATACATGGTGGAAAAAGCTGTTGCTTGTGCTGGTTGTTGTGGGTATTATCTGCGTTGTCGTTTCGATAATCACCGGATTAGTCAGCCTGATTGCACCAGTTGTGATTCCGATACTGATCATTATGCTACTGATAAAATTGATAAAAGGATCAAAGGAATAGAAGGGTACAATAAAAGACCGATAGGGGAGCTACCGGTCTTTTGAGGGGAGTATAAATAATTAATAAGGGGTTGTAGAAAGTGTTCTCTCTACAGAAATCAGTATAATATAAACTGGTAAAAAAATCAAGCAAAAATTAAAAAATCCTTAAGGTTCGCATAAAAAGGAAATGCCGGGAGATACTATAGTCTGTACCAGATACAAGCAAGTGGTGCTTGTAGCCGGAAAATGTTTATTAAATCAGGCAGGAGGAATATCAAATGGCAAAGAATTATAGCTCATCAGAGAGCAGCACAAACAAAAATTCGTATTCTTCGTATGGAAACGAACAGAGTAGAAATGCATCTGACAGGAATGCATCAAACAGAAACGCGTCAGACAGGAATGGGTCTAACAAAAATGCGTCAGGAAGAAACGCAGCGGACAAAAATGTATCTGACAGAAACAATGCTGGTCAGAACCGGAATGCGGGAAGTGACAAATACTAGAGTACTGCTGTAAAGGCTGGGGATGTGGTGCCGTTAAACAGGCACTGCATCCCCTGATTCTAATATCATATATAGATAAAAACGTCCAAAGGACGTTTTTTTGTTTGCAGGGAAGTGTTGACAAAACAGTATCAGTAAACGTAATATAGAATGGAAGAAAAACTGGAGGATACACATGGAAAAAATGGAGTTGATTGCACCCTGTCATTTTGGACTGGAATCGGTTCTTAAAAGAGAGGTGCTTGATCTGGGGTATGAAATAGCGTCGGTTGATGATGGAAGAGTAAGTTTCTGGGGAGATGCGCAGGCAATCTGCGATGCGAATATTTTTTTGCGCACGGCAGAACGCGTTCTTTTGAAGGTGGGCGCTTTTAAGGCAGAGACGTTTGAAGAATTATTTGATAAGACCAGAGCTCTGCCATGGGAGAGATATATACCGAAAAACGGAAAATTCTGGGTGACAAAAGCAGCGTCTGTTAAGAGTAAGCTATTTAGTCCTTCCGATATCCAGTCCATTATGAAGAAAGCAATGGTGGAAAGGCTGAAGGAATACTATGGGCTGGAATGGTTCCCGGAAGACGGAGCATCTTATCCGATTCGTGTTTTTTTGATGAAAGATGTTGTCACGATCGGAATTGACACTTCGGGTGTATCACTGCATAAGCGAGGATATCGTCAGATGAAAGTGAAGGCACCGATTACAGAGACCTTGGCTGCCGCTCTTATCATGCTTACACCATGGAAGAAAGAGCGGATTCTGGTAGATCCTTTCTGCGGAAGTGGAACATTTCCGATTGAGGCGGCGATGATGGCAGCGAATATGGCTCCGGGGATGAACCGTTCTTTCCTTGCGGAAGAATGGGATAATCTGATTCCAAAAAAGGCCTGGTATGATGCATTGGATGAGGCAAATGATCTGGTAGATGTGAATGTTTCAGTGGATATTCAAGGCTATGATATTGATGCAGAGGCGGTGAAGGCTGCCAGACAGAATGCGAAGGATGCAGGAGTGGATCATTTGATCCATTTTCAGGAGCGAGCGGTGAAGGATCTGAGACATCCGAAAAAATATGGTTTTATTATCACGAACCCGCCCTATGGGGAACGTCTGGAAGAGAAAAAGAACCTTCCGGAGCTTTATCGCGAGTTTGGAGAAAGCTTCCGACTCCTGGATTCGTGGTCGGCGTACATGATTACAAGTTATGAGGACGCAGAACGATACTTTGGACGCAAGGCAGATAAAAACCGGAAAATATATAATGGAATGCTGAAAACGTATTTTTATCAGTTTATGGGACCGAAACCGCCGAAAAGAGGGTAGAGAGATGAAGATTATTTTTGCAACAGGAAATAAGAACAAAATGAAAGAAATCCGTATGATTCTGTCCGATCTGGGAATGGAGATACTTTCCATGAAGGAAGTTGGAATTGATGTGGAGGTTGAAGAAGACGGAAAGACGTTTGAAGAAAATGCAATGATCAAGGCGAAGGCAATCGCAGGCCTGGATAAAGTTAAGAATATGAATGCGATTGTTATGGCGGATGATTCCGGATTGGAGATTGATTATCTGAATAAAGAACCGGGGATTTATTCGGCGCGTTATGCTGGGACAGATACTTCCTATGATATTAAAAACAGCCTTCTCCTTTCAAGGATGAAAGGGGTTCCGGACGAAGAAAGGACGGCCCGGTTTGTCTGTGCGATTGCGGCAGTTTTCCCGGATGGAAGTCATGAAGTTGTGCGTGGAACGATGGAGGGGAAAATTGGATATGAGATTGCAGGGGGAAATGGATTTGGATATGATCCGATTTTCTATCTGCCGGAGTATGGGTGTACCTCAGCGGAGCTTGCTCCCGAGAAAAAAAATGAACTCAGTCACAGAGGAAAAGGACTCCGCATGATGCGTGAGATAATGGAGAAAAAATTATGAAAATTCTGATTGTGAGTGATACACATGGAAGACATTCAGCGTTTGACAAGGCATTAAAAGAAGCGGGAAAGATTGATGCGCTGGTTCATCTTGGCGATACCGAAGGTGGCGAAGATTACATAGAAGCAGTTTGTGGATGCCCGGCATACGTGCTTGCGGGAAATAATGATTTTTTCTCTGATAATCTCAGAGAAATGGAGGTTGTGTTCGGTACTAAAAAAGCGTTTATGACACATGGGCATTATTATTATGTATCATTGGGCCCGGAGCGGATCATCGAAGAGGGGAAAATGAGAAATGCAGATATTGTCATGTTTGGACATACGCATAAGCCGTTTCTGGAAATGATTGACGGCATGATTGTCTTGAATCCGGGAAGCCTTTCTTATCCTCGGCAGGAAGGAAGAAAAGGCAGTTATATTATGATGGAGATCGAACCGGATTGTGATGTGAAATGCGAGATTAAATATCTGGATAAATAACTGTAAAAAATATTGAAAAATAATAAAAATTATTGTTGACAAGCGAGAAAACATATTATATAATAAATCTTGCGTCACGGGTAGTGATGTTGATCGCAAATGATGAATCATGCGAAGTGTTATCGGGGTGTGGCTCAGCTTGGCTAGAGCGCCTGGTTTGGGACCAGGAGGTCGCAGGTTCGAATCCTGTCACCCCGATAGGTTATGCGGGTGTAGTTCAATGGTAGAACACCAGCCTTCCAAGCTGGATACGTGGGTTCGATTCCCATCACCCGCTTGGCTGAATGCCATATGTGTTTGTAGCTCAGTTGGATAGAGCAACGGCCTTCTAAGCCGTGGGTCGGGGGTTCGAATCCCTCCAAGCACGTTTTATGGTGGGTATAGCGCAGTTGGTTAGCGCGCCAGATTGTGGCTCTGGAGGCCCAGGGTTCGAATCCCTGTATCCACCCTTCCATTTATAGAGGGTAAAAAAAGGCAAGCAGAGATGCTGGCATTTTTTTTATTAAATGGGATTTTATTGGGTCATCGCCAAGCGGTAAGGCACAGGACTTTGACTCCTGCATTCGTTGGTTCGAATCCAACTGGCCCAGGTAAGGGCGTGTAGCTCAGTCGGTAGAGCACTTGACTTTTAATCAAGTTGTCCGGGGTTCGAATCCCCGCACGCTCATGAGTCGGAAAGAAATGATTTCCGGATTAATAATCCAGTTCGATTTAGAGGAAAGCGAGTGGATTCAAGATTATGCGGATGTGGCGGAACTGGCAGACGCGCCAGACTTAGGATCTGGTGGGCAACCGTGCAGGTTCGATTCCTGTCATCCGCAGTTTAGTCGTGATTCTTTGAATAGTCAAGGGGTTGCGACTTTTTATTATCTGAAAATAGTTGTTCTCTGGCCATGAGGGCTGACAGTTATAGATGGGGGCCGGCAAAATATCTTGACTAAATCAGTAAAAAGTTGTATAATCAGACACGTGAAAAAATTTAGCGCGTTAAAGTGCGACGGTTTTACTCTGACAAAGTAAGACAAATGACAGGAGGCAATATTATGAAAATGAAGAAAGCATTAGCAGTGTTTCTTGCAACTGTAATGACACTGGCACTTGTTGCATGCGACGGCAAGTCAACGACAAGTGAAGCAGAATCATCAGGAGATTCCGCAAAGGTTTATAAGATTGGTATTTGTCAGCAGTTGGAACATCCGGCATTGGACCAGGCAACACAGGGATTCAAAGATGCCTGTGAAGAAAAGTTTGGTAAAGACAATGTGACCTTTGATGTCCAGAATGGACAGGGCGAGCAGGCTAACTGTGCTACGATTGCAAATAACTTTGTTGCTGATAATGTAGATCTGATTCTTGCAAACGCAACAACAGCACTTCAGTGTGCAGCGGCAGCAACGGACAGTATTCCGATTCTGGGAACATCTGTAACAGACTATGCAACAGCTCTTGATATTAAGGACTGGAGTGGATCTACAGGAATGAACATTTCCGGAACATGCGACCTGGCTCCGATTGATGAACAGGCTAAGATGCTGGTTGAGCTCTTACCGGATGCAAAGACAGTTGGAATTCTTTATTGCTCAGCGGAACCGAACTCTGCATATCAGGCAAAATTATTTACGGAAGCTATGAAAGAAGAAGGAATTGAATGTAAAGAATTTACAGCAGCAGATTCGAATGAGATTCAATCTGTCGTCAATTCAGCAATTTCTGAATGTGATGCACTTTACATTCCAACAGATAATACAATGGCTGGAAATACAGAAGTAATTAATAACATCTGCCTACCGGCTAAGAAGCCGATCATTGCTGGAGAACAGGGAATCTGTTCAGGGTGCGGTATCGCAACTCTGTCTATCAGCTATTATGATATCGGATACAGAGCTGGTGAGATGGCTTACGAGGTTCTGGTAAATGGCGCTGATATATCAACGATGGAAATTGAAACAGCTCCGGAAGTAACCAAGATGTACAATCCTACGATTTGCGAAGAACTTGGCATCGAGATTCCGGAAGGATACGAAGCAATTGAAGAATAGTTTTTGAGAATAACGGAATCTGATTTCCGGACAGGGCTGCCTCTCTGAACAAGTGGGTTTGGAGGGACAGTCCTTTCTTGGGAAATGGAAATAAATCATTACAAGCTGAATTTCTGTAGATTTTGAGGAAAGGAGGCAAAAAGAAAGGAAGAAGACATGGTAACAACGTATTTTGCATCTCTTGATCCAATGTCTCTTGTGCGTGCACTTCCAGGAAATATTGCGCAGGGAGTCATTTGGGGAATTATGGCACTTGGAGTGTATATTACATACCGGATCCTTGATTTCGCGGATTTGACGGTAGATGGATCCCTTGCAACAGGAGGAGCGGTGGCTGTTATGTTGATCCGCGGCGGCATGGATCCGGCACTGGCACTTGCTTTTGCTTTTCTTGCGGGAATGGCTGCAGGATTTGTTACAGGGATACTGCACACCGTATTCGGAATTCCGGGAATCCTGGCCAGTATTCTGACTCAGATCAGTTTGTATTCGGTCAATCTCGGAATCATGGGTAAATCGAATCAGGCAATCAATGTTATGCAGTATGATCTGGTGGCATCTCTTCGATATGTTACCGGAGAAGGAAGGGGTTATTTCTTTCTGAAATTGCTGATTTGGGCTGTTTTACTGATTGCTGTTATTTACTGGTTCTTTGGGACAGAACTCGGAGCGTCCATCCGTGCAACCGGATGCAACCAGCAGATGGCACGAGCTCAGGGAATCAATACTGGGTTCAACAAAGTTCTGGCACTTATGATCTCCAATGGACTTGTGGGACTCAGCGGTGGAATATATGCTCAGTATCAGGGCGCTGCCGATGTCAATATGGGACGTGGAGCAATCGTAATTGGTCTGGCAGCAGTTATTATCAGCGAAGTACTTTTCGGTAAATTCTGTTCAGGAAAGAAAATCGCATTTGCTTTGACTCTTGGCGCAGTATTTGTTGGTGCAATTATTTATTATATTGTAATCGCCTTTGTACTCTGGCTGAAGATGCCGTCAGATTACATGAAACTGTTCTCTGCAGTTGTAGTTGCATGCTTCCTTGCGATTCCTTACATGAAGGAAAAGTACTTACAGAAACGGAGGACAATGTAATGGGATATTTACTTGAAATTCAGGATATACATAAGACTTTTAACCCGGGAACGATCAATGAGAAGGTGGCGCTTGATGGAGTGAATCTGAATCTGAATCCCGGAGATTTTGTTACTGTTATTGGTGGAAATGGTGCCGGAAAATCCACAACATTGAATGCAATCGCGGGTGTCTGGAGTGTGGATAAAGGGAAGATTATTATCGATGGCGTGGATATTACAAAGCTTTCTGAACATAAACGTGCAATTTATCTCGGAAGAGTGTTCCAAGATCCGATGACTGGTACTGCGGCAACGATGTCGATCGAGGAAAATATGGCAATTGCTGCAAGGCGCGGAGAACGAAGAGGGCTTGGCTGGGGCATTACCAGAAAAGAAAGAGAAAGCTACAAAGAGGCACTTCGTGAGCTGGACCTGGGGCTGGAAGAAAGACTGAATAGTAAAGTGGGACTTCTTTCAGGTGGTCAGAGACAGGCGATTACTTTGTTGATGGCGTCTCTTAAGAAGCCGAAACTACTTCTTCTTGATGAGCATACAGCGGCGCTGGATCCAAAGACGGCAGCGAAAGTGCTTGCTATTTCAGATAAAATCATTCAGGAACATCAGTTGACCGCAATGATGGTCACACATAATATGAAAGATGCTATTGCACATGGAAACAGACTGATCATGATGCATGAAGGTAAGATCATCTACGATGTTTCAGGAGAAGAGAAAAAGAAATTGCATGTATCAGATTTGCTGGCTAAGTTCGAAGAAGTAAGTGGCGGCGAATTCGCAAATGATAGAATGATGCTGTCATAAATCGGATGCAGGAGAGAATGATGATATGAGAATATTAAGCGTTACCGCTCAGAAGCCCGATAGTACCGGAAGTGGTATCTATCTGACAGAGCTGGTGAGGGGATTTGAAAAAATGGGACATGAGCAGGCTGTCATAGCCGGAATTGGAAGGAAAGATACGATGCGTTTTCCCGACGGTGTAGAATGCTTTCCGGTATACTTTGAATCTGGCGATCTGCCGTTCCCAATTGCGGGCATGTCAGACGAGATGCCGTATAAAAGCACCAGATATTCTGATATGACGGATGTGATGACAGAGCAGTTTATGAGAACATTTCGCAGTCAGATACGTTATGCAGTGAAGAAATTCAGACCGGATGTAATTTTATGCCATCATTTGTATTTCCTGACAGCAATGGCCAGGGAAATCTGTCCGGGCATCCGGGTATATGGAATTGCGCATGGGTCAGATATCCGGCAGATTAAGAAAAATGCATGGGAGAGAGAATATATTCGGGAACAGATCCGAAAGCTGGATGGTATTTTTGCTTTACATCAGGAGCAGAGCTGGGAAATTTGTGAGTGTTACGGCTGTCATCCGGAGCTGATTGAGGTGGTTGGAACCGGGTATAACAGTGAGATATTCTGCATTGATGAGGAACGTAAGAAACAGAAAAAAGAAGACAAAGTACGAATTATTTTTGCCGGGAAGATTTCTGAGAAAAAGGGAGTAAAAAGTCTGATCCGATCCATGGACAGGGTGGACGAGAAGTTGAAAAAAACAGGAAGAGACGTGGAACTGGTTCTGGCGGGAGGCTATGGAGATGAGGAGGAATTCCGTACGATTCTTAAGGTGGCGGAGGAATGTCCCTGCCAGATAAGATTTCTGGGAAAACTTGCACAAAGAGAACTTGCCGCAGAACTGAATCGAAGCGATATTTTTGTACTGCCTTCGTTCTATGAGGGACTTCCGCTTGTTGTGATTGAGGCACTGGCGTGTGGTCTGCATACAGTGTGTACGGATCTCCCTGGAATTCGGCCGTGGCTGGATAGGAATATACCGGGGAATGGCACTGTTTTTGTAGAACCTCCTTGTATGGTGAATGAAGATGAGCCGTTGGAAGAAGACCTTCCTGAATTTGAAAAAAATCTGGCGGATGCTATTTTGAAAGCGAAGAGTATGCCGCTCCCACAGAAAGAAGGACTGGAAGCAGTGTCGTGGGATGGACTCTGTGAAAGATTGACAGAGTTGATGCGGTAGAAAACTGAATTATAGAGAATATCAATATGTGAAGGAAATATATTGCAAATATCAATTAGCAAGGCTGCATGGTTTCGTGCTAAGATTAGCTTAGTAATTATGCGGAAACAACGAATATTTATTGGCGGTAAATATGGAGGGAACCAGATGTTAATTGATATGCATATGCATGAGATGAGATATTCGGGAGACAGTTTTCTTAAGCTGGAGATTATGGTGGAATTGGCGAAAGCAAGAGGTCTGGATGCAATCTGTATTACAGATCATGATAATATGGGAATCCGGGACTTTGCGGAAGAGTATTCAGAAAAGACGGGTTTTCCGATTTTTACGGGTATTGAATTTTTCTCGCTTCAGGGAGATATTGTGGCAATGGGAATAAAGGAGTATCCCAGGGAAAGAATTCCGGCTCAGGAATTTATTACTATGGTAAAGGAGCAGGGGGGAATGTGCTTTTCTGCACATCCGTTCCGAAATAACAATCGCGGACTGGAAGAGAATCTGAAGTTGGTTCATGGTTTGGACGGAGTAGAAGTGCTGAATGGAAGTACGCTCTATGATGCGAATAAAAAGGCTGCGGAGTACGCCAGAATGCTGGGACTGGCAACGATTGGTTCTAGTGATTGTCATGTACCGGAGAAGTTGGGACTTTATGCGACATTTTTCCCGGAAAAAATTCAGACGGTTGAAGAGCTGGTGAAACAAGTAAAAGAAAGAAAATGCCGTCCGGCTTATTATGCAAACGGCAGTTATCATCTCTGGGATATGGAAAGTCCGATTGACGCGCCGTTTGTAATCCGAGATCAGTCGTCTGTGGCTTGTGCAGGATAGAAAATTTATTTTCGTACATTTTTGCTTTGCGTTGAAAGTCATAGAATTCTGTGGTATGATAAAAAATGAATAGAAAAACGAAGAGAAGCCGGGAGTTTTACTTCCGGCTTTCAAAAATTTTGATGGATAAGGAATGAAAAGCATGATGAAATTAAAAGAAAGTACAATGAGAAAGACATGGGTAGTATGCCTGCTTGCCATGATCTGTTGTCTGTTATGGGGAAGCGCATTTCCATGTATCAAAGTTGGATATAAGTTGTTTCAGGTGGATTCGACTGATACGGCGGCACAAATATTGTTTGCGGGATGCAGATTTACACTGGCAGGGGTGCTCGTGATTCTGTTTGGAGCCGTTCTCCAGAGAACATTCCTGAAGCCGGGAAGAACAGCAATCGCAAAGATCATCAAGATTTCCCTGCTTCAGACGGTACTGCAGTATTTCTTCTTCTACGTGGGGCTTGCACACACAACAGGTGTGAAGGGGTCTATCGTAGAGGCGTCCAATGTGTTTTTGTCGATTCTTGTATCCAGCCTGTTGTTCCGCATGGAGAAACTGGATGCAAAGAAAATAATCGGATGCATGATCGGCTTTGCAGGAGTGGTGATTATTAACTTGAGCGGAAACGATGTGAGTATGAGCTTTAACCTGATGGGGGATGGATTTGTATTTATTTCCGCACTCGCTTATGCGTTTTCCTCAGTGTTGATCAAGAAATATTCTCAGACGGAGAATCCGGTTATGCTAAGCGGATATCAGTTTCTGCTTGGTGGAATCATTATGGTGGCAGGAGCGACTGCGGCGGGAGGCCGTCTTACGGCGGTTAGCGTAAAAGGCGGGATGCTCCTCCTTTATATGGCACTGATTTCGGCAGTCGCTTACACATTGTGGGGAATTCTTCTGAAATATAATCCGGTTTCTAAAGTGTCAATTTTCGGATTTACCAATCCGGTATTCGGAGTAATTCTTTCGGCATTGATTCTGGGAGAAGGAAGTGCGTTTGGAATGAGTGGGGGGATTGCACTGGTTCTGGTATGTGCAGGTATTTTTATTGTAAATTGGACAAAACCGGAAAAAGAATAGTTACATCTGTTTGCGTACGACGCGATATTCATCACCACAACGATAATAAGGACACTGATAGCTGTGGTCTGTCATAAAACGCACCATCTCGTCCTCATCCAGATTCCGGTCACAGGTGTAACATTCATAATCGTCATCATAGATGTAATAAGTGCAGGTATCGCAGCAGCTTGCTTTAGTCATGGATAAATCTCCTTTCAGGTATGCCGTCAGATGGCAGAGTTAAAGAATCATAGTTACTATAAAGATATTACACAGGAAAAAAAGGAAAGTCAATCATGGGCTTTCTTTTTTTCTAATCATATTGAAAAGATTCTATGTATGTGATAAACTAATGTATAGAAATGCTTCAATGTGAGAATGAGAGTATAAGAACAAACTGGCAGGATAATCTGTATAACTAATAAAAAGAAAGGTAGTGTAAAGGAAAATGGGGAAAACAAAATTGTACATTCTGACCGGATTTTTAGGATCCGGGAAAACTACGGTATTGCAGAAAATATTGGAAAAACTGGAAGGAAAACGAACAGGAATCATTCAGAATGAATTGGGTAAGCTGAGTATTGACGGAACCGTTTTAAGAGATGATGATATCAAAATGGTTGAGCTTACGCGCGGATCGATTTTCTGTAGTTGTCTGAAGCTTTCATTCGTACAGGCTTTGACAGAAATGGCAAAGGAAGCGTTTGATTACCTTTTTGTAGAAAGTTCCGGATTTGGAGATCCGTCTAATCTGGAAGAAATTCTGGAGGCGGTAAGAATCACGGCAGGCGGAGATGTGTATGATTTTCAGGGAACCATCTGCCTGGTTGATTGTGTGAATTTTATGGATCAGATTGTTGATCAGGAGACGGTAGATCGTCAGTTGAAACATTGTAACCTGGCGGTTCTTACAAAAACAGACTTGTCGGATGAACAGAAAATCATGGAAATCTGTGGAAAAATTCGGGAAATCAATCCGGTATGTCCGATTGTACAAAGTGAAAATGGTAATTTGAGTCTGGATTTTCTGAATCAAGATCTGCTGAAATATCAGTGGGCAGAGTGTGAAGAGACGACAAATTCTGTTGAAACGAAACCGAAGACACTTTATATGGAATTTGAAGGTGAGGTCGCGAAGGAAAGTCTGGATGAATTCCTCAGAACGATGTCACCGGATGTGCACAGAATCAAAGGATTCTTCCAAGTGCAGGAGGAAGGATGGCAGAAAGTAGATGTTGTTGGAAAGAAAATTGATTATGCACCATATGAACCCCAGGAAAAGTCACAGCTTGTTTTTATTTCTAAGATTGGTACGGCGGTGATCAAGAAGATTTTTGCTGCCTGGGAAGATAAAGTAGGATTACCGATGAAATTGAAGAACTAGAATGCGGGAGGTTGCTTATGAATATTAAAGTGATAGGGAGCGGATGCGACAAATGCGATAAGGTCTATGCATTGGTGCAGGAAGCAGTGGAAGAACTGGCACTGGAAGCAGAGATTGAAAAGGTAGAAGATCTGATTGAAATTGTAAAACTGGGAGTAATGTCTGCGCCGTCCATCATGATAGACGGAAAAGTGGTTATCAGTGGGCAGGTGCCGACGAAAGAAAAAATAAAGAAAATTTTGGAACGTGTGATGTTGTAAAGGCATTGTAAATTCCAGGGTTTTTTGTATAATGTGAAGAAGAAATATTCAATAGGAGGACAGGGGCTATGAAGAAATATATTTTTGGTGTTGACCTTGGAGGAACGACGGTTAAGATGGGATTATTTTTATCTTCAGGAGAATTGTTACATACCTGGGAGATACCTACCAGAACTGAGAAAGGCGGAAAATATATTCTGGGAGATATAGCGGACTCCGTGATTGAAACCTTAAGAGAAAGAGAAATCAGTAAAGACGATGTGGAAGGAATCGGAATCGGTGTTCCGGGACCGGTAGGAGCAGACGGAACTGTTTTCAAGTGTGTGAATCTTGGATGGGGTGTGTTCAATGTGGCTGACCGTCTGCAGGAATTGACCGGATTGAAAGTGAAAGCGGGCAACGATGCCAATGTTGCAGCTCTGGGTGAGATGTGGCAAGGAGGCGGTAAAGGTTGTCACAGTATTGTCATGATCACACTCGGAACCGGAATCGGAGGAGGAATCATCCTGAATGGAGAGATTCTTTCTGGAACAAACGGAGCAGCCGGTGAAGTGGGACATATTCCGGTTTGGGATGATGAAACAGAAATGTGCGGATGCGGAAAGAGAGGATGCCTGGAACAGTACGGTTCGGCAACGGGTATCGTCCGTGTGGCGAAAAGATATCTTAAGGCGCATGATGAGCCAAGTATTCTTCGGCAATATGATGACTTCACTGCAAAAGAAGTCTGTGATGCTGCGAAAGAGAATGATGCTATAGCGATTGAAATCCTCGATCTGGTGGGCAAAACACTCGGCAAAGCATTGGCGTGTATTTCATGTGTAGTGAATACGGAAGCTTTTGTTATTGGCGGCGGAGTATCAAGGGCAGGAAGTGTACTCTTGGATCCTATCGAAAAATATTTTAAAGAATATGCATTCCATGCAGCAAGAGATACCGAATTTAAGCTTGCCACATTAGGAAATAATGCCGGAATCTACGGCGGAGCGAAGATGATTGCAGGGAATGAGTAAATTATAATTTCAGAACTGTATTGAGCAGAGCGGGAACGAATTCTTTTAGAGGAATCGTTCCCTTTTCTAATGAAAAAAATTCAGAATTTTTAATTCTTGTGTTGACTTCCTTGAAAACGGGTGTTATATTACAAATAGAACAGAGGTGAGTGGATATGGGAACAAAAAGAGATTATTATGAAATACTTGGAATTAATAAAAATGCAGATGCTGCCACGATTAAAAAAGCATATCGTAAACTGGCCAAGAAGTATCATCCAGATACCAATCAGGGAAATAAAGAAGCAGAAATATGTTTCAAGGAAGTCAATGAAGCGTATGATGTGCTAAGTGATCCGGAGAAGAAGAAAGTTTATGACAGATTCGGGCATGCAGGTCTGGATGGAAATACAACTGGTTATAATCCTTATGGCAATGGATTTAATGGAAGCTATAGTGGCTCATACCGTGATCCGAATGGAAATTATCGGGAATACCATTTTGAAGGAAGCAATATGGATGATATTTTCGGAGATGTTTTTGGAGACATGTTCCGAGGAAATACAGGAAGTGGCTTTGGAGGCCAAAGCTTTAGGGGAAATGGAAGCAGATTTTATGAAGGAGGTTTTGGAAGGGGAGGATTCCGTCAGGAGGACTTCCGGCAGAAAGGTGAAGACTACCATGCAGATATTTCTGTCAGCTTTGATGAGGCATTTCACGGGTGTGATAAGATTATTAGTCTGCAGGAACAGGGAACACAAGGTCAAAAAGTACGGTCCCTTCAGATTCATGTTCCTGCAGGAATGGAAGATGGCAAAAGTATTCGCCTGAAAGGAAAGGGTATGCCTGGAAGCGGTGGCGGAGAACCGGGAGACCTGCTTCTTAAAGTGCATGTCGGGCAGAAAGCAGGATTTGAACGAAAAGGAGCAGATATTTATACTACAGTCAATATTCCGTTTACAACAGCGGTGTTTGGTGGAGAAGTGACAGTGCCTACCGTGGATGGGCGTGTTGTGTGTAAAATACGGGAAGGAACACAATCGGGAAGCAAGATCCGTCTGAAAGGAAAGGGTGCCGTTTCTATGAAGAATCCAACTGTACATGGTGATCAGTATGTCACGGTGCAGATCCAGGTGCCATCTCCGGGACAACTAAGTCCTGAAGCAAGGCAGAAGCTGCGTGAGTACAGTCAGGCTTTGAGTGGAAGAGAAAAAAGTTGTGGCAGCAGCAGTGCTGCATAGGAGAACCGTCACACGGGCAGGCAATATGATCTGTCAGTGTGACGGTTTGCTATTTTTGATTCAGAAAGCTTTTTCGATATTGGGAAGGAGAAACTCCGACAATGTGCCGGAACATTTTGGAAAAAGCCAGAGCGTCATTATATCCGACGCTTAATGCGATATCCTGAATAGAATCGGTGGTTTCCTCCAGGAATTCTTTCGCTTTGTCCATGCGGTACTGCAATAAATATTCTTTTGGTGCCAGATTCAGATTTTGCTTAAAAATGTTAAATAAATAAGAACGTGTGATTCCGATGTAATCTGCGATATCTGAGATCTGGATATTACGGTTATAGTTAAATTGTATAAATTGCAGAGCATGCTCAAAGTAAGTGCTGCTTGAGTAGTCATACTGAGGTTTTTCCGGTGTTGAAGTGGAGGCTTGTTTTGATTCTGTAAGTAAAGCAAACAGATGAAACAAAGTCCCGCATCTTTTCAATTCGTTGGTAAGCGTCATCTGGTGAGCTTCCAGCATTTCGTATATTAAAGCACTGAATTTTTCCGGGGGAAGATGTCTAAAAAATCGAAGATAATCATTTATGTATTATTGACACTTGTTGCAATCTACTTTTTGTTCCCTTTCATCTATATGTTCTTTTCTGCATTAAAGACAGAGGCAGAAGCAGTAGCATATCCGCCGAACTTTTTCCCGGAGAACTGGAACTGGGGGAATTTTATTGATGCGTGGAAGGCGCAGCCATTCGGAAAATTCTTTTTGAATTCCTTAACGGTAACCGTACTTTCTGCGGTGGGATCTATGGCTTCAGCAGCCGTAGTTGCTTACGGATTTGCCAGATATAACTTTAAAGGTAAAAACATTCTGTTTATGATCCTTTTATCAACGATGATGATTCCGTGGGATGTAACCATGATTCCACAGTACATGGAGTTTAAATGGTTCGGATGGATCAATACGTTGAAACCGCTGATCGTGCCATCATGGTTCGGTTCGGCATACTACATATTCCTGATGCGTCAGTTCCTTGCCGGTATTCCGAGAGATTATGAAGAGGCAGCCAGAATCGACGGGGCCAATGATTTCCAGATTTTTTATAAAATATTCGTGCCAATTATGAAACCATCACTTATACTGGTAGGTGTATTGAATATGATTGCAGCATGGAATGACTATCTGGGACCATTGATTTTCTTACAGGACAGAGACAAATATACTCTGGCTTTGGGACTTGCAGCATTTAAGGGAGTACATTCAGAAAAGATCATTCCTATGTTGTGTATTACGATTATCATGATCATACCGCCAATCATTGTCTTCTTATTTGCGCAAAAATATATTGTTGAGGGAACCAGCGGTTCTATTAAATAAATATTTGGGGGAGATAGTTGATGGAAGCGGTGAGGGATCATTGCTTCCCTTTGTATCTGATGTGAAGAACGATTTGTTTAAAGGAGTAAAATATGGCAATTAAATTTCATGAATCAACGAAAGAGTTTCATTTATATAATGAACAGATCAGCTATATCATTCGTGTTTTAGAGAATGGACAGCTCGGCCACGTATATTATGGGAAACATATTACCGATAAAGAGGATTTTGGCTATCTGATCGAATATGCGAGAAGGGATATGGCTCCGTATCCGTTCGAAGGAAATAGTACATTTTCTCTGGAACACCTGAAACAAGAATATCCGACTTTTGGTTCGGGAGATACCAGATATCCGGCATTTGAACTGGAACGGGAAGATGGAAGCCGCGCAGTTGATTTCAAGTATAAAACGCATGAGATCTTCAGGGGAAAGAAAGGACTTGAAGGACTCCCGGCAGTTTATGTTGAAAGTGAAGATGAAGCGGATACGTTGGAGATCGTGCTGGAAGACAAACTGATACACACACAGATTCTGCTGTCATATACCATATTTAAAGACATTCCGGTTATTACAAAGCATGTGCGCTTTTCGTGTGAGCATTCGGAAGGAATCACACTTCTTAATTGTATGAGCGGATGTCTGGATCTCCCGGACAAGGAATATGAAATGGTAGAACTGGCAGGTACATGGTCCAGGGAGCGCCACCCACATACACGGGAACTGAACTATGGAGTACAAAGTGTGTACAGTATGCGTGGGTGCAGCAGCCATCAGTTTAATCCGTTCCTCATGCTGAAGAGAAAGAATGCAGATGAGTTCAGTGGAGAGGTTTTAGGTTTCAGTCTTGTATATAGTGGGGATTTCCTGGCACAGGTAGAGGTCGATAATTTTGATGTGACACGTGTGGTACTCGGAATCCATCCGAATGAATTCCGGTGGGAACTGAAACAGGGGGAAAGCTTTCAGACTCCGGAGATGGTCATGGTTTATTCTGAGAATGGTATGAACGGAATGAGTCAGGTCTATCATGAATTATACCGGACGAGACTTGCGCGCGGCACATGGCGTGATAAGGAAAGACCGATTTTAATTAATAACTGGGAAGCTACGTATTTTGACTTTAACGAAGAGAAAATCCTGGATATTGCAAAAAAAGCAAAAGATATCGGTGTGGAATTATTCGTCCTGGATGACGGATGGTTTGGAAAGAGAAACTGGGATAACTGCTCTCTTGGGGATTGGTATCCGAACCTTGAAAAGCTTTCGAATGGTATAACAGGGCTTGCAAAAAAGATTGAAGAAATGGGCATGAAGTTCGGACTCTGGTTTGAACCGGAGATGACGAACAAGGACAGTGACTTATACCGTGAACATCCGGACTGGCTGCTTGCAGACACAAGAAGACAATACTGCCACAGCAGAAATCAGTATGTGCTTGACTTCTCAAAAAAAGAAGTGGTGGATCACATTCATGCGCAGATGAGAGCGATTCTGAAAGACGCTCCGGTTTCCTATGTGAAATGGGACATGAACCGGGCATTTTCCGAAGTATTTTCTAATGGAAACGGAAGAAGCTGGCAGGGAAAAGTAAGACATAAATATATACTTGGAGTTTATGACTTGTATGAACGACTGACCGGAGAGTTCCCTGAGATTTTGTTTGAATCCTGTGCAAGCGGCGGAGCCAGATTTGACCCGGGTATGTTGTATTACGCTCCGCAGGCGTGGACATCAGACAACACCGATGCGATAGATCGAATTAAAATACAGTATGGAACTTCCTATGTATACCCAATCAGCAGCATAGGCAGCCATGTGTCTGCGGCTCCGAATCATCAGGTATTCCGCGACACACCGCTTGAGACGAGAGCAAATGTGGCATTCTTTGGAACGTTTGGCTACGAACTGGATATCACAAAGCTTCCGGAAGATGAGATTGAAAAGATGCAAGAACAGATTTCCTTTATGAAAGAGCACAGAAAGCTGATTCAGCAAGGAGTATTTACACGCCTTGAGAGTCCGTTTGAAGGAAATAATTCAGCTTGGCAGGTTGCTTCTGAGAAGAAAGATGAAGTGCTGATGGCTTATTTCAGACTGTTGGAACCGGCACAGGGAAAATTCGAAAGAATCTATCTGAAAGGGCTGGAAGAAACTGCAAAATATTCTGTTCAGGAATGCTTTGGTGCACATATGGATTGCGGAGTGCATTATGGAGATGAATTGATGTACGCGGGCCTTAGTGTATCGGATTGTTCTGCAGGAATTCCAATGCTTGCAAGGGAGCAGCAGGGAGATTATTTTTCACGGCTCTT
>JALFNN010000083.1 GCA_022774325.1 bacterium | reverse complement strand
AAGGGACTGGTCCCTTGCAGGTTCTTAGGGCAGCGCCCTGAGCCCCCGGAGGGCCTTCCGTCTTATATATTTGCAATTTTCAAGGTTCGTTTGAGCCTGTTTTTTTCGGCCCAGTTTTTCATAGATTACTTGACACTACCTTAACTTCTTCCCTCTTCGTTATCAACATAGATATCATCTCTATTTTTTTGTAGAAAGGACTTTCTGTCCGCAAGATATTCTTTCCGTAAAAGATGAATTGCAAGTTCCTCTGCCGACGCAGCAAATGCCAACATACATACTGCCCAACAATACCCTACACCTGACGAAACCAAAAGAATATAAGGCAACAGAAATACCGACGCACCGGTCAACTTATTCATCCATGTATGAATTGACGCAAAGCGATGATATTTGACTGCTGCTGTGATGTATGCTGCAAGACGTACAAGTATGATTGCCAATACTACATACCAGATTTCTCCCGGAAGTGTCCGGTACAAAATCGGGAAAAGACGAATCAGCAAAACACTGTAAAAGAACAAGTCAGAAATGCTGTCCAGTCTGGCACCGAATTCACTTGCCTTTCCTGATTTTCTTGCAATCCACCCATCTAATACATCCGTAATACCCGCAAATGTATAAATCACAACAAACAAAGTAGATGTAAGCGGAAGAAAAAACAGAAAAACAGTAGCTGCCATCCGCATGGTGGTAATTGTATCCGCCACATTCCATTTATGAGAGATTTTTAATTTATGGTACATAATCAAATTTCCTTTTACTAATGATTGAACCGGATTATCAGTAACCTGCCGCTTAGGATATTATTCCCCTGGACTTTACTTATATTATACCAAATAATCTTTATTCTCAATAGACTATTATTATATGTAAATGTGTCAATTTTCGGGATTGCAGATAGTTATCTTTTCTCAAAGAAAAAGCTCCGAAAACCTTATAACCACTAGAATCAAGTGTTTATAAAGCTTTCAGAGCCCTTAAAAAATCTGATTTAATTAGCCGTTGATCTGAGCTGCAACTTCAGCCGCGAAGTCTTCATTCTTCTTCTCAAGACCTTCTCCAGTCTCGAAACGAACGAACTTCTGAAGCTTGATTGTAGTTCCGTTAGCTTTTCCAACTTCTTCAAGGTATTTAGCAACAGACTGTTTTCCGTCTTCTGCTTTTACATATACCTGGTCTAACAGACAGATTTCTTTCATTTCTTTGTTGATACGTCCGTTGATCATTCCCTGAATAACCTTTTCCGGTTTCTGAGATTCTTTCGGATCGTTCATGATCTGAGCAAGAAGAATTTCTTTCTCATGTGCAAGATATTCAGCATCAACTTCTGCCTGGCTGACAAATTTTGCATTTAATGCTGCAACCTGCATTGCAACGTTCTTGAGTGCTTCTTTTACTGCATCGTTAACTACTGCTGTTTCAGCTACAACTAAAACACCGATTCTTCCGCCGCCGTGGATGTAGGATACAACTGCACCATTGTCGATAGATACTTTTTCAAATCTTCTGATGCTGAGTTTTTCTCCGATGATAGCGATCTTCTCTGTTAATGCATCATTTACAGTCTTGCTTGTGTCTTCATTCCAAGCTTCTGCCATGAATGCTTCCATCTCAGTGTTCTCGGTTGCTAATGCCTGGTTAACTACTGCTTTAACGAATGCCTGGAAATCAGCATTCTTAGCAACGAAGTCTGTCTCAGAGTTTACTTCAACGATTGCTGCTGTGTTATCACCCTGAACATCTGCCATTACGATACCTTCTGCTGCGATACGTCCGGCTTTCTTAACAGCTTTTGCTTCACCATTTTTTCTAAGGAATTCGATTGCTGCATCCATATCTCCGTTTGTTTCGCTCAGAGCTTTCTTGCAGTCCATCATTCCGGCGCCTGTCATTTCTCTTAATTCTTTTACCATGCTTGCTGTAATTGCCATGATTTTTTCCTCCAACTGATATATTCGTGTATCATCTGTTATATCAAATTTCTTATTCTTCTACTGCTTCTTCAGCCTCAGCTGCTTCTACGTCTTCACCTTCGTAAACAACGTCTTCAGCTGCTCCCTGATTTGCTTCGATAACAGCGTCTGCCATCTTGGAAACGATCAGTTTTACGGCTCTGATAGCATCATCATTTCCTGGAATTACATAATCAAGTTCTTCCGGATCACAGTTTGTGTCTGCGATACCGATCAGCGGGATTCCCAGAGTGTGTGCTTCCTGAACGCAGATTCTTTCTTTCTTCGGGTCTACTACGAAGATTGCATCCGGGATGTTCTTCATTTCCTTGATACCGCCAAGGTTCTTTTCCAGTTTTTCCCATTCTTTCTTAAGAGCGATAACTTCTTTCTTCGGCAGTACGTCAAATGTTCCGTCTTCAGCCATTGTCTCGATCTCTTTCAGACGTTCGATTCTGCTCTGGATTGTCTTGAAGTTGGTAAGCATACCACCTAACCATCTTTCATTTACATAGAACATTCCGCAGCGTTCTGCTTCTGTCTTGATAGCATCCTGAGCCTGTTTCTTTGTTCCTACAAACAGGATCTTTCCGCCTTCAGCTGCGATATCAGCAACTGCCTGGTAAGCTTCATCTACTTTTCCAACGGATTTCTGTAAGTCGATAATGTAGATTCCGTTTCTTTCTGTGTAGATGTACTCAGCCATTTTAGGGTTCCATCTTCTGGTCTGATGTCCAAAATGAACACCTGCTTCTAAAAGTTGTTTCATTGAAATAACGCTCATGTTTCTTTCCTCCATTTGGTTTTTTACTTCCGTATGTTTAGGTCCCAAAACCGTGCATCTGATGCGTTGGCACCATTGGGATGAACCACATACGTGTTTTTTTGCAACGCTCAAATTATATCATAAAAGCCCTGCATCTGCAAGGCTTTTCTTTACTATTTTATTTGACTGTTTTCTGTGATATCATTTTCTTTTTCAGCAGCTGCAAAAAAGCAGGTAGCCGAATAAAATACACAGCAGAGCAATAAGTATTCCCACGAAAATATTGGGAAGAAACATCATTATTATGATTCCGACCGCGATAAAAAACAGCGCAAATCCGATGATCCGTTTCATTTTATTTCCATCCCTGCTTCCGGTCTCTTTCTATATTGTATGTTATGTTTCCCGGGAGTATTCGTGACGGCCTGTTTATGCTTTCTTCTCAGCTTCTTTCTCAGCTCCGTCCAGGATATCCACCACATCCTCTTCGGTCATTTTGTCCGTTTTCGGTGCTTTCAGTCTGTCGATGACATCCGGAACCATATCGAGAATCTTGGTCATCGTATCCTGGTTCTTGATATTGACAAGACGGGTCGTTCCGTTCTGAATGACAAGCACGGCACACGGGGTCATCTTTCCGCCAAGTCCGCCGGCTCCCTTTTCTTTCTTATCCGCGTTAAATGCACCGGCGCCTACTGCAAAGGAAACGTCGACAAGCGGGAGAATGATTGTATCTCCGATATGGATCGCATCTCCTACTACCGTTTTGGAAGATACCACTCCATTCATTCCTTTGAATAAGGAATCCATTGTGTCCTTGAATCGATTTTCTTCTGCCATAATCTGTTCCTCCTGTTTTCTTTCTTCTATTCTGAACGATTCTTTATTATTTCATTCTTTTACGCACATCTTTGATCAGTATACGGATATCTCTGTTCCAGATCAGGCACCAGACAAGCGCTATCAGATGAAACAGCCGTAGTCCGCCCCGGATCTTAACGCTTCCTTCCAGCACTTTTTCTTCAAAATCAGGCTCTATGTTCATATGTTCCCCCACAAAGGGATAAATCATACTGAGCAGTGCGAGCGTCTTGCCGGTTAAATACGGATCCTCAAAACCGAAATGAATATCCCCCGTTATTTCTTTCGGTCTCAGGAAGCGCCTGATCCAGACTGTCTCTTTCATCAATTTTGCAAATGCCCTCTGATAACTCTCATTCTCAAGAAATACCGTAATCTGTTCTTTTGTTTCGCCGATTGCTTTTATTTTATCACAGATTTGCCGGAATGTATATTTGATCTTTTCAAATATCTTTCGGAATCGCTCGCAAAGTTTTTCGATTCGGGACATTTCCTCCGGTTCTGTTTTATGAGACTTCGTATCTTGAGACTCCTTTTTTAAATGTTCTGCATCCAGAGCTTTTGCGTCCTTTGATTTTGTATTCTGTGTTTCCTTGCCCTGAACTTCGGTTTTCTGCAATTTGACTTCTGCCCGCTCTTCCTTACCGGTTTCTGCAGACTTCTTCTCCTTTGCATTTTCCGATACATCTTTCTCTTCTATTCTTTGTGTTTTCGGCACGTTCACAGATTTTTCTTTATTCTTTTTTCCCCTCTTTTCTTTCGGGGCTGCTTCCTTATCTTTCTCTGCTTCACTGGAAAATCTAAGCCAAACCAATCCGAGCTTCCACTTCAGCTCCCCATTTTCAAACGAAACCTTCAAGCGTATGAGGTGAAGCAGCCACGAGACACTTCCATGGGCTTTGATCTCACTTACATTTCCCGGAAAATCCACGTCGGCTGCGTACCGCACCGGCACCAGAAGGACAATACAAACAAGCAATACCAGAATTCCCAGTATCACAGTCAGTATAATCCCTATGATTTTCAATATCAGTCCGATGAGATGGAGCATCTTTTTCTATTCCCCCACGCTATGTTATTTCTTTTCCTGGTCCCTAATATAGGAACGTATATCCACATCGCCGGTCTTTTCATAGACTTCTCTGGTAATCTCCTCTACCAGATAGACCGCATCTTCATATCCGGATGCCAGACCAACCACAAAAATATCCTCCTCATACAGCATTCCCTGTCGCAAAAGCGATGCAGAATAGAACTCAAGCTGATTCTCACCTTCTTCGATCAGGACAAGAAGATAGGTTGTCAGCGGATATTTGCCCGACTTCATATTCCGGATAATTTTTTCTTTCTTTTTCCCGATGTCCTCACTGACATACAGATGTTTGTAAAACTTCATGTTTCCCATCCGTTCTGCGTCCGAATAACTATCTATTGATAGTAATACGCATTAAATATCTTTTTCGCGACACTTGTTCCGGTGATGCTTGCCGTATCAGCATTTTCCACGACCGCACTGACTACAATGTCCGGATTGTCCACGTTGGAAAATCCTACAAACCAGGAATGAACCGTCTGCTTATCTACGCTTACTTCCGCCGTTCCTGTCTTGCCCGCCACAGTATAAGATTCTCCAGAAAGGGCAGTTCCGGTACCGTAATTCACAACATCCGTCATATATTCGGTAAGCTGTGCCGCCTCCGCCGAGGTCATCAGATCCGCATATTTCTCCGGCATGTATTTTTTCACAGTTGTTCCGGTATAATTGGTGATCTGATCCACCAGATAAGGCTTCATTAAGGTTCCTCCGTTCGCGATTGCTGCGGTGATCATAGCCATGTGATATGGTGTTACCACCGTTTTCCCCTGGCCTATCGCGGTCATCATCGTCTCAGCACTGTCCGAATCACCGGTCAGTCGGAAACTGCTCTCGCGATAAGACAGATCACACGGAAGCTTTTTGTCAAACAGAAGGTCCTCCGTCGTCTTCTTCCATTTATCTTTATCAAGCTGAAGCCCGATATTTGAAAATGATGTATTGCAGGAATTTGCCACAGAATCCGCAAGATCCTCCTGCCCGTGAGCCGTCTGTCCGTAGCAATGGATTGTCGTTCCGTCCGCCTCGATAGAACCCTCGCAGTAATGTGTATAGGCATCATCGGCATCGGGATGTTCTCTTAAATATTCCAGAGTCGTGACGATCTTGAACGTGGAACCGGGCGTATACTGTCCCATAGTCGCTCGGTTGAAGAGCGAACTGTCCGGATCGTTGTTCAAAGCTTCCCAATTCTCCGCTACGGTATTCGCATCGAATGTCGGCTTGGAAACCATAGCAAGAATCTTACCTGTGCTGGCTTCCATCACCACTACGGCACCCTTGTTGTTGCCCAGCGCGTTATACGCGGCCTGCTGCAGCTTCGTATCCAGCGTCGTGACCACATTATCACCTATATTTTTCTCTCCTTTGAATTCCTTTGCCAGCTTTTCAAGGAAAAATGCATTGGAAGTCAGCAGATTAAAGTTCTGAATCGACTCGATCCCGTATTTTCCTTTTACAGAATAACCAACTACATGCGCATACAAATCGTCATACGGATATTCCCTGGTCTCTGTACCGTCTTCATCGGTCACAGTCTGTGCCAGTACTTCTCCGTTACAGTCCAGTATTTTTCCCCGGACTACACGCTTGGCGAGAAGATCCTGACGTACGTTATACGGGCTGTTGATCACTTCTTTGCTTTTCACTACATTGAAGTATACCATATATCCAATCATCACAAGGAACAATGTTACAAACATATATGTCACTCTGGCAAATTCCTTGTTGGTCATCTTCTTTTTCTTAGCTTCTTCCTTTTCGCGCGCCTTCTGCTCTTTTCGTGCCCGTCGTTCTGACAGAGGCTTTTCCCGAACCGGCTTTTCCTGAACTGATTTTTTGCGGTTGTTTTCCCGCGGTCCTTCCCCTTTCTTCTGCCCTTCGCTGCGCTGGCCGCTTTGCCGCTTTTGAGGTTGATACGTTCTTTCGTCGGGAAGGTTCTGAAGCTCTTCGTCCAGCCTGTCCATTTCGTAATTGCTGTGCTTTTTTTCTTTCAATATCCTCTTCCTCGTCTTCTCTTACTATATAAAGTCCCTGAATAATACCAAACATAATCACAGTGCTTAAAACTGAGCTTCCTCCGTAACTCACAAGCGGAAGCGTCACCCCGGTGGACGGAATGAACTTTGTCACACCGCCAATCGTGAGAAATACCTGGAATATGTAACAGGTTCCAAGTCCAAGTGCCACAAGCTTGTAGAAACGATCATGCAGTTCCATGGCGATATTAAGAAACATAATATACACACTGACGCAGATCATCGTCAGACAGATTGCAAATATCAATCCCATTTCCTCTGCGATTGCCGAAAAAATATAATCCGACTCTGAAACCGGAATCTTATCCGCAGCCCCCTGCATGAGTCCCATGCCGAACCAGCTTCCTGTCCCAATTGCCATCAATGACTGCGCCAGCTGCAAACCGCCTTCATTGTAAATCGCAAACGGATCCTTCCATGCAAGTACACGTACCCTCACATGGTTGAACAGATAATACGCTACTACGGAAGCTGCGCCTCCGGCACCCACCCCTGCAAATACGTACAGTGGCTGCCTCGTCGCCACATAGAGCATGACCAGGTACACGGCAAAAATGATCAGTGCTGCCCCCAGATCCTTGGAAACCACCAGAATCAACACGTGAACAGCAGCAACTACAGTCGTAATCACGACATTTTTAAAACTGGTATCCATCTTCAGGCTCGCAGCCGTAAAGAATACGAAAATGATTTTCACAAGCTCCGACGGCTGTAAGGCGAAACCACCGATCTGAATAGAAAGCAGTGCTCCACCGGTTACAGGACCAAAAATCAACACCACCGCCAGCATAATCACACCGGCTATTGCATAAAACCTTCTCCATTCAGAGAGTACCTTCACCTTACGGATAATGATCGGAACAATCAGACTGATTGCCACGGCTCCCGCTGCAATGATAAACTGCTTCACCGCCAGCGAATAGGATAATCTGGTAATCATAATAAACCCGATCGATAAAAGCATACACATATTGTTCACGACTAGGCGCGACACCTTCGGGTAGATTTTCGTATACAGAAGAATGATCGTCAGCAGAAGCACGACCTGCATTCCATAGAACCCAATCATCTTCTTCTCTTCCGTCTGCAAATACAGCACCAGAAACGCTGTAAAATGCATGAGAAACATTAATACATTCTGGCGGCGAAGAATGCTCTTTTTCGTATATTCATCTGAAAAGCCAAAAACTGCAAAACACTCATACGTATAGACTGCAATCATGATGATCATGAGATATTTCGACAGCTCAACAACAATATTTACCAAATCTTCACCTACTTTATTCCTTTCTTCCAGTGTCCCCGGGTAAATTCTCCGTCCGGGTATACTGCCTCCTCCTCATAAAGCTGCAGAATCCTGCCGGTCTGCCGGGCATTCTCTACTGTAAACATCAGGCGGAAGCCTCCTGCTCCAATCTGATCTGCCTCCTGCATCCGGTCTGCAAGATAGAGTGGTACCTGATTATAAATCACATTATAACAATAATCACACTCATTTTGTACCATAAACTGTTTTCGATATCTGTCAGTTATTGTCATACAGGACGATTCTTTTTTACATCTGCCCAGCGTTTTGCGGACACATCCGGCAGATACCATCATGGGAAGGTGTCCGTACAGAATCAGTTCTCCGTCCTGCATCGGAAGTGACTCCAATTCTCTGGCAGTCAGTTCCAGCGGAGCTGTGAACCCATAAATCCCCTTCTCCTTCCAGAACGCCAAGCCCTCGCGGTTAAACTGATAGAGGTTATATTCTGTCATAATACGTCCTTCAAACCCGCGTTTCTTCAGGAACCCATAGCTTTCATAATTCCGGATCATGACGCCGTCCCATCCGGCATTCAGGATATGGTCATAGCCTGCATCATACCGTTTCCGTGTCGTTTCCCGGAAAATATACGGCATGATCAGCCAGATCTCTTTCCCGGATTCTTTCACATCCCGAATGACCTCCCGAAGCATCTCATTTTCCCAGATTTTCGGGAACGCTGCACAATCCGCATAGATCCGCTCAATCATTCCGGATCCTGTCAGCACGCGGATCTGCTCCAACGTCCGGGCAGAAGCGGTAAATCTATGATGCGTCGGCATGGAATCTATCATAGGATTCGCCATAACAGCGGGGACAGTTTCCCTGATATTCTGCGCATCCGCTTCCTTTCTTCTGTACCTCTCTGTTATTTCGCATTGCAGCTTGTCCAACGCCTCTCTTCGGATCTCATTGAGCTTTTGCATGGGAACGAACGCGTTTCCTGTGATCTCGATCTGAAGTTCTTCGAATTCAAACGGGGTATTTCCCGTCTTTTCTAATTGCTTTTTCACACGTTCAACATCGATTGGGTGATTCATGGCTTCCTGAACCTTATCCGAACATACCGTAAAGCAAATATCGCCGTATGATACCGTTAGTTTAGCAGAATCTCCAACGGAAAGTATAAAAATTCCCTTAATTTTTTCTTTTATTTTTCTATCCACATACAGCTCATGAAGCTTCTGGATCAACACTTCGTTCCTGATCCTGCTCAATACCATTCCTTTCGCAGCCGGAGTATCGGCAAATACCGGAATGGTCAGTGACGCACCTTTTTTCACTGCCGTCTTACAGGTATAGTTGTCCGCCTTCTCCTTACCTCTCCGCATGGGAAGTTCAATGATATCCTGCGGATTCAAATCGATGAGTGCACGGCATTCCATATTCCTTCCGGATTTTTTCAGCACCTTTACCGCAGGGATCCCCGCATGGTTCGGCCTGTCTAGCGAAACCATCTCTCTCCCGTTCTGTGTGTGATAATATCCGGTGTGAAATCCTCCCCGATTGTACAGATCCAGAAGTACACTCCGATCCGCTTCTTCTACCCAGAACTTCTGTTTGGCAAACACCTCCGGATCTGTCCCTTCTGGTGCTCTTTCAAGCAGTTCCAGATACAGATCCGTATATTTGCGGTATAAATGCGCGACTGCCGCTACATATTCCGGTTTCTTCATTCTTCCTTCTATTTTAAAAGAATCTATCCCCGCTTCGACCATCTCGGGGATCAGATCTAGTGTACAGATATCCTTAAGACTGAGCAGATACCTGCTTTTGTCGTCTCCTTCAGCCTGATACAGAAGTCTGCACGGCTGGGCACACTGTCCACGGTTCCCGCTTCGCCCGCCAAGGAAACTGCTGAACAGGCACTGACCTGAATAGCAGTAGCAGAGTGCTCCATGCACAAAGCTTTCAATCTCCAGATCGGTCTCTTCTGCAATTTTTCTTACTTCTTCTATACCAAGCTCTCTGGCTGTCACCACACGTGTGACGCCTTCCTTTTCCAGAAGTTTCGCTCCATCCACACCGGTGATCGTCATCTGTGTACTGGCATGGACCGGAAGATCCGGAAATGTCTTTCTGATAAACCGGAGTACCCCGATGTCCTGCACGATCACCGCATCCAGCCCCTGACGGTAATAGGGATAGAGATACGCATAAAGCTTCTCTTCCAACTCCTGTTCCTTCAAAAGTGTATTAACAGTCAGATAGAGCTTCTTACCGTGCAGATGCACAAAATCGATTGCTTCCAGAAGTTCGTCTTCCGAAAGATTATTCGCATATGCGCGGGCACCGAACATCATACCTCCGGTATAAACCGCATCCGCTCCTGCAGCCACAGCTGCTTTCAGACTATCCATCGACCCTGCAGGTGCCAGAATCTCCACTTGCTTCCTCATACCAACCTCCTATAGCGCAAAATAGACTGTCATAAGACAGTCTATTTCTTACGGTGATTTTTCATCTCAGTTTCTAACTGTACGATTTTCATCTGTAATTCTCTGTTCTCTTCTTTCAGCTTGTCCAATGCCTTTTCAGCATTCTCATACTTTATCTGAATGGAAATCAGTTCATGCTTTAGGTCGTACATCTCTTTGTCTTTCGCTTCGATATCGCTCTCTAAGGCTCCACCCTGCTTCTTGGCCTTGAAGTAATCGTCTGCAATGTTAAGTGCCAGAAGTACATTCCTGGCTTCCGCACTCTGCTTGCGGTACCCCTCGCTGCTTGTACATTCTTCAATCTTATGGTTCAGATAAGTGGACACCTTCTGTAGATAATCTTCGCTCTCAAAGCCGCTCAGTGTAAATACCTTTCCACCGATGAGAACTTCTGTGTAATTTTTTGACGATGCCATAAAGAACCTCCTTACCCGCTCAATTCCTCATTTCATTATATACTATATTTAGACAAAAACCAACTGTTTTTCAATTTTTTTATCTAAATTTCAACGAATCATTGGTTTTTAAGGTCTATTCCAGCCCCAGATGATGGTATGCCAGCTCCGTGACGACCCTTCCCCGCGGTGTTCTCTGAATCAGACCATTTTTAAGAAGATACGGTTCATAAACATCTTCAATCGTTCCTGCATCCTCTCCGATCGAAGCGGCGAGCGTATCAAGTCCCACCGGACCTCCCTGAAATTTCTCGATCATCGTCAGCAGAATATTCCGGTCCACATGATCCAGTCCCTGACGATCCACTCCCAGAAGATCCAGTGCGTAAGAAGCCACTTCTTCCGTAATCACCCCGTCATATTTCACCTGGGCGAAATCCCTTACCCGCTTCAATAAGCGGTTGGCAAGACGCGGAGTCCCTCTGGAACGCCTTGCCAGCTCAAGTGCTCCTTTTTTGTCAATTTCCACATCCAGTACGTTCGCGGAACGCATGATGATCGTCTGCAGTTCCTGTTCCGTATAGAATTCCAGACGGTTGACCACTCCGAAACGATCGCGAAGAGGTGCGGTAAGCATTCCGGCACGCGTGGTCGCTCCAACCAGTGTAAACTTCGGAAGGTCAAGCCGTATGGAGCGAGCGGACGCCCCCTTCCCGATCATAATATCAATCGCGTAGTCCTCCATGGCAGGATACAGCACTTCCTCCACCTGCCGGTTCAGCCTGTGAATCTCATCTACAAAAAGTACATCCCCTTCCTGGAGATTATTCAGGATTGCCGCCATCTCTCCCGGCTTCTCGATAGCCGGACCCGAGGTGATCTTCATATTGACTCCCATCTCATTCGCAATGATACCGGCAAGTGTCGTCTTTCCCAGTCCCGGAGGCCCGTAAAACAGTACATGATCCAGGGATTCCCCCCTGGACTTCGCCGCTTCAATGTAAATCTTCAGAGTCTCCTTTGCCTTCTCCTGGCCGATATAATCCTTCAATAGCTGAGGCCTTAAATGATTCTCTATCTTCTTGTCTTCTTCCAGATTCTCGGTTGTAATAATTCTCTTCGCCATATGCCGCCCCTTACATCAAAAACTTCAGTGCTTTTTTCAGCAGTTCTTCTACCGTTGTATTCTCATCCGTCTCTACCTGACGCACCGCGCGGAGTGCTTCCGTGCCTCCGTATCCAAGCGCGGTCAGCGCCTGCACCGCATCAGACTGTACTTCCTGTCCGCAGGAAGAAGCGTTCTGAACAGTTCCTTCTCCCTCCATCTGATGCGTCAGCACATCTTCAATACTCAGCTTGTCTTTCAGTTCCAGGATCAACTTCTCTGCCGTCTTCTTCCCGATACCGGGGGCTGCCGATATGGCCTTCACATCGTTCGCCATCACCGCAAACCGCAGTTCATCGGGCGTCAGCTGTGAGAGGATCCCGAGTCCGCCCTTCGGCCCGATTCCACTCACCCCAATCACAAGCCGGAATACTTCCAGCGCATCCCGGGTGAGGAAGCCGTAGAGCTGCATCGCATCCTCCTTCACATTCAGATATGTATGAATCTTCACTTCTTTCCCCGGAGACGGGAGCTGACTCAACGACTTTGCCGGCATAAAAATGCCATAGCCCACCCCTCCAACATCAACCACTGCTTTATCTTCACTGATATAGACCAGTTCTCCTCGAATATATGAAATCATCTCTTCTGCTCCTTCCTGCTTCCCATGTCCAATCCCGCAAGCCTCTTCAGCATGGCCTCTGCCAGGATTCCTATCACAAGTCCGGTGATTGCTCCCGCAACCAGAAGCACCGGAAGATAATAGGAAACACTGAATGTCTCAACGATCAGCATGGCGATCAGAAGCTGCCCCACATTGTGCATGACTCCTCCCGCCAGGCTGACACCATATACACTGAACCAGCCTTTCTTCTTCAGAAAAACCATGACCGTAAGGCTGAGCATCCCTCCCGCCAGACTGTAAATGATACTGAAAAGATTTGCAAAAAGGAAGCCGGACAGTACGATTCGGGCAACAGACAGTGCATATGCTTCCTCTGTCCCCATCTTATAAAGAGCCACCACAACAATCAAATTCGCCAGTCCGAGCTTCACTCCGGGAATTCCGATGTGAAAAGGGATCAGACTTTCCACATAACTGAAGATCAGCGCCAGTGCAGTGAACACTCCGAAATATGCCACTTTTGTTCTCAATTTGCCGCCTCCTAATTCGTAACCGCATCCAGCTCCGATTCATCCTGATTTGCGATCTGGAGCACGATATTATTCGGAAGGCAGATAATATTTTCCCGATTCTTAGAAATCGCTTTCTGCTTCATACAGAGCTTATCCGGGCAGTCGGCCTGAATCATCTTCACCGTACCGTCCTCGATCCGCATCGTATTCGTTCCTCCGTTCAATTCCACTTCCTGATCTTCCGACAGATCATAGGATGCCACGACCTCACCGTCTATCCGCACAGTCACATACCCCGGATGCTTGTCCCCGAGCCAGAATCTCAGCGCACAGATCGCTGCTGCAACAACTACCACGATTAGCAATAAGAGCAAGTCGTTCTTTCTCAAATTCTTCTTATTCTCCATGACTCCACCTCTCTTCCGTTTATTCTAGCACAACATATCCCCGAGTGCAACCAAACGTTCGATTGATTTTTCTCTGCAGTCACCTTATAATGATACTATTATAACACTTCGGAGGGAATTATGAAAAAATGGAAATTACCGGGGATTCTGCTCCTCATTACGATACTCCTTGTCAACGGATGCTCCAGCATTTCAAATGAACCTGCTTCCAGGACTTCCACCTTCTTTGACACAGTGATCACCATCACGGTCTACGATAAAAATGCGGACCACATATTAGACGAGTGTATGCAGTTATGTAAGAAATACGAACTTCTCTTCAGCCCGACAAATGAAGAAAGTGAGATATACAAGCTGAATCATGCAGGAGGCCAGCCGGTGGAGCTTTCCCGCGAAACCATTGAGGCGATCGAGATCGGGCTGAAATACAGCCAGCTCACGGAGGGTAAATTCGATATTACCATCGCGCCGCTGATCGATGCCTGGGGATTCCGCAGTGATTCTCCTTCTGTCCCGTCAGACAGCGCCATTGCGGAAGCAAAGAATCATATCGGCTATCAGAACGTCAAAATAGAAGGAAACACCGTCCGCCTTGCCGATGTCAAATCCGGCGTAGACCTTGGCGGCATCGCAAAAGGCTACATCGCCGACCACCTCAAGGAATATCTCAAGGGACAGGGAGTCAAACACGCGCTGATAAGTCTCGGCGGAAATGTACTTGCACTCGGCGGGAAACCGGACGGAACCAGTTTCAATATCGGGATCCAGAAGCCGTTTGAAGAGACCGGCGTCACGATTTCTTCCGTAAAACTGAAAGATAAATCCGCCGTCACTTCCGGCATTTACCAGAGGTATTTTGAACAGGACGGGGTCCAGTACCATCACATTCTGAATCCGGTCACCGGCTATCCGTATGAAAATAACCTTCTGAGCGTTACGATCATATGTGACTCTTCCGCCGAAGCAGATGCACTGAGCACGACCTGTTTTGCACTCGGTCTAAAAGCAGGTATGAAGCTGATCGAAGATACACCTGCTGCCGAAGCGGTATTCATAACCTCAGACTACGAAATGCACTATTCCAGCGGATATAAGAAATAAACCTGAAACAGTGCACTTCGGCTGCAATTATTAATTTAGAACAAGCGGCCAGCGGATCTCTGCCTTGAAGAGATCTGCTTCGGTCTCTATGACGAAGGTTCCCTTCTGGAGTTCCACAAAACTTTTCACGATGGCAAGCCCCAGACCGGAGCCTTCCGTATTTCTGGAAACATCCCCACGTACGAAACGGTCTGTGATCTCATCCGGATTGAAATTCAGCTCCGTAGCAGAAATATTTTTGATCCGGATCACAGCCTCCTTCTCTTCTTTTCGGATCTCTACATAAACGCGGGTGCCCCCAAGCGCATATTTTGCCACATTGACCAGCAGATTCTCAAAAATCCGGTAAGTCTTCTGACTGTCCAGCAGAAGGTTCACTTTCTCTTCCGGAAAATCCGTGCGCAGTGTCAGATCAGCCGCTTTGATTTTTTCATCCAGCTCCAGTTCCACCTGTTTAAACAGATTCACAATATCGACCTGAACCAGATTCAGAGAAATATTGTCGCTGTTCGCTTTACTGATCTCAAACAGATCCTCGATCAGTACTTTCAGGCGCATGGATTTCTGATCCAGCACATCGATATAGGATTTCCGCTTTTCTTCGTCCGTCTCTTCCTTCAAAAGATCCACATAGGTAATGATCGCCGTGAGCGGTGTTTTCAGATCATGAGACACATTCGTAATCAGCTCTGTCTTCATACGCTGGCTCTTCACCTCTTCTTTGACCGCTTTTTTGAAACCACTCTGTATCTTCTGTATCTCTTCGCGGAACGGACTGAAAATCCCCAGATCTTCCTTGATCTCCACATCCAGATTGCCCTTTGCGATCTCTCCTGTAGCTTCCAACAGAAGCGCATATTTCGTACGAATATCATCAAAACATTTCCGCAGGATAAAGAATAAAATGAGCGAATAGATTAAAAGTGCAAAGATACCGAACACCCACATCATGCAACAGATCAGAATGATACAAAAATTAACCGCAACGATCTTCAGGATCACTTTGGTATTCTTCTCTTTCAGATCGATATCATAAAAGGAGTGGTATAACCGATGAAGTTTTTCTTTGATCCATTCATAAATATTTTTCAAACGAAGCCCGGATTTTTCCCAAAGCTTTACACATAGTACCCGTTGTGCTAGGTACCCCTTGATACCAAGTGTGTAGATCTGCCTTGTGCATCCTCCGATCCAGTATGCAACAGCAAACACTGCCATCCAGATCAGAAAATCTTCCGGGTAGTATCCTCTTCCCGTATTACGTGCCACCAGCCATCCGCAGTGATTCAAAATCCACGCCACGGTACAGCATCCAATAATCAGAACCGCTTCAAATGGTGCGTGGAATATGCGTTCCTCCCCGGTATGAAGCGTCTTAAAGCGAGGCAGAAGCATGGCAAGAAGGATCATCAGCATGGCAAGAGCGAAGAAAGTGTATACTTCGATATCCGGTGCACTCTCGTTGACATAGATCTGAGACACCAGATAGCAGTCAAGATTTTCCTGCGTCATTCCAAAGTAGAATACAGAATGAACCGGTGCTCCCGGAAGTTCATTATCCAATATCGGGTCACAAAACGGATAGTCCGTCAGTTCGCCGATGATTCTGCGAATGCTTTTTTCTGTCTCTTCTTCTCTGTCCCCAATGCAGTCAAGATAATAAGGCGTTCCGTTTTCATCATATCCAAAAGCAACTCCAAATGCGTATTGATCCCATTTTCTCAAAATATCGTTTTCTTCCGTATCCGTAATAATGGTTGTATTCTCTGTTTCAGCGGATGTTGCTTTGGAATCATCTGCATTGGTGTCCTCTGCAGCAGAATCCTTTGAAGCAGAATCTTCTGTCGTAGTCTCTTTTGCTATTTCCATCTGATAATTCACATAAGGAGCCAGCCCTTCAAACACCTGATAAACCCCAGTATATTCAGACCTGGGAAGATATCCATAGGCATCGTCCCCTTTGCCTTGTGCATAATAGAGCACATAACTGCTCATGAGCATCTCCTTTATCAGTTCTTCTTTATCCTGATAATAATCCTGCTCCAGTTCCTGCCTTTCTTCCATAGCGCGGTAGAATTTCCCATAATTCTCTACCATAATGATGCTTACAACTGCAAGTGCAGCAACAATAAGCACGATCGCAAGTTTATGCCTGTTTTTCAATTTTGTATCCAACGCCCCACACCACCTTCAAATATTTTGGTTCTTTCGGGCAACTCTCAATCTTCTCACGGATATTCCGCACATGCACCATGATCGTATCCGTATTGATCGCCCGTTCATTCCAGACTCTTTCATAAATCTCTTCGGAAGAAAATACTCTTCCGGGATTCTTCATTAATAGTAAAAGAATCTTATATTCGATCGGTGTCAGTTTGACCGGTTCTCCGTCTACGGTTACTTCCACAGTGTCCTCATTCAGTTCAAGACCACCGACGACATGTATATTCTTCCCTTCGTTCTGTTTGTTTAATTTTTCTGCAAATCTCCGGTAGCGCCGAAGCTGTGAATTTACCCGGGCTAAAAGCTCCATCGGTGTAAATGGTTTCGTAACATAATCATCTGCTCCGATGTTCAGTCCCATGATCTTATCCACTTCTTCCGATTTGGCTGACAGCATGATCACTGGGAAATCATGTTTCTCACGAAGCTTCATTGTCATTGTGATCCCATCCATTCTCGGCATCATCACATCTACGATCGCAAGATGAATTTCTTCTCTTTCTATCATCTTAAGACCTTCAACACCGTCCGCGGCCTGGAATACCTCATACCCCTGGTTTTTCAGATAAATCTCAACACCTTCCCGGATTTCTTTGTCATCTTCTACTATTAATACATGATTCATTTCCATGTTCTTTTCCCTCATCTCTTCCATTCATTGCGTGCACCTAATGTACCAGGTCACACTTTCATATTATACACTTTTTTTCACCTCCGTAAAGCAAACACGTTTTTCTTTTGCTCTACGTATAGGATAGATGAGACTTCTTAAAGAACACGGCACAAAATGCTAAAGATTTTCTAAAGTTTATTCTCCAAATACTTTGTCTGTTTCTTATTGAACGAAATTGCAGGAGAAATACAAACTTTTTTCGTTTATAAAAATAGTGCTCGTCAGGCAGGCAAGACTTGGAACCTCTAAGAATAAGAAAAAGACCACTCCCCACTCGGACTGGCCTTTTCAATAAAAATTATTATTCAATTAGAAGCTAAGCAATGCTCCGATTATCGCAACAAAAACAAATATCATGACAATTGCAAAAGCAATCAGAGTCATAATCAGATATGCACGGCAGTAATTTCTACGATTCACATTGCCGTTCTTCTCAAATGCCCAGATACAGTAAATGATGATTCCAAAGCACGGTACTGCACCGATCAGCAAAGTAAGCAGCCACTCGCCCATAGAAAGCGGTGCTTCATTCGTCTGACGACCAGGATGGAAGTTGTAATTCTGATTATAGTTTATCTTCTGTGCCTGATTAGAATTTGTGTTATAATTCTGACCATTCTGGCTCTGATTCATATTGGGATCTGACGCACCGTTCGACTGACTGCCCGTCGCTCCTGTCTGATGTGCATTTCCATAATATCCCATATTCGGATCTCCATAAGAATAATGTCCCGCTGTCTGCTGCTTATGTACTGTGTCCGCATTCGGATCCGTGTAAACCGGCTCTTCATCCGGTTTAACCTCCGTCTGTTCCAAAACAGGCTTCTCCTGCTGTGGTACAGTTACCGATGTGTCTTCCGTAATCTGTGGTTCTTCGCTCACTTGTGCTTCTTCCCCCACCTGTGGTTCTTCGCACAGCTGTCGTTCTTCGCTCACTTGTGCTTCTTCTGCTCCTACAGTACAGCTTCCATCAGCCTCCGTCAGTTCCGCCGGAGTACCTGCCCCTTCCGGCTGCAAGTCCGGATGTGTATCTAAAACGCTCTCTTCCTGCGATACCTTGTTCTCCAACTCGTTATCCATGGTATATTCCTCCTGTCATTCATCTACTTAAACTGGTATCATAATACCACAGCAAATATTAAAAAACAACATTCTTCACATACCTTTCACATTTCTCTTTCACTGGAAATGTACGCTTATACATTCCCTTTCCAAAGTCTGTATAACCGATACAGCCGGCTGCTCTCATCGTAACTCATCGGAGGTTCTCCCGGAAAATACCGTACCATCCGATACACATAAAACACCAGCATCCCGATCAGAATCACGATCAGACATTTCATCAGGATCTTGACATCCTTCTGGAGGATGTATCTTCGTATTCCAAATGCCGCAGCCCACATAAGAAGCACGTAGGAAAACGGATGAAATCTCCATGCGGATGCGAAATCTCCTCTCAGGATTGACAGCATCGCTCTCGTCATGCCGCAGCCCGGGCAAGGAAATCCGGTCAGGATCACACTGGGGCAGAGACTGTGAAGCACAAACTTTCCAAGAAGGAAATACAATACCAGAACAAGCAGCACAGGCCACAGGTTCCGGACATCCTGCCACACGAGCAGGAGTCCTTCTCCCATCACCTTCGCTGCTTTTTTTATTTGATGCTTCATATTATTTAATAATCTTCTTCGGACATTTTTCCGCACATTTTCCGCAGTTTGTACATTTTTCCGGGTCAATGTGGGCGATATTGCCTGTCACAGTCACTGCCTGGAATTCGCAGACCTTCTCGCACATTTTACATCCGATACATCCGACAGAGCATACGCTCATAACATCTTTTCCTTTATCTCTGGAGCTGCACTGAACCAGATGTTTCTGTTCGTATGGTACGATCTCGATCAGTCGTTTCGGACAGGCGCTCACACAGCTTCCGCAGGCTTTACATTTCTCCGGATCAACCACTGCAATACCGTCCACCACATGAATCGCATCAAACTGGCAGGCTTTTACACAGTTTCCAAACCCAAGACATCCGAAGCCACATCCTTTCGGACCGCCGTTCTGCATCTGGCTCGCCATAACACAGTCTTCAATTCCTGTATAGTCATAGGCCTGTTTTGCCTTGCCGCAGGTTCCGGCACATTTGACAAATGCAGTCTGACGGACCGTTTCTCCTGCGTCGGTTCCGAGAATTGCGGCAATCTTTTCTGCTACCGGAGCTCCTCCGACCGGACAGCGGTTATGTGGTGCCTCACCTTTCGTAATGGCTGCCGCAAGTCCTGAACATCCCGCGTATCCGCATCCGCCACAGTTATTGCCCGGCAGTGCTTCCAGAATTGCCTGTTCTGTTTCATCAACTTCTACCGCAAATTTTTTACCTGCAACTCCGAGGAAGACACCGATGAAAAGGCCGGTGCCGCCCACGATGAGTGCAGCAACTAAAATTCCTGTTATACTCATAATCCGGTCCTCCTATATGATTCCGGAGAATCCAAAGAACGCGATGGACATAAGTGCTGCCGTAAGCAGTACGATCGGTGTTCCCTGGAAAGACTCGCTGATATCATTGTATTCGATTTTCTCACGAACACCGGCCATGATGACGATGGCGATCGTGAATCCAAGTGCTGTTGCAAAACCATTTACCACACCTTTCAGAATGGTATATTCCTTCTGTACGTTCGTGAGTGCAACTCCAAGTACTGCACAGTTTGTTGTGATCAGCGGAAGATACACACCAAGTGCATTGTAAAGCGGAGGCATCGTTTTCTTCAGGAACATTTCTACAAACTGTACCAGTGCTGCGATGACAAGGATAAATACAATCGTCTGAAGGTATTCGAACCCTGTCGGCATCAAGATAAAACGGTAAATCAAACTGGTGATAAATGATGCAATCGTAATAACGAAGATAACGGCTCCTCCCATACCTGCAGCTGTCTCGATCTTCTTGGAAACTCCGAGGAACGGACAGATTCCCAGGAACTGGCTGAGGACTACGTTATTTACAAGTGCTGAACCAATCGCAATAATAAGTAATTCTTTCATCTCGTATTCCTCCTATTCTTTTTCCTGGCCTGTCGGGAAAACTTTTCCTTCACAGCCGCCGCATGACGCACATCCGCCTTCTGCACATCTCTGTGCTTTCGGAACTTCTTTGCCTTTTGCTGCCATCTTCTTCATGATCTTGCTGCGTGCTGCAACAAGGAACGCAAGTACCAGGAATGCACCAGGTGCAAGAATAAAGATGGTGACCGGCTCATAGAAACTCGGCATGATCTGGATTCCGAAGATTTTTCCGGATCCGATCAGTTCACGCACGATTGCGATACAGGTAAGACCAAATGTAAATCCAAGTCCCATTCCGATACCGTCAAAGATAGACGGAAGTACCGGATTCTTGGAAGCATAACTTTCTGCACGTCCCAGAATGATACAGTTTACTACGATCAGCGGGATATAGATTCCAAGCGAATCATACAGTGAAGGAACAAAGCCCTGCAGAAGGAACTGCACCATTGTTACAAATGATGCCACAATTACGATAAATGCAGGCATTCTGACTGAATCCGGAATTACTTTTCGGAGCATGGAAATCAGCATGTTCGAGAGTACCAGTACAACCGTAGTGGAAAGTCCCATTCCGATACCGTTGATCGCAGAAGTCGTTACCGCAAGTGTCGGACACATACCAAGCATCATGACGAAGGTCGGATTTTCTTTAATTAAACCATTATATAATCTTTCGGTACAACTATTCATTTCCACTACCTCCTAACGCATTCTGAAAATAACCAAGTGCTGTGTTGACGGCTCCGGTCACGGCACGGCTGGTGATCGTTGCACCACTGAGTGCATCAATCGGCTCACTCTCTCCGCCATCCTTGGCAACATAGAACTTGTCTGTCTTCTTCTCTGCATACTGATTATAGAATTCCGGCTCTGTCGCACGCATACCGAGACCTGCCGTCTCACCGATCGACAGAATGGAGATACCGTTCATGGTTCCGTCATTCATGATTCCAACAGAAATCTGAATATTTCCACCGTATCCGTCTTTATCTGTTGTAGTGATCACATATCCTGCTTCATCACCGCCCATTTTTGCCACATACACTTCATCGACCGTTGCATTGGTTCCCATGCTTTCTACCGCCTTCGCCGCCGCATCCGAATCAACTTCCACTTCTTCAAATGTATCTGCTTCCGGGAAAACCGTCTGGCAGGCTTCCTGCTTTGCATCAGCTTCTGCCTTTGCAATCGGATCTTTTGTTATTTCATATACCAGTCCGAGAGCCGTACCGGCAATCACGGTAATCGCGGTAAGGATCAATGTATTTTTTAATATTTTATTCATTATTTTTCTCCTCCTTTACCGAATGGTTTTGGAAGAGTAACTCTTTCGATCAGCGGAACCAAAAGGTTACTGAAGATGATCGCGTAGGATACGCCCTCTGCGGCCCCTCCGAACAAACGGAAGATTCCGGTCAGAACACCAAGAATGATTCCATATACGATCTGTCCCTTCTTCGTAATCGGCGATGTCACGTAATCGGTTGCCATGAACCACGCTCCAAGCATCAGACCGCCGCCGCAAAGCTGTGCTGTCATGTAAGAAATGTTGAAAAATCCGATTCCATCAACAAATCCGCCGAAAATTCCAATGAATAATGCAAATGTCACGATATAAGTTCCCGGAATACGAAGATCGATAATTCCCATAAGAATCAGAATAATCGCGCCAATCATAATTGCGATCACAGAAGTCTCACCGATCGTTCCTCCGATCTTTCCAAGGAGCATATCCATGCTGTTCACTCCTGCCAGTGCACTGTTGCCTGCTTCCACATTTGCGCGGATAGCCGCAAGCGGTGTGGCACCTGAAATCCCGTCATATGTAAAGGATGTCATTCTGCCGGTAAAAGAAATCAGCAGGAAACATCTTGCAGCAAGTGCCGGGTTCATAAAGTTCTGTCCCAGTCCTCCAAACAGCTGCTTTACGACCAGGATTGCAAATACGCTTCCGAGAACTCCCATCCAAAGTGGTGCTGTCGGCGGAAGGTTCAGTGCAAGCAGAAGTCCTGTGACAACTGCACTGAAATCTTTGATCGTGATCGGTTTGTGCATTAGTTTCTCATAAATATATTCCGTAAGTACTGCTGCTGCTGTCGTCACGATCACAACAAGCCATTCATGTGTGTCACGGAAATTATAGATTCCAAAGGCGGTCGCCGGCAGAAGTGCGATTGCAACCCACATCATAATATTACTGGTCGTCGCTTTGGAACGAATATGTGGTGAAGATGAAATTTTCAATTGTTCACTCACTTTTGTTCACCTCTTCCTCTCTGTACTGTTCTATTTTTTCTTTTTATTTGCAAGTGCAGTCTTTCTCATGGAGCCGATTGCCTGCTTCAGATGGCGCTTTGCCGGACAGACATAACTGCATGAACCACATTCCACACATTCCAGTCCGTTCATCTTGACAAATCCTGCTTCATCATGACGTTCTGCAAGATCCGCAAGTCTGGACGGTATGATTCGGCTTGGGCAGGCCTCCACACATCTTCCACAGTTGATACATGCGGTCGCCGTACTTGCAGATACTTCGTCTTTGGAAAGACAGAGAATAGAAGACGATGTTTTCGTAATCGGTGTGTCAAGCGTATACATGGCAAATCCCATCATCGGTCCGCCGGAAATCACCTTTTCGCATCCTTCCTTCAATCCGCCTGCTGCTTCTACCAATTCTCTCTGATTGGTACCAAAAAGGACTTTATAATTTCCCGGATTTGCAACGCCGTCACCACTCACGGTCACAACACGCTCCATAGACGGGATTCCCTTCACAACCGCGTTGTAAATACTGATGACAGTTTCTACATTGTCCACCACACATCCTGCGTCGGCCGGGAGCATCGTAGAGTTGATGGCGCGTCCAGTGGTTGCATAGATCAGCTGACGCTCTGCACCCTGCGGATATTTTGTCATCAATGTCTTTACTTCCATACGCGGTTCGTCTTTAACCAGTTCTTTGAGTTTTGCGATACAATCCGGTTTGTTATCTTCCACACCAAAAATACCTTTTGCATTGTCAAACAACTTGAGAATAACTTTCATGCCTTCTACCAGAAGTTCCGGAGTCTCCATCATCCTTCTGTAGTCTGCCGTGATATACGGTTCACATTCTGCACAGTTCGCTATGATGTAATCGATCTTGTCCGGTTCTTTCGGTGAGAGCTTCACACGGGTCGGGAATCCGGCCCCACCCATACCTACAATACCGGCATTCGCAATCATATTCAGAATCTCTTCTTTTGTCAGTTCTGAAAGTGGTTTTACCGGAGGATATTCCACCTCTTCATACTGACCATCATTTTCAATTACAATGCAATTCACTTTTGCACCGGTCGGGTTCACATGCGGCTCAATTGCTTTTACAGTTCCCGACACGGACGCATAAATCGGCGCAGATACAAATCCACCCGCTTCGGCAATCATCTGCCCTTTCAGGACATGATCGCCTTTTTTGACAATCGGGCTTGCCGGCGCCCCGATGTGCTGGGAAAGCGGATACACAAGATCGCCTTTCGGCAACAGTTCTACAATTTCCTTGTCCTTTGCAAGGCTTTTGCCGTCATTCGGATGAACTCCGCCTTTAAATGTCAAAAGTCCCATAATCAATTTCCTTCTTTCCTTATTTCTCCTTGTTGACTTGCTCTAACTATACCGAAAACTCAAGAACAATTCCAGTAAAATGCACAAATTTATTGTACATTTTGAGAAACATCTTGATGTTTTTTTAACATTTTATAGACGCAAAAAGAGACTGTTTCCAGTCTCTTTTTGTATAAAAATCCCATCATATTCACTTGGATTTTCTAAAATTCTATTCTTCAACCGGTGCTTCCGCTGCCTGCACTTCTGCATTCTCCAGTGCTTTCATGCTAAGGCTGATCTTCTTCTCAGCTTCATTCAAATCTACAACCTTAGCTGTAATCTCCTGACCAACAGAAAGAACATCAGACGGCTTCTCAACATGTGCTCTGGAAATCTGAGATACGTGAAGTAATGCATCTACACCAGGTGCCAGCTCTACAAATGCACCGAAATCAGTCATTCTTGCCACTTTTCCTGTCACTTCTTTGCCTACAGCATAATCTTCTGCTGCGTTTGCCCACGGATTGGTCTCCGGGAACTTCAGGCTGAGTGCGATCTTTGTATCGCGAATATCTTTCACAAGTACTTTCAGAGTCTCACCTACTGTAAATACTTTCTTCGGATTCTCAACTCTTCCCCATGACATTTCAGAAATATGAAGCAGTCCGTCCACTCCGCCGAGATCGATAAATGCGCCGAAGTCTGTCACGTTTTTAACAGTACCCTCAACCGTATCGCCAACTTTCAGCTTTGCAAAGAGCTCTTTCTGCTTCTCAGCCTTCTCTGCTACGAGCAATTGTCTTCTATCACCGATGATACGATTTCTTCTCGGATTGAACTCGCTGATCACAAACTCAATCTCCTGATCCTGATACTTTGATAAATCTTTCTCATAAGTATCTGACACAAGACTTGCAGGAATAAATACTCTTGCTTCATCTACAACAACACTTAATCCGCCGCCAAGGATCTGTGTAACGGTTGCTTTCAGAACTTCTTTGTTCTCGAATGCTTCTTTTAATCTTTCATTGCCCTTCTCAGCTGCAAGTCTCTTGTATGTAAGAAGAACCTGTCCTTCTCCATCATTTACTTTCAGCACTTTTACAGTCATTGTGTCTCCAACAGATACAACTGTTGTAAGGTCTAATCCTGACTCATTCGTGTATTCACTTCTGGTGATGATACCGTCGGCCTTGTATCCGATATTCAGAATAATCTCGTCCGGTTTCACATCGATTACAGTGCCATCTACAACCTCTCCATTATGAATTGTTTTAAATGATTCTTCTAACATTTGTTCAAAAGTTAATTCTGACATTATTTTGAACCTCCTCAATTATATTGTTGGGCGTGGATGCCCCTGCTGTAATACCTACTGTTTCCACGGACCTTAATTGATTCGTATCCAAATCGCCAAGTGTCTGTATATAGTACGTATTGTTACATGCTTTTTTACATATTTCAAATAGCTTTTGGGTATTGGAACTATGCTTGTCACCGATTACAATCATAGCATCCACCTCTTCCGCAATGCTCCTGGCTTCTGTCTGACGCTCCTTCGTAGCATTGCAAATCGTATTTAAAACACTTATATCATAACCCTTTTCTGAAATAATTTCAACTAAATCTTTGAATTTATTGTAATTAAATGTCGTTTGTGCCACTACACAGACTTTCTGTCTACATGGTATCGCATTCCCACAAGAATTCAGCGAAAATTTTTGTGCTTCCTCCGCATTCTGAATCACGCTTACATTATCCTTAGCCCATCCGCGGATTCCCTGCACTTCCGGATGCTCTGGATCTCCGACAATCACAATATAGCTTCCTCTTTCACTTTCTTCTGATACAATTTTATGAATCCTTTTGACAAACGGACAGGTGGCATCCACATATGAAACTCCCCTCTTCTCCAGCATGTCACAAATTCTTTTGGGAACACCATGTGATCGTATGATCACAAGACCCTCTGTCAGTTTTTCCAGTTCTTCCTCACTTCGTATTACTTTTACCCCGCGTTCTTCCAAATCCTTCACAACTTCTTCATTATGGATAATCGGACCATATGTATATATCTGCTTTTCTGTTTCCAGTTCAAGCTGTTTATATACTGTTTCCACTGCCCGCTTTACTCCAAAACAGAAGCCGGCACTCTTCGCTGTTATTACTCTCATCTGACGATTTTCCTTTCTACATGAATTATTACAACTGCTTTTTCTCATATGCATGGTAACTAAAAATCCTGACAGATAGTTCTGCCAGGATTCCGACTCTTTTTTCTCAATGTTTTTTTACCAGTATCTTCTGTACCATGGATTTCCGTATACACTCTGGATTTTTACTACGTCTCCCGGTTCCGGTGCATGAATCATCTGACCGTTACCGATGTAGATTCCAACATGTCCGGAATAACATACAATATCACCCGGCAGCGGGCTGGAAACCGCTTTGCCGCCTGCCCCCTGATCACCTGATACTCTTGGAATCGAGATTCCAGCTACTCTGTGGCAGTACTGGGTAAGTCCGGAACAGTCAAGGCCGACACCCGGGCTTGTCCCGCCCCATACATACGGCGTTCCAAGCTGGCTGTATGCCGCGTTCACGATTACCTGTGCCACACTGGTATCGCCCGTTCCGCCTCCGCTTGTACTGCTGCTTCCGCCATTGTTCGACGGGGTACTCGGCTTCGAAGTATTATTGTTACTATTATTGTTACTATTATTATTGTTCGTATTATTATTACTGTTATTCTTGTTGCTGTTATTCTTCTCAGCAGCAGCTGCTGCTTCCGCCGCCTCACGTTCTTTGCGTGCCTTTTCTTCTGCTTCCTTAGCCGCAGCTTCTACTGCCGCCTGGAATTGCGCATCGAGATCTGCAACCTCTTCTTTCTTCTCTTCCAGAGTCGCATTCAAGGATTCCTTCTTAGCCGTAAATTCTTCCTGTGTCGCCTCGAGCTCCTTCTGCTCTTCTTCAAGCTGTTCCTTCAAATCAGCAATCTTTTCTTTTGTCTCAACATATTCATTGAGCTGATCTCTGTCATATTTATGTACATTCTGAATATACTCAGCCTGACTCAGCATCTCACCGATGCTTCCGGAAGTAAATATCTTCTCCAGCACTGTATTATTGCCTTCTTCGTACATATACTTGATACGAAGCTTCATGGCCTCATACTGTTCTTTCTCTTTTTCCTCAGCTTCCGCCAGATCTTCGGTCGCCTGTGTGATCTGTTCTCCGGTTGCAATCAGCTGGCGTTCCAGATCATTAATCTCTGTAAGCACTTCAGTCAACTGGCTCTGAAGAGAATTGACCTGACTCTGTACCGAATCTCTTTGTTCCTTAATCGTATCCGCATCCGGAGCAGCGCCCACGGTTGTTACAATACAAGAACTCACAACAAGCGATGCTACGAGTGTACGAAAAAATTTATTCTTCATATTGTTACCCACCTTATTCTATTAAAATCTAAAATTTATACCCCATACGAATTAAGCATACACTAAACGACACATATTTTCAAGGCTTTTCGTATCAGAGTATCTCAGTTTCTTAAAACTTCCTTAATTATTCTTTTAATCAAAACTATTATATAGCAACTCTCAAAGATTTGCAATATTTTTTAACATTTATGTAACATTTTTATAAAGCATTTATATAAAGAAAAAGAGAGACCTGTTTTTACTCAAGTCTCTCTCCTATTTTATTGTACATAAAGATTCGTATATCGCATCAGATCCAGATCCACCTGGCAGGCCGCTTCGCGGCCTTCCCGGATTGCCCAGACAACCAGAGACTGCCCGCGATGCATATCTCCAGCTGTAAATACATTTTTCACATTCGTTTTGTATTCTCCCGGCTCAGTCTTGACATTCGTTCTTTCATTGACTTCGACGCCAAATGCTTTGGTTACGTAATCCTGGCTCCCCAGAAATCCTGCCGCGATCAGGACAATATCTACTTCAACCGTGTATTCACTTCCTGCGACCTCCGCCATCATCATCCGCCCGGTCTTTTCATCTTTTTTGCTTTCCAGCTTTACAAGAACAGCTTTACAAAGATTTCCGTTTTTATCTTTAATAAATTCTTTGACTGTTGTCTGATAGATTCTCGGATCATTTCCCCAGACAGCTGCAGCCTCCTCCTGACCGTAATCCGTCTTGCAGATTCTCGGCCACTCCGGCCACGGATTACTCTCCGCTCTCTCATCCGGGAGTTTCGGCATCATCTCGACCTGAAGCACAGATTTGGCGCCATGGCGCACAGCAGTACCAACACAGTCATTTCCGGTATCCCCGCCGCCAATGACCATAACTTTCTTGCCCTTTGCAGAAATGTATTCTCCCTCTTTCAGCTTCATACCATGATTCCACAGGCATTTCGTTGTGGATTTCAGGAAATCTACAGCAAAATAAATTCCTTTTGCATCTCTTCCCGGCACTTTGATATCTCTTGGATTTGAAGCTCCACAGGCAAGTACAATGCGGTCATAATTTTTCAAAATCTCAGATGCTTTCACTGTTTTTCCCACATCGCATCCCGTTTTGAAAATGACGCCTTCCTCTTCCATCACTGCGACCTTTCGATCAATCACCTGCTTTTCCAGTTTCATATTCGGAATTCCATAACGAAGCAAACCGCCTATTTTATCTTCTCTTTCAAATACGGTAACGGTATGACCGCGACGGTTCAGCTGATCCGCAACCGCAAGTCCGGAAGGCCCCGAACCGATCACAGCCACCTTTTTCCCGGTACGTACTTTCGGCGGGCGCGCTTTTGCGTATCCCTTTTCATAGGCATTTTCAATGATTCCATATTCATTTGCTTTCGTAGTTACTGCATCTCCATGAAGGCCGCAGGTACATGCCGCCTCACAAAGTGCCGGACACACTCTGGATGTAAATTCCGGGAAATTATTGGTTTTCACCAATCGATAATATGCTTTCTCCCAGTTCCCGTGATAGATCAGATCATTCCATTCCGGCACCAGATTATGAAGCGGACATCCACTTGCCATCCCCATGATCATCTGCCCTGACTGGCAGAAAGGAACGCCGCATGACATGCATCTTGCTCCCTGAATTTCCTGTTCCTCCTTAGACAGAGGCGTGTGGAACTCACAAAAATGTTTGATTCTGCTCATCGGCGACTCACATTTCTGGTCGCATCTCTCATAATCCATAAATCCTGTTGCTTTTCCCACTGTTTTCGCCCCCTATCTTCCATTTTTAATCGCATAAAATGCTTCAATTTTTGCCTGTTCACTACTGAATCCTTTTTCTTCCATCTGGAGAATCATAGTCAGCATCTTTTCATAATCATGTGGAATGACTTTCTTGAATTTCGGAAGATATTCTTTAAAATGCTCCAGAATCTTTCTTCCCATTTCCGAATTTGTATTTGCCACATGCTCCTCGATCATTTCCTTGAGTTCAGAAACATCTGCTTTCGAGGTAATATGCTCAATATTTACCATCTCTTTATTTACTTTGGTGTAAAGGTCACTGTTTTCATCCAATACATATGCCACACCACCGCTCATGCCGGCCGCAAAATTCTTTCCGGTCTGTCCAAGAATCACCACACGTCCGCCGGTCATGTATTCACATCCATGATCACCGACACCTTCTACCACTGCAGTTGCACCGGAATTTCTTACGCAGAAACGTTCTCCCGCAAGTCCGTTTATAAATGCTTTTCCACTGGTGGCACCATAAAGTGCAACGTTACCTATTATAATATTCTCATTTGCCTTGAACTTCGCTTCCTTCGGTGGATAAACGATCAGTTTACCTCCGGACAGCCCTTTTCCGAAATAATCATTACTGTCACCAGTCAACTGAAGCGTCAGCCCTGACGGTATAAATGCGCCAAATGACTGTCCGCCGGCTCCGTGACACTTGATTACATAACTGTCTTCCGGGAGTCCCTCCGGATAACGTCTGGTGATCTCTGAGCCAAAAATGGTTCCAAAGGTACGGTTTACATTGGACACTTCAAGTTCCAGGGTTCTCTTTTCCTTCTTTTCCAGAGACGGCAGAAGTTCTTTTACAAGCACCTTCATATCCATCGTCTTTTCCAGTTCAAAGTCGTACTTTTTCTTCGGATTGAAGATCATGCCGCTTTTTTCTTTCGCGTATGGATTGTAAAGGATCCTTGACAGATCCAGCGTAGCCGCACGCGCAGAAGTGGGAACGTCTCTTACTTTCAGGAGATCGGTGCGTCCTACCAGTTCATCTACTTTACGCACTCCCAGTTTTGCCATGTATTCCCGAAGCTCTTCCGCGATGAAACGCATGAAATTGATCACATACTCCGGCTTTCCTGCGAATCGTTTCCGCAGCTCCGGATTCTGGGTTGCAATGCCGACCGGACAGGTATCCAGGTTACATACTCTCATCATAACGCATCCCATTGTTACCAGCGGTGCCGTTGCAAATCCGAATTCTTCAGCACCAAGAAGTGCTGCGATCGCCACATCACGCCCGCTCATTAATTTTCCGTCTGTCTCAATCCGTACACGTTCACGAAGACCGTTCTGGATCAGGGTCTGATGTGTTTCTGCGAGTCCCAGTTCCCACGGAAGTCCTGCATTATGGATGGAACTTCTCGGCGCCGCTCCGGTTCCTCCGTCATATCCGGAAATCAGGATCAGCCCTGCTCCCGCTTTTGCAACGCCGGCAGCGACCGTACCTACCCCTGCTTCGGATACCAGTTTTACAGAAATTCTCGCATCCTTATTGGCATTTTTACAGTCATAAATAAGCTGTGCCAGATCCTCGATGGAATATATATCATGATGCGGCGGCGGTGAGATCAGTCCCACTCCCGGTGTAGAATGCCTGGTTTTGGCAATCCACGGATATACTTTTCCACCCGGAAGATGTCCGCCTTCTCCAGGTTTTGCCCCCTGTGCCATCTTGATCTGAATTTCTTTGGCGCTGACCAGATAACGGGAAGTTACACCGAACCTTCCACTTGCGACCTGCTTGATTGCAGAACATTTATCGCTGTCCAGACGTTCGATATCTTCTCCGCCTTCTCCACTGTTTGATTTACCATGAAGAGCGTTCATAGCAAGTGCCAGCGTCTCATGTGCTTCTTTGGAAATGGATCCATAGGACATCGCACCGGTCTTAAAGCGCTTCACGATTTCATCCACACTTTCTACTTCTTCCAGCGGAACTCCTTTCTTTGGGAAATTAAAATCCATCTGTCCACGTAAGGTGATACCACGTGACTCTTCGTCTACCATTTCCGTATACTGCTTGAACATCTGATAGTCTCCACGTTTTGTGGACTGCTGCAGCATATGAATCGTGCGTGGATTATACAGATGCTTCTCCCCTCCGCTCTTGGATTTATGCTGTCCTACACTGTTCAAAGTCAGATCTACATCCAGCCCCAATGGATCAAATGCAGCAAAGTGTCTTGCCATATAATCCTGCGCGATTTCTTCAATTCCGATACCGCCCACACGGCTGACAGTTCCGGTAAAATATTTATCAATGAACTGCGCCTTCAGACCGATTGCCTCAAAGATCATAGATCCCTGGTAAGACTGGATCGTAGAGATTCCCATCTTAGACGCAATCTTGATAATACCGCTGATCACTGCCTCATTATAATCATTTACCGCAGCATAATAATCTTTCTGAAGCATTCCTTCGTCAATCAGCTGGCGGATCGATTCATGGGCAAGATACGGATTGATTGCAGAGGCTCCATAACCCAGCAGGGTTGCAAAATGATGTACCTCTCTCGGCTCACCGGTTTCCATGATTACAGCAACACTCGTACGCTTCTTAGTACGCACCAGATGCTGATGCACTGCGGAAGTAGCCAAAAGTGAAGGCATAGCAATATGGTATTCATCTACACCACGATCACTTAAGATCAGGATATTCGCGCCGTCACGGATTGCACGATCCACCTGGATAAACAAATAATCAATCGCTTTTTCCAGGCTGGAATTTTTAAAATACGTGGTCGAAATTTCCACCACTTTAAAGCCTTCCACTTTCATATTTTTAATTTTCAGAAGATCCGTATTTGTGAGGATCGGATCATTGATCTTCAGGACATGACAGTTTTCTTCCTTCTCTTCCAGAAGGTTCCCGTCCCTGCCGACATAGACGCTGGTTGATGTCACTACTTTTTCGCGGATCGCATCAATCGGCGGATTGGTTACCTGTGCAAAAATCTGTTTAAAATATCCAAACAAGGACTGATGTTTCTCGGAGAGGACTGCCAGTGGTGCATCAATTCCCATTGCACCGATACTTTCACTTCCGTTTTTCGCCATATTCAGCACAGAAGAATTTACTTCTTCATAAGAATATCCAAATGCTTTCTGAAGCTTCTGGCATTCTTCTTTCGTATATTCCGGAACCTTCAGATTTGGAATCTTCAGATCTTTCAGACAAACAAGATTATTGTCAAGCCATTCACCATAAGGCTGTGATGCTGCATATCCTTCTTTCAGTTCATCGTCATCGATCACTTTACCCTGAACCGTATCTACAAGTAGCATTTTACCAGGATGGATTCGCTCCTTGACTACGATCTTCTCCGGCGGGATATCCAGCACGCCAACTTCAGAAGAAAGGATCAGCGTATCATCATCGGTGATATAGTATCGGGATGGTCTAAGTCCATTTCTATCCAAAACCGCACCCATACAGTCTCCATCGGAGAAAAGGATCGATGCAGGTCCGTCCCAAGGTTCCATCATCGTCGCATAATATTGATAAAAATCCTTCTTTTTCTGAGACATCGTTCGGTTGTTCGCCCATGGCTCCGGAATCGAGATCATAACCGCAAGCGGGAGAGGCATCCCGCTCATTACCATGAACTCCAAAGCGTTATCTAACATGGCAGAATCTGATCCCGCAATATTGATCGCAGGAAGAACCTTATAGAGCTCTCCTTTGAGGTATTCAGATTCCATATTTTCTTCTCTGGCGCGCATCTTATCTGCATTTCCACGTATCGTGTTGATCTCTCCGTTATGCACTATGAATCGGTTCGGATGTGCCCGCTCCCAGCTCGGATTCGTATTGGTACTGAAACGGGAATGTACCACCGCGATCGCAGATTCATAATCCGGATCCTGAAGATCTTCAAAGAATCGCCGCAGCTGTTTGACCAGGAACATTCCTTTGTAGACGATCGTCCTGCTGGAAAGGGATGCCACATATGTATCATCACTGCTCTGCTCAAACACACGCCTTACCACATACAGACGGCGGTCAAAGTCCAGACCTTTCTCAATCTTCTCCGGGCGCTCAATGAACCCCTGCATAATGCACGGCATACACTCAACTGCCTTTTTCCCGAGAATTTCCTGATGAATCGGGACCTCTCTCCATCCAAGAAACTTCAGGCCTTCTCTTCTTGCAATGACTTCAAAAATATTCTTTGCCTGGTTTCTCTTCAGTTCATCCTGAGGGAAGAAAAACATACCTACACCATAATCTCTCTCAGAACCTAAAAAGATGCCGAGGGGTTCACAGACCTTGGAGAAAAACTTATGTGAAATCTGTAACAGAATTCCAACTCCGTCTCCGGTCTTCCCTTCGGCATCCTTGCCAGCTCTATGTTCTAGGTTTTCAACTATCTTCAGCGCATTGGCGACTGTCTCATGGCTTTTCCTTCCCTTGATATCCACAACTGCTCCAATTCCGCAGTTGTCATGCTCAAAATCCGGGCTGTACAAACCATCCTGCATATTCATTTTTTGACTACTCATATATCCTGCCCTTTCTGAAATCATGTTACTTTTTCTGGTTACATTTTATATTTCACCACTATACAACATTTATTTCAAAAAGTAAATAGGAAATTCATGAGAATTTCATTACTGCACTTTCATAAAGTACTCCTTTATTTCGGATGCAGCCCCTTTTAATGACCCTTGAACCATCTCCGGTTTTCCTCCGCCTCTTCCTTCAAATGCCTGATTCAGCTCTTTTCCAAGAGGCCGGACATCCTCCGTGCGGCTTCCGATCACATAGCGGTATCCAACATCATCTGTCCCGGCAAATACTCCGCATACTTTCACATTGCGGTCCAGAACCAGATTCATCAGTTCACGCGGTTCACTGCCCTCCAGACCAGATTCAAACAGGCAGACACACGCTTTTCCTTCTTCTATGCCGGTTACTTTCCCTGCAAGCATCTCCCGTCTGGCTTCTATCAGTTTCATCTTCCATGCATTCGTCTCTTCTTTCAACTTCTCAACTGCATCTGCTATCAATTCCTCCTTGGAGGACAAGCTAAACATGATCGCTTTTACACTGTCTTCTTTCGCCTGATAATCTGCCAGTGCACGTCTTCCGCAAACCACCGTAAGCCGAACTCCTCCTTTGTAGTTCTGGACACTAATCAGTTTGATCAGACCGATCTCACCGGTATTATCCACATGCGGTGCGCAGCAGGCACACACATCATACCCCGGTATTCGCACAATACGGACCTGACCCTCGATCTCGATCTTGCTCCGGTATTCCAAAGATGCAAGCTCATCTTTTGACGGGTATAACACCTCGACCGGAATGCAGGCAAATACAGCCTCATTCGCCGCATTTTCAATCTCTCTGACTTCTTCCTTTGTCATTGGGCCATTCAGATCCAGCGTACATATCTCATCACTGAGGTGAAATCCCACATTATCATATCCAAATCTTTTATGGATCAAACCGGACAGAATATGCTCCCCTGTATGCTGCTGCATCCTGGTGAACCTCTGTTTCCAGTCGATCCTTCCCTTTACTTCACTGCCCGGCTCAATGTAGCCTTCAGCTTTATGAAAAATGCTTCCGTTTTTTTCCTGAACATCTACGATTCTTATATCTTCCAAAAATCCGGTATCGGCAGACTGTCCGCCTCCCTCAGGAAAAAAGGCAGTTCTGTCAAGAACCACCTCATAATTTTCCCCGGACTTTTCGCAGGAAATGACCTTCGCATCAAATTCAGCCATATGACTGTCTTCATAATATAATCTCTCTGTCATCATCCTTATGTTCCTTCTTTCGTATTTATTCAAGCCACCTTACGAATAGTTTTATTCTATTTTACATCCTCTCCGGTGCTTCAAATCCCAGCAGATCGATACAGGTATTCAGAATATCTCTTGTCAGTTTCAAAAGCCCAATATAACTCTTCTGTTTTGCCTTATCCTCTTCTGCCAGAATTTTTGTTTCATGGTAGAAACGATTAAATGCATTTGCCAAATCATAGATATACGCGCAGATCTTATGCGGCGCAAGCTCCTGATATGCTGTTTCCATCACACTTCCAAATTTGGCAGCCTCCAGCATCAGAGCCTTCTCACTCTCACTTCCGGCGCCAAGAATCCTCGTATCATCCAGCGTATTTCCATTTTCTTTGTATTTATTTAAAATCGACTTGATCCGGACGATCGTATAGAGAATGTACGGACCGGTATTTCCTTCAAATGAAGTGAAACGATCCACGTCAAAAATATAATCCTTCGCAGCCTGATTGGAAAGATCTCCGTATTTAATCGCAGACATTCCCACGATCTTCGCTGTTTTCTCCGCTTCCTCTTCTGCAACAGTACGATTGTCGGTAATCTTCTCATACATCTTATCCGTAATATCTTTGATCAGATGTTCCAGACGCATCACGCCGCCTTCTCTGGTCTTGAACGGCTTTCCATCTTTTCCGTTCATCGTTCCGAAGCCAAGGAACGTAAGCTTTGTATCCTCGCGCACGATTCCGGTCTTCTTCGCGCAGCGGAATACCTGGATAAAATGAAGTTCCTGACGCTTGTCAACCACATAGATCACTTCATCCGGATGATAAAGTTCTTCTCTTTCAACCAGCGTTGCAAGGTCTGTGGTATCATAAAGCGCGGCACCGTCTGATTTCAGAATCATACACGGAGGGATCTCCTTCGTATCTGTTTCTTCCTTTACGTCCACCACAAGTGCTCCCTCATCCAGATGTGCATATCCTTCATCCTTCAGGCGCTGCACCATATCCGGAATATATTTTTGCGCATCTGCCTCGCCCTTCCACAGGTCAAATTCCACATTCAGATTCGCATAATTCTTCTTAAGATCTGCTACAGATACATTCATAATATGATTCCAGATTGCACGGTATCCTCTTTTCCCGTTCTGCAGCTGGAAAGTAGCCTCCAGAGCCTCCTCACGATAGTCTTCATGCTCCTTGGCATATGCGGATGCAGCAGGATAGATTTCCTCCAGATCACCGATCGTAAACGGCGGTTCTTCCGGATATTCTCCGGTAAACGCATCGTCAAAATACGGCAGATTTGGCTGACGCTTTCTAAGCTCTGTAATAATCAATCCCATCTGATATCCCCAGTCGCCAAGGTGAATATCTCCGGTCACACGATTCCCCATGAAGCGGGTAATTCTCTTAATACTTTCGCCGATGATCGCAGAACGAAGATGTCCTACATGCAGCGGTTTTGCTACATTCGGTCCGCCGTAATCGATCAGGATCGTCTTCGGATTTTTCTCTTCTTCCACGCCAAATTTATCATCTTTTGCCATTTCATTCAAATATCCGGCAATATAATCCGGATTCGTTTTCAGATTAATAAATCCCGGCTTCACAGCCTCTGCCTCGCGAATGCTTCCATCACCTGTAATCTTTGCCACAACCTCTTCCGCGATCATGATCGGTGCTTTGTGGTACTTTTTAGCTCCGGCCATCGCCCCGTTGCACTGGTATTCGCAAAGATCCGGCCGATTGGACAGCGTCACTTTCGCCAGTTCTTTTTCATATCCGGCCTCCTCAAACGCCTGTTCCAGTTCCTCTGTTATAAGATCCAGGATTTTCTTCATACTCTTCTTCCTCTCTGTCTTTCAAATCTGTTTCAAAACCAGTTTTTATTATAAGGGAATCTTCTCCCGTGCGCAATATTTTATTTCAGCACGCTTTGTAAATCCCCCAGTGCCTGCGCCAGCATTTCATCCGAATGTACAGCACGGGCGTAAGATTCTTCGATCTGCCTGAATAGTCCCCGTACATCTTCATGCTGCGTGATATGTGCGATGTATTTCTGGATCTCTTCATCTACGCTTGCACTGATTTTAATTGTTCCGTCCTCTTCCCTCTCTATATAGAGCGTTCCCAGCCCCGGAACCGGCGTATAGATATCTCGGATCTTCATCTCATAGGTCGCATATACCACATAGGTATTTTCATATTGCCCGTTTTTCATATACAGATAAAGGTTCTCGTAATTCTCGACATAATCTGCATTTTCTCCAATCCGGGCATAGTACTTTTCCACCGCCTGATTCACATCTTCCATCCTGCTCTCACGAAGTGGATTCGTCTCCATCTCTTCGCATCCTTGAACGCTCACGATCGCGGGAACCGGAATCACCTGCGGTTCTTCCTCATACGTCAGAAAAAACACGGTCATCATCCCTGCCAGTCCAAGAAGCAATATCCCAACGATCACATTCGCCCGCTGATGCTTCCAGTACCAGAGACAGAGATTCCTCACTTTTTCCGCCATATCAGAAACCTCCTTGTTCTCCCCCATGATAACGCGGCAGATTTTCTGCGTCAATAGCGAAAAATTGAAAGTTTTGTCAGATGCAAAAATGCGGCATCACTATTACAAAAAACAGCAGAAATACATGTAACAAATCATGTACTCCTGCCGTTCTCTTATACGTCCCTGATCAGAATCGAACTGACGCACCCGCCTCCGGAGGGCGGTGCTCTATCCACTGAGCTACAGAGACAATAATTAATATAGCACTATTATCTCTAAAAATCAAGTGAAAAATCATAATCTATTCTGACCAGATTCACAGTTATCTTATATTTCGTTAGAAAATGACCCTCTTTTCTTTACGAATATATCGATAGACCGTATTGGACAGTATCTCTTCTTGTTCCACTTCCGTCTGATTGATCTCCTCAACCATATTCTCAAGCTGAAGCCGATTCATTCCAAGGCTTTCCGGAACTACAATCAGTTCATGAATACTGCTGGGAAGGATATAGAAGTCTTCTCCGATAAGAGCAGCAACTTTCTCCCAGGTGTCCGGATACAACATGACTGCTGCACCCAGATTGCGTGTCTGGTTCGTCACTACGTACATGGTGTCCGCAAGAATACCAAGATCCATCGGAAGCAGTTTCGGCGTGTTCTCTTTCGCAAGCCGGCTGATTTCTTCCTTCGTGACATTCCACCGAAGCATATGCTCACTGCGAATCAGAATCGTTGCCGGTCCGAATCCGGTATGATCCAGAAGAATATAAAAAACAACTGCAAGATCCAGATATTCCTCATAAGGAATCTCTCGAAGCAGTTCCAGATTGGATTCCTTATGAATCAGTTTATAAACAATTTTGTCTTTTATATTCTCAAATTTTAAAATATTGTTATATGGATAGGAATTTTTCAAACTGATCTTTTCATAGATTGAGTGAATTGTCTGTGCCATTTCCTGGACTGAGGCACCTTCGAGATACTGTTCATAGAATTCTTCCAGATAGATTGTCGGAGCAATGTTGACATCTTTTTTTATAAACACAAGCCCGGTTCTTAGGGCACTGTTATTCTTAATTGCTGTGTGAATCTCCACCGCCACATCCGGCTCCATCTGTCCTCTGACTTCTCTGTGCATTGCTTTTACAAAATCCGTATATTCCATACGTTCTCCTTTCCTAAAATCTGAAACTCTGCGCAGCCGTCAAAGAAAACATCATCTGAATGAGAATACCTGATTTACAGGTATGTGAGTTGATTATACGTTTCCTTTCTTCCTTTTTCAAGTACTATTTTTCATGAGCCCCAAAGGCTTTGACAAGAAAAAATGCCGGAACTACGGGATTTATCCGTAATTCCGGCATATACATTCTTATGATTTTTGTGAAAAATGCCAGACACTCATATCTGTACTTTCTATCCTTCAACCTATGCTCTGGATAAATACTCTCCTGTACGAGTATCAATCTTAATTCTTTCACCCTGATCGACAAACAACGGAACCATAACCTGTGCACCAGTCTCAACAGTAGCCGGTTTCGTAGCACCCGTAGCAGTATTTCCCTTTACGCCTGGCTCTGTCTCTGTAATCTCAAGTTCTACAGTAAACGGCGGCTCAATTGCGAAAGGACTTCCCTGATAAGAGCTGATCGTAACGTTCTCATTCTCTTTCACAAACTTCATGGAATCGCCAACAGTTTCTGCGTTAATGGCAATCTGATCATAGGTCTCGTTGTCCATAAAATAATACAAATCTCCGTCGTTGTAGAGATACTGCATATTCTTTCTCTCGATAAATGCTTCCTCAAATGTCTCTGTCGGACGGAATGTTCTTTCTACCACACCGCCATTGATGATGTTTTTAAGCTTCGTACGAACGAAAGCTGCACCTTTTCCTGGTTTTACATGTAAGAACTCAAGTACCTGATATACATTGCCTTCAATTTCCAGCGTCATACCATTTCTGAATTCACCAGCTGATTTTACTGCCATTGTATACTTCCTCCTTAATATATGCTCTACGGCATTCCTTTTTCATCTTAAATCATTCACTTTAATAATTCTATAATAAATCTCTGTATTTTTCAACCGAAACTTTTGTATTTTTATGAACAGTTGCAACTTTTACATATTTTCATGCAGTACTTTCAGAATTTTACTCAGATCCCTTGCGTTCATCTGCCCGGGTGCCGATGCCTTTCCTGCTGTACCGAATGTCATAGCTGAACCGGACATTTCTCCGCAGATCCGGCTGATACCACCTATGCCTCCCATGGACATCGAAACGATCGGACGATCGGCGTACTTTTCGTGCATCTCAACCGTTGCTTCCATAAGGGTCATAACATCTCCCCTGCTTTGTGGCATAACAGCGATCTTCAGGATATCTGCTCCCGCTTCCTGCATGGCACAGAGTCTCCGAACGATCTCATCCTTCTTTGGTGTCTTTTCGAAATCATGGTTGGATGCAATAACCTTTCCATGACACCGGTGAATTTCTTCAATCAGGCCCGGAACCAGATCTGCGTCCAGAAACGCTTCCACATCGATCAGATCTGCATCTTTCGTTTTTGCTGCTTCTGAATTCAGCATCGCATACATTTCCGGTGTGATATCCTTCTCTCCTCCTTCTTTTGCTGTTCGTATTGTAAAAAGGAGCGGTGTTTCGTTCAGTATTGCACGAAGTTCCTTCAAAACTTCTTTCACCTTCTCCACATCAAATACGTCCTCATACCAGTCTGCTCTCCACTCCGCGATATCTGCCGGGACTTCTGAAAGCTTTCCGGCTTCACCCAGTATCTCCTCCTTCGTTTTCCCGACGATCGGCACACATATTTTAGGGATTCCTTCTCCGATTCTTATATTTCTGATTTCAAGCGGCTTCATTCTTCTCCCTCCTGTCACACACAAATATATCACAGAATGACAATTCGGGCAACCTGACTCTCACTCACTTGGAAACCTCCTCTTTGTAGCATTTCTCCACATAATCTGCAAAATACTTTACAATAGGAGCTAAATACTTGTTCTTCATTATCGCCATATAAACAAACCGTTCGTAAGAAGGTTCTTTGATTTCCAATACATCCACAGCCAGACTTTTTAAAAGCGGTATTTCCGGCATTACAGCAATTCCAAATCCCTGTGCCACAAGACCTGCCATAGAATTGTCTTCCAGTATTTCGTAAGCTATCTCCGGCATTCCACTCGATTTTTCAAAAAGATCATCAATAATCAGACGAAGTCCACAGGATTTCGGGAAACAGATATGCGGATATTTCACTGTCTCTGCCAGTGTGATCGCTCCTCTGCCGGCCAATTCATGATCTTTGGGTACAACAACCACTAATTTTTCCGTACCTACAGGTATGAAAACAACTTCCGGTTCATCTTCTTTACCCGAGCAAAGTGCAAGATCATACTTTTCTTCTTTTAGTCCCTTGATAATATCTGTCGTACTGCCTGCATGAAAATGGAACTCCACATCCCATCCTTCATGCTGATTTAAAAAACCTCCGACCAGCTGTGGTACAAAAACACTTCCAAGTGTATAAATGTACGCCAAATCAATCATTCCACTCGTTTCACTTGTGAGAGCCTTCATCTTTTTGACTCCTGAATCCAGAATAGAAAGCGATTCCTGCACATATTCGCGAAATACTTTTCCATACTTTGTCAGGGCAACATTTCTTCCGCGCTTTTCAAAAAGAGTGGTTCCCAGTTCCTGTTCCAGCATACTGATGGCATGGCTTAAACTCGGCTGCGTAATGGAAAGCATCTCAGCTGCCTTTGTGTAGTGTTCCACCTGAGCCAGAGTTGCAAAATAATACAACTGATTTAAATTCATAAACCCTACCACCTTTCCTTTTTATTTTACAATAACATAAATTATAGAAAAATACTATAAAAATTATACATATTGTCTATATTATTTTTGTAACATACGAAGGCCGTATTTTATCCGGTGAAACTTCAGTTCTGGTAGAGTAGGCGGATGAACCTTTCATCCGCCCCTCATTTAGCACCCTGTATTACTACAACGCACCGAGTTTAGCTACACGGCTCACTGGCGATTACCGTGACCGGACTTGCACCGGCAAGTGTGGTCCAGCTTCGCTGGACACACGCAAAACAAAAGAGCCTGCTTCCTGCAGACTCCTTTGCTGTTTTCTATTATCTGTTTCTTTTTTTGTCTCTTTTATAAAAATATAGAACAATTTTTTCAAGATAACGTTTCAGAACAATCTGAATTTCTTCTTTTGGATGTATCGGCTTCACAAGTATGCTTTCGATTCCGGTGCGTTTTGCTCCCCATACATCTGTAAATAACTGATCTCCGATGAAAATGGTATTCTTCTCATCCGTGCTCATCAGTTCCATTGCTTTCTTGTAATTCTTTGTAGAAGGTTTATGCGCATTATAGACATATTTACTTCCCACTTTCTCCGCAAAAGGCTTCACTCTCGGCTCTTGATTATTCGAAATCAGACAAGTATCAAATCCAATCCTTCTCAGCGTTTCAAACAGTCGGATAGCTCGCTGGTCGGCCGGTGCGCCGTGAGGAACCAGTGTGTTATCAATATCAAAAATCAGCCCCCGGTAACCCTCTGTATATAACTTGTCAAAATCAATCACATAAGTGGATGCCACATAATCATCCGGGTAAAACATATTAAACATCTTTCTCATCCATTTCCTTCAATTTCTGCATCATCTCTTCACAGATCTCTGAAACACGTTTCTGGTCCGTGCTTACAACGATATCTGAAGCTGCTTCGTATTTGGGTCTTCGCACTTCCATCAGGCCGCCGATATAATCTACATCTTTGTGCCCATTCAAAAGGGGACGGTCATCACTGTCTTTCACGCGCTCCAGAATCGTCTCCGGGGCTGCCGTAAGTAGAACAACTCTTCCATTTTTCTTCATCTCTTTCACGTTGCGGTCTCTCATGGCAACACCGCCGCCACAGGAAATAACTTTGTTCGTCTGAAACTGCATCTCAATCAGAAGATTCGTCTCCAGATTGCGAAAATATTCTTCTCCGTGTACGGCAAAAATATCAGATATACTCATCTTCTCACGCTCTGCGATCACCTGATCCATCTCGATCACTTCCATACCATACTCTTTATTCAGGTAAGCGGAAACTGTACTTTTCCCTGCGCCCATAAATCCAATCAAAACAATATTATAATCCAACATTTTTTTATTCATATTCTTCATTGTATTCCTCGTTTCCTGTCTTGTACCACTGTACATATGTATGGATTCAGTATAACAGAATTTATTATTTTTTATCAACCCAAATATCTTATTATTCTTCTTTCGGAGTTGCAAGCGCAGTCTTCACATCAAGCTTAAACTGTTCCCATGCATCTTCATTTTCCACAAAATATTTCGGACAGTTTTTCCCGGTCACATCATAATGTCGGATCACGTCATTTTCATCCAACCCGAACTTCTCGCAGAGCCACGCCGTGAGCTGTACCATGGAACGATATGTCTTCTCATTGAACATCCCGCTCTCATCGGGATGGCAGCATTCGATCGAAACTGTATCTGCATTTCGCGAATTCGAGGCATAAGCCACTTCCCAGGTCGGGATACACTGCACGATTTCTCCATCCAATCCAACGATGAAATGACTGCTTGCCTTCGTGGTATGCGTATCTTTGAGGCCCTCAAAATAGTCTCTGTTCTGCATGGCCGTTGCACCGGGATTTGCCGTATAGTGGATCACAATTCCCTGGATCTCTCCCGTCTCCGTCCCCGGTCTGGAGTATTCATTTACAGTCAAAAGTTCCACATCAATATCCGGTTTTGTCGCATCGATTTTTGCATCCTCTTTTTCCCAGTACTTCCCGGAGCGGATACATCCTGCAATTCGTATCACAGAAAGAATCAAAATCAGTAAAACAAGGATAACTACGCCCAGCTTCAGATAGTGCCGCAGCCGAATCTGCTGCTTCTTTGTATATCCTCTTTCTCTGTTCCTGTATATCTTCTCTTTTCTTTTTCTCTTTCGCCTCTTTCCGAACATTCCTGCCCCTACCTTTTTTCTATAGCTTCATTCTTTTACTTTACCATATTTCCTTCGAACAAAAGCAGAATATTTCATTATTTTTTTCTTAAGCCTTTGACGCACAGACATAAAAGATGCCCCGGCATCACCGAGGCATCTCATTTTATTCATCTACACTGTAGTTCGGAGCTTCTTTAGTAATATGGATATCATGTGGATGACTTTCCTTTAATGAAGCCGAAGAAATCTTCACAAATCTTCCGGTCGTCTTCAGTGTCTCGATATCCGCAGCACCACAGTATCCCATACCGGAACGCAGACCGCCCATAAGCTGGAATACAGTGTCTTCTACAGAACCTTTATACGCCACACGTCCTTCTACTCCCTCCGGAACCAGCTTCTTAGCATCCGTCTGGAAGTATCTGTCCTTGCTTCCGTTTTCCATAGCAGCAATAGAACCCATGCCGCGGTATACTTTATATTTTCTTCCCTGATATAATTCGAATGTTCCCGGGCTTTCATCGCATCCTGCAAAGATACTTCCCATCATACATACATTCGCACCTGCCGCAATTGCCTTTGTCATATCTCCTGAGTACTTGATACCACCATCAGCAATGATCGGAACCCCATATTCTTTTGCAGCTTCATAGCAATCCATAACCGCTGTGATCTGCGGTACACCGATACCTGCAACGACACGTGTAGTACAGATTGATCCAGGACCGATACCTACTTTGACAGCGTCGGCTCCTGCTTCGATCAGAGCTCTTGTTGCTTCGCCTGTAGCTACATTTCCCGCAATAACCTGAAGTTCCGGGAATGCCTCTTTGATCATCTTGACAGTCCGGATCACGTTTGCAGAATGTCCATGCGCAGAATCCAGCACGACAACATCAACATGTGCCTTCACGAGTGCTTCCGCTCTTTCCAGACAGTTTGCAGTAATACCAATCGCTGCTCCGCAAAGAAGACGTCCTTTGGCATCTTTCGCAGAAAGCGGATACTTGATCTGCTTCTCAATATCTTTAATCGTGATCAGGCCTTTCAGATTGAAATCCTTATCCACGATCGGAAGCTTCTCCTTGCGTGCTTTCGCAAGAATCTTTTTAGCCTCTTCCAGGGTAATGCCCTCCGGTGCTGTGATCAGCCCTTCCGAAGTCATGGATTCTTTAATCTTCTTGGAAAAATCCTCTTCAAACTTCAAATCACGGTTGGTAATGATACCTACCAGCTTTCTTCCTTCTGTGATCGGCACACCTGAAATGCGGAACTTAGCCATCAGATCATTAGCATCCGCAAGTGTATGTTCTGGTGAGAGATAAAATGGATCCGTGATTACTCCATATTCAGATCTCTTAACTTTGTCTACTTCTTCTGCCTGCTGTTCAATCGACATATTCTTATGAATAATACCAATACCACCCTGACGAGCCATCGCAATCGCCATTCTATGTTCCGTAACAGTATCCATACCGGCACTCATCATTGGTATATTCAGCTTAATCTTGTTTGTCAGATAGGTTGACAAATCGACCTGATTCGGAATCACTTCTGAATACCCAGGTACTAAGAGTACGTCATCAAATGTAATTCCTTCTCCGATAATCTTTCCCATTATCCTTTTCCTCTCTTTCGCTTCTTTTGTTGTGATTTAACTGCTATCATACAATACATGTTACACTTGTGTCAACCCTAAACAAAAACTTTTCTAGGTGCAAGCATCTTCATTCCTTCCAGAATCGTTGAATTCGGTTCAAAAACCACTCTCTTCTTTTCACCCTTCTGAACGATCACCATCTCGTACTGCTTTGCATCCCGGTTTCCAGAGCTGAAATCCACTGTCTTAAGTCCCTGATACGGTCTAAGTTCTGCTGAACCTGCCTGTGCAAGAACTTCCATCTCATTTAATTCCATCGTGAAAACCTTTTTTCTGCGGGACTTTGCCATAATCTTGTCGATATCAAGAGCGCCGTTGACAAACAGATATTCAAATTCCACATCCATACTGCGGAATAAGAAAACGTCCAGACAAATCAAAATAATTGGTGCAATGATAGCAACCGGAATGATCAAAACAAGCCCAACTGAAGCAACCGTAAGCAAAATCAGTGCTGCTTTTGCAAGAATCGTGCTTGCGGGGGCGTTCCGCTTCACAAGTTGTTCGGTATAATAATCACCCATATCTTACCTCCAAATTTCCTTTTGTATATTTCTATCATTGTATCACTTTTCCTACAAAAAGAAAACTCCTCTTTACGAGGAGTTTTCAAAATTCACAAATAATTCAAAACGGGAATTACATCATTCCCATTCCGCCTGCGCCTCCTGCCGGCATCGGTGGAACATCTTCTTTAATATTTGCAACAACAGATTCTGTCGTGAGCAATGTAGAGGCTACGCTTGTTGCGTTCTGAAGTGCGCTTCTTGTAACTTTAGCCGGGTCAAGAATTCCAGCTTTTACCATATCAACATATTCTTCTGTGTATGCATCGAATCCGTTTCCTGGTTCTGCTTCTCTGACTTTGTTAATGATAACAGCACCTTCCAGACCTGCATTTGCTGCGATATGGAATAATGGAGCCTCCAGAGCTTTCAGGACAACGCCTGCACCTGTCTTCTCATCACCTGTCAATGTCTCAGCCATCTTTGCAACTTCTTTTGCTGCATGGATATATGCAGATCCGCCACCTGCGATAATACCTTCTTCTACTGCTGCTCTGGTAGCTGCAAGAGCATCTTCCATACGGAGTTTCGCTTCTTTCATTTCAGTCTCGGTTGCTGCGCCAACGCGAATAACAGCTACACCGCCTGCCAGTTTTGCAAGTCTTTCCTGAAGTTTTTCTTTGTCAAAGTCAGAAGTTGTCTCTTCGATCTGGGCTTTGATCTGTGCAATTCTTCCGGAAATTGCATCTTTATCGCCAAAACCGTCAACGATTACCGTGTTTTCTTTCTGAACTTTTACAGATTTAGCACGTCCGAGCTGATCCATGGTAACTTCCTTCAAATCAAGGCCAAGTTCTTCTGAGATCACCTGTCCGCCTGTCAGGATCGCGATATCTTCCAGCATTGCTTTTCTTCTGTCGCCATATCCCGGTGCCTTTACTGCTACAACATTGAATGTTCCGCGCAGTTTGTTCACAATCAGTGTTGTGAGTGCTTCACCTTCAATGTCTTCAGCGATAATAAGAAGTTTTGCTCCGGACTGAACGATCTGCTCCAGAAGCGGAAGGATTTCCTGAATGTTGGAAATCTTCTTGTCTGTGATCAGAATGAATGGACTGTCAAGATTTGCTTCCATCTTCTCCATATCGGTGCACATATATGCGGAAATATATCCACGGTCAAACTGCATACCTTCTACCAGGTCAAGTTCTGTCTTCATGGTCTTGGATTCTTCGATCGTGATAACGCCGTCGTTGGAAACCTTCTCCATAGCGCTTGCTACCATCTCGCCTACTTCATCATCACCAGCTGAAATAGCAGCCACTCTTGCAATCTGATCTCTTCCGTTTACTTTGCTGCTCATCTTCTGGATTGCTTCAACAGCGCAGTCCGTTGCTTTCTTCATACCTTTACGAAGAACAATCGGGTTTGCCCCTGCTGCAAGGTTCTTCATACCTTCATTTACCATAGCCTGGGCAAGTACGGTAGCTGTTGTGGTTCCGTCTCCGGCAACATCATTTGTCTTGGAAGCAACTTCACGGATGAGCTGTGCTCCCATGTTTTCAAATGCATCTTCCAGTTCAATCTCTTTTGCAATCGTTACACCGTCATTTGTGATAAGCGGTGCTCCGAAGGATTTATCCAGAACTACGTTTCTTCCTTTTGGTCCTAATGTTACTCTTACTGTATCAGCAAGCTGATTCACACCTGCTTCCAATGCTTTTCTGGCTTCTGCGCCGAATTTAATTTCTTTTGCCATTTCAATCACTCCTGTTTTAAAATAATTCTTTTCTAAAGGCCATATACGGCTGACTATTTGATTACTGCAAGAATGTCACTCTGTTTTACAATGATATATTCAACATCGTCCAGTTCTACTTCTGTTCCGGAATATTTAGAATAGATGACCTGATCGCCGACTGCCACATTCATCGTCACTTCCTTACCGTCCACCATTCCGCCCGGTCCTACTGCGATTACTTCTGCCTGCTGCGGTTTCTCTTTTGACTGTCCCGGTAATACGATACCTGACTTTGTCGTCTCTTCTGCTACTAACTGTTTTAATACAACTCTGTCACCTAAAGGTTCTAATCTCATTGTAATTCCTCCTTGATTTCTATTTTTGTTAGCACTCATTAAATTTGAGTGCTAAAAACTGTCTAGATATAAAATAGCACTGCGACTTCTATTTGTCAACATGCCTTTTTTAATTTTATAATTACTTTATATTTATTTCATAAAATCCATTGACAATCTGAAAAATCAAGATCATTCCGGCTCTGTTCTCATACCGCTCTTTGATCACGCCTTTGCAGACGGCTTCCCCTTTCAGGGTCTGAATCCGGCATTCATAGACTGCATCCAGAGAAATATCGGTTATTTCTCCCGTGCTCATCCGCAGATGAAGCTGCTCCATCTCTTTCTGATACTCGATCACTGTGCATTTGTAAACCGTCTCGTCCTGCTTTCCGCCTTCGAGATAATTGTGGATCATCGAAATGACCGCTCTGTCTCCGTCGTACATTTTTCTTTCTCCTTTCATTGTGATCTATGTTAATGAGAGATAAAAAGGGTATCAGACTCCTGATACCCTTCTCTTCTGTTTTCTATTTCATTTTTTCTCTTTTGATCTTGTCCAATTCTTTGAAAACATAATCGTTCACGACTTTGATATAAGTACCTTTCATACCGGAAGATCTGGATTCGATCACGCCCGCACTTTCAAACTTACGAAGTGCATTTACGATCACGGAACGGGTAATTCCCACCCGGTCAGCAATCTTGCTTGCAACCAGAATTCCTTCCATGCCGTCAAGTTCTTCGAAAATGTGTATGATTGCTTCCAATTCAGAAAATGATAAAGTACTGATTGCGGATTGTACGATCTGTTCCTTTCTGGTCTCCTCAGCGCTTTCTTCATTCACAGAGCGAAGCATCTCAAGTCCCACGACTGTTGTACCGTATTCACTGAGAATAATATCATCAATCTCATACAAGGCATCTTTCTTGTAAATGAACAGACTTCCAAGCCTCTCTCCCGCAATATCGATCGGAGTAATGATCGCCTGATACCCTTTCACAATCTCCGGTGTAAAACCTAGTGTCTGAAGATTGACATTCTCTTTCGTGGAAAGGATATTCAGGAGACGCTCATTCAGCATCTCGTCAATGTGTCCGCCGACCTCTCCCTTCAGAAGTTCTTTAATCTCCGGAACGCCCGGACAAGCACTGACTCCCAACACTTTTCCTTTTTTACTTACCACAAGCACGTTGGACAGAAGAATCTCTGTCAGCACCTCACAAATGTCATTAAACACAACTTTGCTGGAATTATTATTGTGCAGCAATTTGTTTATTTTTCTAGTTTTATCCAATAATTGTACGCTCATTTTATCCTCCAAAAAGCATTGCACCTCTGGTTTTTCCTCTCCATCGGCTATTGTAGAAATTATTCGCACAAATAGCGAAAAATTTGTGTGCAAAACTATATTATCATACAATTCGCAAGAACTCAATGAATTTCCTATTTATTTTTTACATAACCGCAATGTTCGTCACCGCACACCAGTTTATTTCCTTTTTCCACCATATAGCTTCCGCATTTTGGACATTTTTCCGTGGACGGTTTTTGCCATGACATGAAATCACATTCCGGATTATCCTCGCATCCGTAATATTTTCTGCCTTTCTTAGTCTTGCGCAGCACAATGTCTTTGCCGCATTTCGGACATGCAACGCCGATTTTCTCAAGATACGGCTTTGTATTTTTACATTCCGGGAATCCGGGGCAGGCCAGGAACTTTCCGTGTGGTCCGTATTTGATCACCATGTTGCGTCCGCATTCTTCACACACAACATCCGTAACCTCGTCCTCGATCTTCACGGTATCCAGTTCTTTTTCCGCCTTTTCCACTGCTTCTTCCAGATCCGGATAGAAATTGCGGATCACAGTCTTCCATTCTACCTTGCCTTCTGCAATCATATCAAGAAGTCCTTCCATATAAGCTGTGAAATTCACATCTACGATACTGCTGAAAGATTTTTTCATCATATTATTGACTACTTCTCCCAGCTCTGTCATGTACAGATTCCGGTTCTCCTTCGCAACATATCTTCTGGAAATGATTGTGGAGATTGTCGGAGCATAGGTACTTGGTCTTCCAATCCCCAACTCCTCCAGCGTCTTAACCAAAGCCGCTTCTGTAAAATGCGCAGGCGGCTGAGTGAAATGCTGCTTATAGTCAAACGATTCATGCGTAAGAACCGAATTCTCATCCAGTCCTTTTACAAGGATATTGCTTCCTTCTTTCTCTTCATCGCTTTCCACATAAACCAGGCGGAAACCTTCAAATACCACCTTGGAAGCAGACACTGCAAAACGATAGTCACCTGCTCCGATCCGGATCGATGTCGTCTCATATCTGGCCGGCTGCATTCTGCTGGCAACAAACCGCTTCCAGATCAGCTGATACAGTCGGAACTGATCTCTGGACAGAGAGTCCTTCACCGATGCAGGGGTCCTGGTCACATCAGAAGGACGAATCGCCTCATGAGCATCCTGAATATTCTTCCCGTCTGATTTCTTCGTCTCTTCTACCTGTGTAACATACTGTTCTCCGTACACTTCACCGATGTATGCCTTCACACTTGCATCTGCTTCTTCTGAGATACGGGTAGAATCCGTACGCAGATACGTGATAAGGCCGGTCGTACCGCTGCCCTTGATATCCACGCCTTCGTATAACTGCTGTGCGATCCGCATGGTTTTAGATGTTGCAAAATTCAGGGCTTTGGAAGCTTCCTGCTGCAGGGTACTGGTGGTAAACGGAAGCGGTGCTTTCTTGATTCGCTCGCCCCGTTTCACGTCGGTCACTTCATAACGCACGCCATCCAATCCTGCTAGAATCTGATTCAGTTCTTCCTTGTTATGAATCACCATTTTCTCGTCTTTTGTCCCATAGAACTTCGCTGTAAGGGGCTTCTTCTCCCCCTTGACATTCAGGATCGCATCCAGCGTCCAGTACTCTTCCGGAATAAAGGAGTTGATTTCTTCCTCCCGGTCCGCAATGATACGAAGTGCCACAGACTGTACACGTCCTGCGCTCAGTCCCCGTTTCACCTTTGCCCAGAGAAGCGGACTGATCTTATATCCCACGATTCGATCCAGCACACGCCTTGCCTGCTGTGCATCCACAAGATCCATGTCGATCTCGCGCGCATTTTTCAAAGATGCTTTCACCGCACTCTTTGTGATCTCATTAAAACTGATCCGGTATACTTTCTTATCTTCAAGCTTCAATGCTTTCATCAAATGCCAGGAGATCGCCTCTCCTTCCCGGTCCGGGTCAGTTGCAAGATAAATCTTATCCGCTTTCTTTACTTCCTTTCGAAGATTTGCAAGAATTTCACCCTTTCCCCGAATGGTGATATATTTTGGTTCAAAATCATGTTCAATGTCAATCCCCATCTGACTCTTCGGTAAATCTCTTACATGCCCGTTAGACGCAACCACCACATAGTTGCTGCCAAGGAACTTCTTAATGGTTTTCACTTTTGTAGGTGATTCCACAATTACGAGATAACGTGCCATAATACTCCTCCATGCCTGTCACTGCAATCTATATTCGTCTGAAATAATAATTTTTCGACCGTTCTGATATGTACCCTTTTAATTCAAGCGAGAGCAGAATCCTTGATAATTCTTCCGGAGCAAGTCCGGTGAGCCTTCGGATCTCCTCTCTGCTTCTCGGGAACAAATCGCACTTACTATACACCAAATCCTCTTCAGTTTCAAGCATTATTTTATTTTTATGGTTATTTTGAGCCATTCCGTTTTTCTTATTTTTCGGAATCATGTGAAGTTGTTCACACAGTTCTTCCGGGTCAAGAAGGATTCCTGCCCCCTGATCTATGAGTCGGTGACAGCCTTTGCTGAGAGGACTGTCAGCGGGTCCGGGAAGTGCAAAAATATCTCTTCCCTGCTCCAATGCCAAGTCCGCAGTAATCAGTGATCCACTTTTTTCTTTTGCCTCCATCACGAGCACCACATCCGCAAGGCCGCTGATGAGACGGTTTCGCGCCGGAAAATGATTGGCAAGAGGCGGTGTACCGGGCGGATATTCCGACAGGATTCCTCCCTTCACAGACAAATCTGTATAGAGTCCTTTGTGCTCTCTTGGATAACACAAATCCACTCCGCATCCTAGTACGGCAAAGGTCTTACCGCCGGAAGATAACGCTCCTCTGTGTGCTGCCCCGTCGATTCCCAGTGCCATCCCACTGATGATCTGTGCGCCTGCCTCTGCCAGTATTTCCGAATACTGCAATGTCATCTTCTCGCCGTAGGCACTGCATCTTCTGGCACCTACGATTGCGACACTTGTTCGATTCTCCTCCGGGAGCTCACCTTTTACGTATAGCCCATATGGCATACCTGTAAGCTCCTTCAACCGTCCGGGATACCTGTCACTGTCCCACGCAAGGAAATGAATTCCTCTTTCTTCCAGTTTTTCCAGCTCTTCCTTCCAGTTCTTACTCTTCCTGCTTTCCATAAGGATCCGCTTTTCTTCCTCTGTGATTCCGGCCATGATGCGCTCTTTTTCACTGATTTCTTCTATATTATATAAAAATTCAGCAGATATTCCCCGATCCGCCCAATTCCGCTTTTTCCCAGGCCTAATTTCTGATATATTCGCCAGATAGTATTCCTGCCACAATTCTGTCATTTTTCTTCTCCTAACAAACCCAATATTTCTTATCCATCATCCTGTACCCGATCGCTTCTCCCAGATGTCCTTCTTCAACCACTTCCGCTCCTTCCAGATCCGCGATCGTTCGTGCCACTTTCAGAATTTTGTAATAACTCCTTGCCGTCAGATGCAGCGCATCATATGCCTGTCGCATCAGGGATTCTCCCCGGCTGTCCAGGCGGCAGAACTGTTCTATTTCTTCTTTACGCATCTGCGAGTTTGTTGCAATTGGCAAGTCCTTAAACCGCTCTTTCTGTATTTTTCTCGCCTCTTCCGCCTTTTTTCTCATTTTTTCCGAAGTACATTCTTCCTGTTTTCCCACAAGTACATCATACTCCACCTTCGCCGCTTCCACACAGACATCCAGTCTGTCCAGAAACGGCTGGCTGATCTTTCCCAGATATTTCTGCACCTGTGACAGGGAGCAGGAGCATTTATCCAGATCCGGATAAAATCCGCAGGGACACGGATTCATCGCCGCCACCAACATAAAATCGGCCGGGAACGAATAAATCCCTTGATTTCTGGCGATATGGACGCATTTTTCCTCAAGGGGCTGTCGAAGTGCTTCCAGTGCCGTGCGTGAAAACTCCGGCAATTCATCCAAAAACAGCACACCTCCATGTGCCAGCGTCACTTCTCCCGGCGAAGGGATCATTCCTCCGCCGATCAGAGCTGCCCGGGTCACCGAATGATGAACCTCCCGAAAAGGACGCTTTGTAATCAGCGGATTCTCCCCTTCGATCTGTCCGGCAATACTATAAATCCTGGTGATTTCCAGACTTTCCTCTCTGGTCAGACCCGGCAGGATCGTCGGGATTCGTTTGGCAACCATCGTTTTTCCTGCCCCCGGAGGACCGATAAAAAGCAGATTATGATTTCCAGCTACAGCCACAAGCGCCGCCCTTTTCATGATCTCCTGTCCCTGAATGTCACTATAATCTATGTCCGCTTTTTGTACCTCATGAACAAAATCAGACGTAAAATCCGCTTCTGTGACTGCACAGTTGTGCCCTTTGGCCCACTCGCAGACCTCCGCCAGTGTCTTGACGCCCAGAATATGAATTCCCTGGATCAATACCGCCTCTTTCATGTTTTCTTCCGGTACAATGCAGAACCTGATTCCTCTTTCTTTTGCCTCCGCTACAATTGCGAGAATTCCTTCTGTCCTGCGAACACTTCCGTCCAATCCCAGTTCTCCAACCACCAGTGCATTCTTCAGCCTGTTTCCGGGCAGGATCTGAAGTGCCATGAGTACGCCAAGCGCAATCGGAAGGTCAAACGCTGTTCCTCTTTTTCTTACATTGGCAGGCGACAAATTCACGACCACCTTCCTCGCCGGGATCATAAACCCTGTATTTTTCAGAGCCGTTCGTACACGTTCTGCCGCCTCTTTCACCTCAGAAGCCAGGAAACCCACCATATGAAATACCGGAAGACCATTCCCCACATCTACCTCAACCTGAATCATTTCAACTTTGATTCCCTGAATCGATGCTGATAAAATTGTATAAAATCCCATGAAAATTCTCCTTTACCTGACGGTAAAAGTACAAAAATCTTTTCTGAAAATGTTGTGACGGATCGTCACTTTGATTTGCTAAAAGAAAACCGAAATCCTTTAGAAAATGTATCCCCATCATATCGGAAATCATCCGTTTTGTCAATGCCGGAAATCTTTTTTCGGAAATGCACGCTCAGATTTGTCCCCGCATACACTATAATAACTACTCTGTGAGGTGCTGCTTTTGAAGTCCTTTCCCCCACCTCTCACAGCCGAAGAAGAGGCCTGTTTTCTCCGCAAGTATGCAGAAGGTGACCAAAAGGCCCGGCACATTCTGATTGAACGGAATCTTCGTCTTGTTGCGCATGTCATGAAAAAATATCAATATCTGGAAGATGATCCGGAGGATTTGATCTCAGTTGGGACGATCGGCCTTATCAAGGCCGTATCAACATTTAATCCTCAAAAAAACGCACGGCTGGCCACTTATGCCTGCAGATGTATCCAAAACGAGATCCTGATGCTGCTTCGTAGCAAGCGCAAGACCAATCGTGAAATTTCTCTTTACGAACCAGTGGGCACGGATCGTGAAGGCAACGAGATCCGGATCTATGACATTCTGGAATCCAGAGAAGAAGATGCATGCTCACGGATTTCGAAAAAAAATGACATTCAGCTTCTCTACAATAAACTGGAATCCGCTCTCACTTCCCGGGAACAGCTGGTTCTGAAGATGCGATATGGTCTATACAATCATGAAGAATACACCCAGCGTGAGATTGCTGAACGGCTCGGTATTTCGCGTTCTTACGTTTCCCGTATTGAGAAGGGCGCAATTGAAAAACTCCGTCCTTATTTCTGATTATATTCAGATACAAAAAGGAGGACCGAAGTCCTCCTGATACATAGCTTCTCTTATGCTTCCCCATTCATTTCCATTTCTTTTCGCCTTAAAATATCATATGGTTCGGCATCACCGGTCAGCTTGACATACAATACCTGTTTCGGATGCGGTGCACTTTCCTGCTCCACTCCTTCTTCATTTACAATACGCTCTACGGTCACTTCCAGATTCCTTCCATCCGGCTTCATGATTTCAATCTCTTCTCCAACACTGAACTTATTTCTCTGTTCGATCCGTACCATGCCGTCACGTACTTCCCCTGCCATTCCAAGATACGTGTAATCGCGCAGATAGGTGTTACTGTCATAAATCTGTGATTCATCCCCGGGTTTACCGAAGAAGAAGCCTGTCGTAAACTGTCTGTATGTGCATCCCACGATCTGTTCCAGATACCAGGGCATGTTCTTCCGGTAAAGCTCCGGATCTTTCTGGTAATCATCGATCGCCTTACGGTAAGTCCTTGCCACTGTCGCCACATAGAGAGCCGTCTTCATTCGTCCCTCGATCTTGAAGCTGTCAATTCCCGCATCGATCAGTTCCGGTATATGCTCGATCATGCAGAGATCCTTAGAATTAAAAATATAAGTTCCCCGCTCGTTCTCGTATACCGGCAGATACTCTCCCGGCCTTGTCTCCTCCACGACCGCATATTTCCATCTGCACGGGTGCGTACAGGCACCGTGGTTGGCGTCACGCCCGGTAAAATAATTACTGAGCAGGCATCTTCCGGAATAGGAAATACACATCGCTCCGTGCACAAAGGTCTCGATCTCAAGATCATCCGGAATATGACTTCGGATCTCTTTGATCTCCCGAAGCGACAGTTCCCGGGCTGAAACCACACGGCTTGCCCCCTGCTTGTGCCAGAACAGATAGGTTCCGTAATTCGTATTATTTGCCTGCGTGCTGATGTGGCGTTCAATCTCCGGGCATACCTCTTTTGCAATCTCAAATACTCCCGGATCGGCAATGATCAGTGCATCCGGCCTGATGTCCCGAAGCTCCTCAAAATAAGCACGCACACCATCCAGATCATAATTATGAGCCAGAATATTTGCCGTTACATACACTTTCACGCCATGTTCATGAGCGAAAGCGATTCCTTCTCTCATTTCATCCATGGAGAAATTCTTCGCTTTTGCACGAAGTCCGAATGCTTCTCCGCCGATATAAACGGCGTCTGCACCGAAAATAACTGCTGTTTTTAAAACTTCCAGGCTGCTTGCCGGAATCAATAATTCAGGATGTCGTGCCATCTGCTTCTACCTCTCTTTATTTCTTTTCACGCTGACTGCCGTTCCGTCCCCGAGCGGGATGATCGAAGTCTCCAGGTCCGGGTGATGCTTCAGCGTATACAAATACTCCCGCATTCTGCTGTGTATCGTGCGATCCCGTCTTTCCACCGCGAAACGGGACTCAATGATATTCCCGTCCTGGAGCACATTGTCTGAAACCAGAACGCCATCCGGCTCCAGAATTCGGAGCACTTCCGGGAGATATGCAATATACTGCCCCTTCGCGGCATCCATAAAAATAAAATCATATGGCCCACTCAGCTCTGTCAGCACTCCCATGGCATCTCCCTCGATCAGAGTGATCTTCTGTTCCTTCCCCGCTCTTTTGAAATTCTCCCGGGCAATGGGAATTCTTTTCTCATAATTTTCTATCGTAGTAATTGTACATTCTTCAGGAGCATATTCGCTCATCAGCAGCGCCGAGAAGCCGACCGCTGTTCCCACTTCCAGGATCCTCGTGGGACGTTTGATCGCAAGGAGCACCTTCAGAAAACTCTGCATCTCCTTGCGTATGATCGGCACACTATCTCGCAAAGCCTCCTGTTCGATCTCTTCCAGAATCTCGCTGTTCTCCTGTTCCAGAGAATGTAAGTATGTCACCAGACGTTCTTCAACTATCATGTGGTTCCTCACTTCCTGTATTGCACATCACCGATATCCTGTCCATACAGCTGTATACGCATTCATACAGATGCCCCGCAACACCTGCGGGGCACATGAATCCTTCTATACATCCATAATGATCGGTAGGATCATCGGTTTTCTCTTCGTTCTCTTCCAGATAAAATCATTCATCGTATCGCGGATCACAAGCTTGATCTTGCTCCAGTCCGCGTGGCGGCTCATCAGGCACCGCTCCACCGCATCCGTAAGCACACATCTCGCCTCTTCCATCAGGCCTTCCGATTCACGCACATAGACAAAGCCGCGGGAAACGATATCCGGACCTGCCAGGAGCTGATTGGTACCTTTTTCCAGAGTGAGAACAACGATCAGAATACCGTCCTCCGCCAGATGCTGACGATCCCTTAAAACAATATTACCGACATCGCCTACACCAAGACCATCCACAAGAATCTCTCCTGTATGAACTTTATCTACGATCTCGGCGCTGTTCTCATCCAGAGCAAGCACATCGCCCGACTTCAGGATAAATACATTCTCTTTCGGAATTCCCAGAGATTTTGCAAGATTCGCATTCGCTTTCAAATGCCGGTATTCTCCATGCACCGGAATGGCATATTTCGGTTTCACAAGGGAATAGATCAGCTTCAATTCCTCCTGACACGCATGACCGGAAACATGTGCATCCTGGAAAATAACGTCTGCCCCTTTGGCAGAGAGTTCATTGATCACATGGGAAACCGCTTTTTCATTTCCCGGGATCGGATTCGAACTGAAAATGATCGTATCGCCCGGCATAATGGTAATCTTCTTATGAATATCCGCCGACATTCTGGACAGTGCCGCCATGGATTCTCCCTGGCTTCCGGTTGTGATGATCGTCGTCTTCTCCGGCGGATAATTCCGGAGCTGATCCACCTCGATCAGCGTGTTGTCCGGTACATTCAGATATCCAAGTTCAGACGCTACGGAAATGATATTGACCATGCTGCGTCCTTCAACCACAACTTTTCTTCCAAATTTGTAGGAAGAATTGATAATCTGCTGAACACGATCCACATTCGACGCAAAGGTCGCAATGATGATACGGCTGTTCGTATGCTCCGCAAAAATACGGTCGAATGTTGCTCCCACAGTACGTTCAGACTGGGTAAATCCCGGTCGTTCTGCATTGGTACTGTCCGACATGAGGGCTAGTACTCCCTTCTTTCCGATCTCCGCAAACCGCTGAAGATCGATCGCGTCGCCAAATACCGGGGTGTAGTCCACTTTAAAGTCTCCCGTATGCACCACAATACCTGCCGGTGAATAAATGGCAAGTGCAGATGCATCCTGAATACTGTGATTTGTCTTGATAAATTCAATACGGAACTGCCCAAGATTGATAGACTGTCCGTGGCGCACCACTTTTCTTCTGGTGGAGCGAAGCAGATTATGCTCTGCCAGCTTTTTCTCAATGATTCCCATGGTCAGCTTCGTAGTATAAATCGGGAGATTAATCTCCTTAAGCACATAAGAAAGAGCTCCAATATGGTCTTCATGCCCATGGGTGATTACAAAACCTTTTAATTTTTCAACATTATTCTTAAGATAAGAAATATCCGGAATTACCAGGTCGATTCCCAGCATATCATCTTCCGGAAATGAAAGACCGCAATCCACAACAATAATACTGTCTTCATATTCAAAGGCAGTAATGTTCATTCCGATTTTTTCCAGACCTCCCAGCGGAATGATTTTCAATTTAGAATTGTTCGTTCGTTTCAACGTCACACCTCCATATATTTTTATGTATCGTCCGTACATCCATATCGTAAAATAAAGAGTCTACGCCCCGGTTCCCGGCGCGCGGTGTGCTGCTACATCTCGATATCCACATCTTCCAGTAATTCTTCAAACACTTTCAATACAGCCTCGAGTTCCACTTCATCTTCTGTGATCTCGTAGAGACTGTCCTCATCTTCAGGCGCACTGGTGTCCTTAAGGATGAGACATTCCGCGTCGTCCTCCTCAGAATCTGCAACCAGAAGATACGTATTCCCATTCAGCTTCGTCTGCTCAAGAATATAAAATTCTACCTGTTCTCCACTATCTTCATAAGTAAAAACCAGTTTTTCACTACTCATACAATTCGTCTCCCTCGTCCGGGTTCTGCTTCATCGCAAGCGAATCCAAAAATCCCTGCAATATAAAAACAGCCGCAATCTGATCCACGTACTGCTTGCGGTTCTCTCTTCTTATCCCTGTTTCAATTAACGTCCGCTCTGCTGATGCCGTGGTCAGACGCTCGTCCCACATCACGACCTCAAGGCCGGTCCGCCGACGAAGCATCTCACCAAATTCCAACGCTTTCTCTGCCCGTTCTCCGATATCATTGTTCATATGTTTTGGCAGACCAAGCACAAACTTCTCTACTTCATATTCTTTTGCAAGTGCTTCAATTCTTGCCAGTGTCTGTCTGAGCTTGTTCTCCGACTTGCGCACAATCGTCTCTACGGCCTGGGCTGTAATCCCCAGCGGGTCACTTACCGCCACTCCCACAGTCTTCGTACCGTAATCCAATCCCATAATCCGCATAATCTGAATCATCCTATAACTCGTTCTTAATATATGCCTTCAGCAGTTCTTCTACGATCTCATCCCGTTCCACCTTCATCACAAGGCTTCTTGCACCATTGTAGCTGGTGATGTATGTAGGATCACCTGACATAATGTATCCTACGATCTGATTCACTGGATTATATCCTTTCTCCACTAAAGCATTATATACAATCTCAAGGATATCTTTTGCCTGAATCTGTGGTCCGGCCTCCACCTGAAAAAATTGTGTATTCGATAAATTCTTCATCTTACGACCTCCAATACTTCAATACCCATTCTAATATAATCTGTAATAAAATTCAATGAGTAATTTGTGAAATATCCACAATTTTAATTTTCTTTATCTGATTAGTCCAGCTTTCCTCTCCGTCTTCGGTACAAGGCACAGAAATCCTGAGATATTCCCTGGTATGTCCGGTCACCATCTTCCGTCCTTCTTTTTCAGTCACCTCTTCAAAAAGGACTTCTACTTCCTTACCAACCCACTGCTTTTCATACTCTGCCTGTTTTCTTTCATTCATTTCCTGCAAAATAGCACTTCTTCCGGCCTTCTCCTGCTCTGTAATCTGGCCTTTCATCTCCGCTGCTTTTGTCCCACGGCGTTTCGAATACTTAAATATATGCGTTTCATAAAAATCCACCTTATCCACAAAACGTCTGGATTCCTCAAATTCTTCTTCTGTCTCTCCCGGGAATCCGGTAATCACATCGGTAGTAAGAGCCGGATTATCAAAATATTTCCGAAGGATCCTGCATTTCTCATAGTATTCCTCCGCACTATACCGGCGGTTCATCCGCTTCAGCGTCGCATTGCATCCGCTCTGGAGCGACAGATGAAAATGCGGGCAGATCTTCTTGAGTTTCGACAGTTCAGACGCAAATTCTTCTGTGATGATCCGCGGTTCCAGAGATCCGAGCCGGATCCTTACAATACCTTCCACTTCATGGACCGCCCGAATCAGTGAGAGCAGGTCTTCCTGCTGCTTCCCATTTTCATCCTTAAGATCCACACCATAGGAGCTGAGATGAATTCCGGTCAGCACCACCTCACGATATCCGTTTGCGGCCAGTGTCTCTACCTCCCGCACAACCTCTTCCTTTTTTCTGCTCCTTACTCTTCCCCGTGCATACGGGATAATGCAGTACGTACAAAACTGATTACAGCCATCCTGCACTTTCAGATAGGCTCTTGTATGCTCCGCCGTCCTTGTGAGGGACAGTTCTTCGTACTTTGCAGTATGGTTGATATCGATTACTTCAATCTGCTGATGCTTCTCTTTTTGTGCAAAATAGGCATCCAGGATCCCAATCAGCTCCTGTTTCTTATTATTCCCAATGACAATATCAATATTCTCATCCTTTTCCCCTGCATCGGTCCTTGCCTGCACATAACAGCCCGCAGCCACGATCACCGCATCCGGATTCTGCTTTCTGGCACGATGGATCATCTGTCTGGATTTCCGGTCTGCAATATTCGTAACCGAACAGGTATTAATGATATAAATATCCGCCTCATCCTGGAACGGGACAATCTGATATCCGTTCTTCTCAAGAAGTTCCTGCATTGCTTCCGTCTCATAGGCATTTACTTTACACCCCAAATTGTGTAACGCTGCTTTTCTCATCACATTTCCCACCTTCAAATTCTATAAGATTTTACAAAAAAATATCGTTTTCTTTGGCATTTTATTCCTTGACAATTCTCTATACAAACTATAATATATCTATATAAATTCAAAACAAGGAGGAACTTTCACATGAAAACAGTACAGATTTCTTTAAACTCAATTGATAAAGTAAAATCTTTCGTAAATGAAATCACAAAGTTTGATTATGATTTTGATCTTGTATCAGGAAGATACGTTATCGATGCTAAATCTATCATGGGTATCTTTAGTCTGGATCTTTCAAAACCGATTGATCTCAACATTCACGCTGACAGTGAAGAAGTCGATCACATTCTTGAAATCCTGAACCCATATTTAGTTTAATATTTAGTTAAAAATAAGATGAAGGTTTCTCGGAGCCTTCATCTTATTTTTTAGGCTTTGTTTCCTTTATTTTACGATAATCGTCTCTACCGAACGAATTGCTTCGTCAAAAAGCTGATCAATCTTTTCCGCCAGTTTTTCTTCCGATTTTCTGATCACTTCCACATTTGGTTTTGTTACCGGATGTTTTGCTACAAAAATGGTACAGCAGTCTTCATACGGAAGGATCGAGGTCTCATAGGTGTTGATCTTCTCTGCCACTTCCACGATTTCCTGCTTATCAAAACCAATCAGCGGACGATATACCGGAAGAGTGCAGACATCATTTGTAGCCGCAAGGCTCTGCATCGTCTGACTCGCCACCTGTCCGATGCTCTCTCCTGTAATCAGTCCCAGACAGTCATCCTGTTTTGCGAAATGCTCTGCGATCCGCATCATATATCTTCTCATAATAATAGTAAGCTCGTCATGCGGACATTTTTCATAAATATAGAGCTGGATATCGGTGAAATTCACGACATGAAGCTTGATCGGTCCTGTATACTTTGAGACAAGCTTCGCCAGATCGACCACCTTCTGTTTTGCGCGCTCACTGGTATACGGCGGTGCATGGAAATAAGTCGCCTCAAGTCCGACTCCTCTCTTGGAGATCATATACCCTGCCACCGGGCTGTCAATTCCTCCTGAAAGGAGAAGCATGGCTTTGCCGTTCGTACCGACCGGCATGCCTCCCGGCCCCGGAATAATTTCCGAATAAATATAGATTTCCTCGCGGACTTCTACTCGGAGAAGAACATCCGGCTTGTGAACATCCACGCGAATTTCCGGAAAAGCATCCAGAATCGCTTCTCCAAGGTCACAATTGATCTCCATCGATTTTTTCGGATAAGTCTTCTTTGCTCTTCTGGACTCGACTTTAAATGTGATATTTTTATCCGGATACATTTCGTCCATATATGCAACCACATCTTTTTTCAATTCATCAAATCCACGGTCAGATACCCGGACTACCGGACAGATTCCCACAATTCCGAACACTCTCTGAAGTGCTTCCGTCACTTCGTCGGAATCATAGTATCCTTCACAGTCCACATAGACACGGGCCTGTGACTTGTATACGTGGAAGTCTCCTTCTACATCTTTCAAAGCGAATTTTACCTGACGCACCAACGCGTCTTCGAACATATACCGGTTCTTTCCCTTGATTCCAATCTCTCCATATTTTATCAAATAAGTCTGAAACTTCATACTTTCCTCCTAATGGCGTGTGTACTTTCTTAACATCGGCACACAATTGTATAATGTCTGCAATGTATAATCAATCTCTTCTTCCGTTGTAAATTCTGACATACTGAAGCGAACTGTGGAATCAAGATATTCTTTACCTGTACCGATTCCTCTTAACACTCCGCTCACAGACGGGTGATTCGATGAGCATGCAGAACCGGATGATACATAAATTCCTTTGCTCTCCAGTGTGTGCAGCAGAACCTCACTCCGGATCCCTGCAATTCCCACACTGATGATATGCGGTGCGCTCGTCTCATCGGTAAGTCCATGAACCTTTGTATGTTCGATCTGGCTGACACCTTCTATAAATTTCTGCTTCAGCCACCTCATATGCGCCACTTTTTCGTCCAGTCCCGTATAAATCTCTTTTGCTGCCTGCGCGATTCCGGCAATACCCGGAACATTTTCCGTACCGGATCGCATATTCTTCTGCTGTTCTCCTCCAAAAATGATCGGTCTTACTTTTGCCCTTTCATTGATATAGAGGAATCCGATCCCCTTCGGGCCGTGAATCTTATGTCCGCTTACCGAGAACATGTCGATTCCCATTTTCTTCGGATAGATCCTGTATTTTCCAAAGCCCTGCACGGCATCCACATGAAACAGAATATTCCGGTTATAGGACTTCACGATTCCTGCCGCTTCCGCGATCGGTTGTACGGATCCGATTTCATTATTTACATACATGATTGATACCAGGATCGTCTCCGGACAGAGTGCTTCTTTCAAGGCATCCAAACGCACCCGCCCGTACATATCAACCGGAAGGTATGTGACCCGGTACCCTTCCTCTTCTTCCAGATATTTCATCGTATTCAAAATAGCAGGATGCTCGATCGCCGTCGTGATCAGATGCTTTCCGGCGCGATGATTTGCACGCGCGCCTCCGATCAGTGCCAGATTGTCACTTTCTGTTCCACCGGATGTAAAGAATATTTCCTTCTCCTGCACTTTCATCAGCCTTGCCAGCGTTTCCCTTGCGCCCCGGACATATTTTTCCGCCTCCACGCCTTTTTTATGCATGGAAGATGGATTGCCGTAATCCTCACACATCGTTTTCGCAACGATATCCCTGACACTGTCATATGCTCTGGTCGTAGCTGAATTATCCAGATAAACTTCCATTTTTATCGTCTCCTAACTTCTTCCTCACTATATCTTATGCCGGTTCTGCTTTCCTGCCATCTGTCTCTTCTGAATGAAATCCTACTGCTGCTCTTCCAGTTCAAACATCAGCACAGAAAGAATCGCTAGTCCCGCTGTCTCGGTCCTCAGAATCCGCCTTCCAAGGGTGATCTCTTTTGCACCACTGCGGATGGCTGCTTCCACTTCCTCCTGTTCAAAACCACCTTCCGGCCCGATAAAGATTCCAACAGACTGCCCTCTTTGGATGGAACGGATGATCCGTTTTGTCTCCTCCATCCCTTTGGCAAGCTCATACGGAATCAGCACCACATCCAGCTCTGCGGCCTTCTTAAGAGCCTCGCTGTACGAAAGCGGCATCTCCACTTCCGGGATCCGGCTTCTACCGGCCTGCTTTGCGGCGCTCTCGGCAATGCTGTTCCAGCGTTCCACTTTTCTTGCAGTTTTCTTCTCATCCAGCTTCACGACAGAACGCTTCGTTGCAACCGGAATGATCTTCACCGCTCCGAGTTCCACCGCTTTCTGAACGATCAGCTCCATCTTGTCTCCCTTGGGAAGTCCCTGAAACAGATACAATTCATTGCTAAGCTCTGTATCCGCCTCCATTTTTTCCAGGATACGAAGTGTAGCCCTTCCTTCCTCGTAAGATACCACTTCACAGACGTATTTGAGATTATTCCCATCACTGATCCCGGCCTGTTCGCCCGGTTTCATCCGAAGGACATTCTTCATGTGATTGACATCCTGCCCTTCCACATAGATATACGGTTCTTCCACCTGCGAAGGTGTCACAAAAAAATGATGCATCACTCACTCATCCCATCTAATTCTTACGTGCAGTTACGGAAACCCATTCTCCCTGATAGTTCACCTCAAGGACCTCAAGCCCCGCTGCTTTCACAGCATTCACTACCGTTTCTTCTTTGTCATCAATAATTCCGCTGGTGATATAGATTCCGCCCGGTTTTAACTGATTCACAATAACCGGCGTAAGCGGCACCAGCACATCCGCAAGGATATTGGCTGCAACAATGTCATATTTCTCATAACCCACTTTATCCTGCACCGCTTTATCATCAATGATATTACCGATCATCACCTCATAGCGATCTTCGGTGATCCCATTTACCTGCATGTTCTCACGGGTCGCATCGATGGCACACGGATCCAGATCGGTTCCGACGGAATATTCGGCTCCGAACATCAATGCAAGCATCCCCAGAATACCGCTGCCGCATCCCACATCCAGAATCCGTGTATGCTCCGTGGTATACTTGCGGATCTGCCGGATACAGAGCTGCGTGGTCTCATGCATACCGGTGCCAAACGCAGTGCCCGGATCGATGTGTACAATCATCTTATTCTCATCTTCAGGCTTCACATTCTCCCAGGACGGGATGATCAAAATATCATCTACGTAGAACTGATGAAAATATTTCTTCCAGTTATTGACCCAGTCCACATCTTCCGTCTGCGACTCCTCAATCGATCCGCTTCCCACCTCGATATACGCACGCATATCCTCAAGTTCAGCGCGAACCTTTGCAAGTACCGCTTCCTTGTCATCCTCTTCTTCCAGATAGAAGCTGATATAGGCAACTCCGTCATCCACGCCGGTCTCCGGAAGAATATCCACAAACATCTGCTCTTTTTCTCTCTGACTCATCGGAATATTATCTTCGATCTCAATGCCCTGGATTCCCAGATCCATGAGCATACTGCTGACAAGATCCTCCGCTTCCGTCGTTGTCTCTATTCTGAATTTATTCCATTTCATACCATGATCTCCTTGATCCGATTTTTATAATTCCAGTATCATATTAGTATAACAAGTCCTGTCCGAAAGCGCAAGTACTCCTAATTCTTACCAAGCAGATAATCGATGAACTGCTGCGCCGTTCTTCCGCTCAGGCCACCGTGATTCAGTTCCCATTTATTTGCTTCCAGCAGGAGCTGATCTTCCGGCATCGTAAGCCCGTTTCGTTCCGCCAGTGTTTTGACAATTTTCTGGAATTCTTTCTTATCCGGCTTTCCAAAATAAATGGTAACACCAAATCTTGCCACCAGTGAGAGTTTTTCCTGCACCGTATCGTTGGTGTGCAGTTCTTCATCGCGGTCTGCCTTATCCTTGAAAGTCTCACGGATCAGGTGTCTGCGGTTGGAGGTCGCATAGATCAGAATATTGTCCGGCTTCTTTTCCAGTCCGCCCTCGATCACTGCTTTCAAATATTTATACTCAATTTCAAATTCTTCGAAAGAGAGATCATCCATATAGATGATAAATTTGTAATTGCGGTTCTTGATCTGCGCGATCACATCATTCAGATCCTGGAACTGATGTTTATAAACCTCAATCATTCTCAGTCCCCTGTCATAATACTGGTTTAGGATTGCCTTGATCGAAGAGGATTTTCCTGTCCCTGCATCTCCGAACAGCAGACAGTTGTTCGCGCGTCTTCCGCTTACAAATGCCTCCGTATTGTCGATGAGCTTCTGCTTTGCCATGTCGTATCCCACCAGATCGTCCAGATGAACATGGGCGATGTTAGTGATCGGCACGATCTGCACACCGTCTTCATCGTGCTCCACGCGGAACGCCTTATGAAGTCCAAGCTTGCCCACTCCGAATTCTTTGTAAAATCCGGTGATGATCCGCTTGAATTCTTCCGCGGATCCTGCCTGTCCAAGTGCCCCTGCAAGATCGCAGATGCGGTCGCGGATCCTCTTATTAAAGACTTTTCCGTGCCCGTTTGTGTGATGATAATCCTCGATCATGTAAATACAGGTAGTCCCAATCTCCTTCTCCATCCGGTGAAGGTCATAATCAAACAATTCTTTGAAAATTTCAAAATCATGAAGTGCTGCCTCATTGACACTTCCTTCAATCTCACCTACGATCTCGCATGCAGTACTGTACGCATTCTCACTGTTTGCCAGCAGTAAAGTGAGAAAATTATGCCACAGATTTCCTTCAAATCCGTAACAGCTCGCCAGTTCGATCATTTCATTCAGGCATTCATATAAAAGTCCCTTCAGATCTTCTTTATTATAATACTCATTATCTGCATTTTCGATCAAAAATGTCATATCACGCAGCAGATCTTCATGTTCCATATAGCGATATAATACCAGTTCGTTCGTTCTCATTTCATTTGTCCTTTCCCATTGCAAATGTCAAAGCATATGTCTGTTCTGAATCTAGTAATTGCCGAGAATTTTCAGATTCAGCGCCTCTTCTCTCAAACCGCGGATCGCATTTTTGACGGCCGCGTCCGCAAGATTTCCCTCAAAATCAACGAAGAAACGGTATTCAAAGCTTCTTCCTTCGATCGGGCGTGATTCAATCTTGGTCATATTCAAGTCGTTGTAAATAAAATGTGAAAGCAGGTGATACAAGGATCCGCTTTCGTGCGGAACTTCCATGCAGATGCTGATTTTTGAGGCATGTTTCAAAAATACCTTCTGGTTCGTAATGACAATAAATCTCGTCGAATTATCGGATTCTGCATTGATGTCCTGCTCCAGGATCTCCAGGCCGTAAAGCTTTGCCGCATATTCACTGCACACAGCCGCCTGCTCCGGATTCTTCTCCTCCAGCACCTTCTTCGCCGCAACCGCCGTATTCGCGACACTGATCTGCTCCCAGTCCCCGTAATTATCCAGGAATCTGGCGCTCTGCATCAGTCCCTGCGGATGGGAATATACTCTCTTGATCTGGGAAATCTTCACACCCGGAAGACCGGCAAGCTGATGGCGGACCGGAAGGATGACTTCACCGACAATATAATTTTCAAATTCTACCAGGAGATCATAGACCTGATCCACCGCGCCTGCTGTCGAATTTTCAATCGGGAGCACCGCATAATCCGCCGTTCCTTCTTCGATTGCTACCATTGCATCCCGGAACGTCGGCACATGGAAATTCTTCTGACCTGATCCGAAGAATTTCTCCATGGCAGCCTGACTATAGGCGCCCTCAACGCCCTGAAACACCACACGGGCCCCTTCCACATTCAGCTCATCCAGTTCAATAAAAGGAAGTCTTCCAAGGACGCCTTCCTGGGACAACTTCTGATACTGGAGTTTCCGGCTCATGGACATCAGCTGCTCAAACAGTTCTCTGATTCCCTTTTTATTAAAATCATTCGTCGCCATTGCAGATACGGACGCCAGCTTCTCATTCTCGCGTGTGCGGTCCAGCACCTTTTTTCCATTTTTTATCTTATAATCCGCCACTTGTCCGCATATTTCCATACGTTTCTCGTAGAGCTCCGTAATCTGGGTATCGATCTCATCCAGTTTCTGCCTCATCTCCAGTAATGTTTCCATAATGGATTCTCTCCTTATCTGTACGTTCTTTCTTCTATCATTCGCTCGTTCTTTCGGCATTCATTGCCTGCGTGGACATTATATACTATTTTTTTTATAAAATCCAGTTCTTTATTCCTCTTCCTTTGGCTGAATATCCAAATCAGAGCGAACTGCCGGAAAACCAAAAGATAAAATCCTTATTGAAATGTGGTCTGTTTTATTATATGATAGTGAAGAATAAAGATTAATTCCAGAAGACCTGTCGTCATTCTGGCAAAAATAAAGGAGGTTTCCTACATGAGACATTTAATGAGTCCATTAGATTTTTCTGTCGAAGAACTTGACAAACTCATGGATCTCGCGAACGACATCGAGGCAAATCCAAAGAAATACGCACATGCATGCGACGGCAAAAAGCTTGCTACTTTATTCTATGAACCAAGCACCCGTACCCGCCTCAGCCATGAAGCTGCAATGCTGAATCTTGGGGGCAGCATCATGGGATTTTCTTCAGCAGCATCCAGTTCTGCTGCAAAAGGCGAAAGTGTTTCTGACACGATCCGCATGATTTCCTGCTACGCTGATATTTGTGCGATCCGGCATCCGAAGGAGGGGGCTCCGATGGTTGCCTGCCAGCATGCTACCATTCCTGTCATCAACGCAGGTGACGGCGGACATCAGCATCCGACCCAGACTTTAACCGACCTGCTTACGATCCGTTCTCTGAAAGGACGATTGAACCACTTGAAAATCGGTCTCTGTGGTGACTTAAAATTCGGCCGTACCGTTCATTCTCTTATCAATGCCCTTGCCCGCTACGATGATATTGAATTTGTACTGATTTCACCAGAAGAACTTCGTCTTCCGGATTATGTAAGACATGACGTTCTGGATAAACAGAACATTCCATATACTGAGGTAGTTCGTCTTGAAGAGGCGCTTCCTGACCTCGATCTTCTCTATATGACACGTGTACAGAAAGAACGTTTCTTTAACGAAGAAGATTATGTCCGTATGAAGGATTTCTATATCCTCGACAAAGCCAAAATGGAACTCGCACCGCCGGATATGCTGGTGCTTCATCCGCTTCCAAGGGTAAATGAGATCTCTGTCGAAGTAGATGAGGATCCAAGAGCTGCTTATTTCAAGCAGGTACAGTATGGTGTCTATATCCGAATGGCCCTCATTCTGACACTGCTTGATATCCATGTGGATTAGGAGGTAACTGACTATGGTAAAGAATACATTGAATATCGGTAAGATTTCGGAAGGTTTTGTTCTTGATCACATTGAAGCCGGAAAGAGCATGGATATTTACAAATATCTGAAGCTGGATAAGCTGGACTGCTGTGTAGCTATCATCAAGAACGCCAAGAGCAACAAGATGGGTAAGAAGGACATCATCAAAATCGAATGTCCGATCGACATCATCGACCTGGATATCCTCGGATTCATCGATCACAACATTACGATCAATATCATTGAAAATGAAGAAATCGTCGACAAAAAGGCGCTGACGCTTCCGAAAGAGATCAAAAATGTGATCAAATGCAAGAATCCACGCTGTATCACTTCCATCGAACAGGAGCTGGATCATATCTTCGTCCTGACCGATCCGGAAAATGAAGTGTACCGGTGCAAATACTGCGAAGAAAAATATGACAGACAGAAAAGGAGAAAACATTAATTCTGTAAAATAACGTAAGGAAAATAAACAACCTTTAATAGGGAGAGATATTACTCAAAAGAGTGATACCTCTCCCTATACTATTTTGTTGCAATTAGCTTTTTTGTCGGGTTTCATCCCAAGGGAATACTTACGATATTTCTTCTTTTCCGCCTTTGCATCCAGTCCAACTTTTCGCAGTATAGCATGAATTTCTTCTTCTCCAATCAGGTTCCGAATAGATGCCAGCATCTTCAAGTTCTCATAGCCAGAATACCGGTCCAGAAAAGTAGGGTTTTCCAGAAGGAATCCAATGCTATCTGCAAATTCTAATTCTTTTCCCAATTTTGTTTCGAATTCATTTAATTGACAGATTTATTCAAATATTTTTGGGGAATTTTCAGGAGAGAAAAGAAGAAGAGAAAATTGTGTTTTGGGGATATTATGCAGTCAGCACAATTTTATTTTGGAATTTTCATTTTTGAACCTCCTTCCCTCTTTCAAATCTAAATTTCCCTGGTTTTTCCCCTAGCAATCGTATAGCCAACTCCAGACTTTCTTCTATCAGTCCCTTTGATATTGACTTTATCAGAAAATCCATCGGATAACAAATCCAGAGAATTCCCGCTTCCCAGATATTCTTTTAATTCTTCGCCAGTATGCCATGTTTTCACATACATCAAGTTGTTATGAGTTGCTGCATATTCCTTGATTACCTTTTGAATAAAACCACAAATCTCAAACCCATCATCACATATTCCGATATCGTACATTTTACTCCACTCCAGTATCATACTCCTATATTTACTTTATAAAAGAAAAAAGTGACTAACAATAGCCACCTTTCCTCTCCGCTACATTATACATAACTATGACAAACCATAAATAAAAATTCAGTATAAACAGGCAAGCAAAACGATAAGCCGGGTTATGTCGTTGGACGTTCATCTATCCAGACCTGCTGTCGCCAGCAGGTTCAAGCGACCTACCTAAAACGTGACGGGCCGCCACATCGTTTTGATTCGGTCTTGCTTCGGATGGGGTTTACATGTGCCCCTTCTGTTACCAGACGGGCGGTAGTCTCTTACACTGCCTTTCCACCCTTACCTGTCATATGACAGGCGGTTTATTTCTGTTGCACTTTCCTTGGAGTCACCTCCACCGGACGTTATCCGGCATCCTGCCCTGTGAAGCCCGGACTTTCCTCACCTGCGACCTTTCGGCACCTGCAGCCGCGAACGTCTGTCTTACTTGCCTCAAACACTCTAACACATTTTTTCTATCTTGTAAAGTCTAAAGTCCCTCGTCAACGATCAGATCCTTTCCGTCGGCCGCTGTCGTCGCGAGCTGGTCACACCGCTCATTCTGGGGATGGCCGTCATGACCTTTCACCCAGATAAACTGAACCTGATGCGGCTTTTTCGCCTCCAGAAGGCGTTTCCAGAGGTCCACATTCTTGACCGGTTCGTTCTTCCCGCGCTTCCATCCTTTGCGGATCCATCCTTCGATCCAGTGCTGGTTGAATGCGTTGACCACATACTGAGAATCCGAATATAATTCGACCTCACATGGCCGGTTCAGGGTCTCCAGTCCGGCGATCACCGCCATCAGCTCCATCCGGTTATTGGTCGTCTTCACATATCCCTGCGACAATTCCTTTACATGGAGCTGCCCTTTGGTATCTACATATTCCAGAACCGTCCCGTATCCCCCCGGTCCGTCCGGATTCCCCCTTGCAGCGCCATCGGTATATATCCTTACTTTCATCTGCTACTCCTTAATATCGTCATGTTCTCCCAGTACGACTTCGGTCGCATAAACGATCTCCGGGAGAATGTATTCCAGACATTCCTTGATGATCTTCGGACTTCCCGGAAGATTCACGATCAACGTATGGTTCCGGATTCCGGCAACTCCCCTGGTCAGCATGGCGCGCTTTCTCGTTCTCTCCATATACAGCCGCATCGCTTCTGCCATGCCCGGTATTTCTTTGTCCAGGATCGACTTCGTCGCCTCCGGTGTCCAGTCTTCATCCCTGCACCCGATTCCTCCGATAGTCAATACCAGATCGGCGATTTCCGCATCAGCGATCCTTGCAAGCACCTTCCGGATCACCTCTTTGTCATTCGGAACCGGCTGAATCAGTTCCGTCCGGAAGCTGACCTGCCCCAGCATCCTTTTGACGATCGGCGCACAATCATCCTCTTTTAATTTCTGGTAAATCAATGTATCTACTGAAACAATTGCTGCTTTCATTTATACTCTCCTCTTTTCTTCTCCTTACGTACAGTCAAAGCCGATACCTGTAAAAAACGGTACCGGCATATTTGATATCTAAAAGTATAACATACCCCAAATCATCTGTGCAACCACATATTCCTGTTAAATGATAATGCAGACCAGCCCTCCATTGCTGTCATTGACAATTTTCTGCATGGTATCCTGAAGTTTCACCTGACTTTCATCGTTGATCATCGCAATCTTTCCGTGCATCCCGTCCATGACCAACTCTTCGATGGATTTGCCGAAAATATTCGTTCCCCAGACTCCCTCCGGTGACTGGGCAGCTGCTTTGATATAGTTCTTCAAATCCTCTGCCTGCTGCTCGCTCCCCACGATCGGCGCAATTTCCGTCTCGATATTGGCACGTATCATATGAATGGACGGCGCCTCGGAATGAATTTTCACACCGAACTTATTTCCCTGCTTGATGACGACAGGTTCGTCCAGATGGATTTCCTCTTTTCCGGGGCTTACCACACCATAGCCTTTTAATTTCACAGAATCCATGGCATCCTTCACACTCTCATACTCTTTTCGAAGTGACGACAGTTCCTTGATCGTTCCGATCAGATCATACTCACTGGTAATCGCGGTTCCGGTAAGTTCACTTAATGTCTCATAATAATACGCGTCATCCACCCGGATCTCCACAGCGACACATCCGGTGTCCATGGAGATCTTTCCAACCTTTGCCTCAGTTATGTAAGGACTTTGCGGGGTCACGACCGCATCCTGCGCATCCCGGATCTCATCGACATGATTAAGGACCTGGCGCACATATTCCAGCATATCCTGCTTGATCTTGTGATCTCGTGGCAGCATTTCCACCCACTTGGGAATGAAAAACTGAATTTCCGAAACCGGAAATGCAAACAGAATCTGTTCCATAATATGATGGATGTCTTCCTCTTTTAGCTGTTCACAGTTCACCGGCATCGCTGTAACCTTATGCGTTTCTTCGATTTCCTTTGCGACTTTCGTCGGCTCTTCGCTATAAGGCTTTCTGGTGTTTACCAGAACGATAAACGGTTTTCCCAGACTCTTTAGTTCTTGAATCGTCTGTTCCTCTGCCGGGCGGTAATTCTCCCTTGGAATATCACCGATGCTCCCGTCGGTCGTGATCACGATTCCTATCGTGGAATGGTCACAGATCACCTTTCTGGTTCCGATTCCCGCCGCCTTGGTAAATGGAATCTCATACTCAAACCACGGCGTTTTCACCTGCCGCTCGTCTCCATTTTCAATATGCCCTGCCGCTCCTTCCACCATGTAACCGACACAATCGATCAGTCTCACCTTCACATCGGTATCACCTGACAGACGGACCACAGCCGCTTCTTTCGGGACAAATTTCGGTTCGGTCGTCATGATCGTCTTGCCGGATGCAGACTGGGGAAGTTCATCCAACGTTCTTGCTCTCATGTGTTCATCCTTCATTCCCGGAAGTACCAGCACATCCATGAACCGCTTGATAAACGTGGATTTTCCGGTTCTGACCGGTCCCACAACTCCGATATAGATCTCCCCGCCTGTCCTCGTCTCAATGTCCTTGTATAAGTCAAATGTATTCATATGGTATCCTCCTTTGCCGGCTGATACCAGTGTATGCCCTGCTTTCTGAGATTATGCTGTACATGAGCACAAAAGAGCAATCCATTTTATAGGCAAAAACTCATCTTCGTCGCATAAGAAATATCCGGATTCGATACAATACCATTTTTGCATATATACCGGTACACACGGTTTCCGTTGTTTCTCTTCACTTCGATATTGGTCATCTGCTTTCTATCCATAACGCACCCCTTACAACTTTATCAGCATACCAGCAAATACACCGCACTATAATAAAATATTAACAGGATCAGACTGTATTTTCTCTCTTTTCTTTTCGTAAATGTCCTCCAGGCCAAAATATAATCGGAAATCATAAAACATACTCCACCAATAGCCCCCGGTATTGCACTTAATGAAAATCCACTTTTAATCAGCCCGGACAAAGCCATAGCTGCTGTTCCACAGAGAAATGCAGGATATATGGCCGCGCCGGTGAGATAAACTGCATCGGGAACCATTTTCTTCCGGTTCATCTTCTTTGCTTCAGGTAGATACTTTCCAAGTCCAACAAAAAATATCAAATATCCTGTAGCAAAAAGAATAAGCGTATACCATTCCATCCCATAACGGCATGCATATCCTGCAATGAATAAAAGGTGAGCTAATGCAAACACAGCCACGCCTGCCAAAAGGACCAGCTCCAGCAGCACGTCTGCCACCATGCAAAGAACTGCTCCCCCGACCATCAGCCAGCCAGACATACTGTTATTTGCACGCACTCCTGCAAAGGCCGCCAGGACCGGCATCAGAGTGGCAAGCGCTTTGAATACCAGCACCCCATTGCCGATTTTTCCTTTCAGGCCTCCATATATTGATCCAAAAAACACCATTCCCAATATTGTCAAAATCAAAAATGTCTGATTCATTACACCCTCTTTTTCTCCGGATTCTTAAACAGCCGGATATAGCCTTCTCTGATCCACTCCACAAACCGTGTGAGATAGCGCAGCACCGGTTCTGTCGCAATGGAGAAGACTACAAACAGCATGATACATTTCGTAGACATTCCCGTGATTGCGAATAAATCAGGAAGGAAAATGCTGCAGCCGAGCATTCCGACGACACATCCTATCCAGATCACCCTTCTGAAAAGATTCATCGGCTGACAGATCCGGTAAAGAATCATAAATCCGACAATTGCCAGCAGCATCGTCGCTGCTGTAGAAATATCCGATGCAGGAACATCGAATGTCTGCCCGAACACGACCAGTGCACCGACCGCGATCACATCCGTAAGTCCGGCAGGAAGCGCCTTCAGAACCACATTCGTCATGAAATGTCCCCGTATGATATCCTTGTTCGGCTGAAGTGCCAGGAAAAATGCAGGGATACCAATGGTGTACATCGTGATCAGCGAAACCTGTGACGGTTCCAGCGGATACGTAATCATGAAAGCCAGAGAGAACAGCGATAAGAGGAAAGAAAAAATATTCTTCACCAGAAACAGGCTGGCCGATCTCTGAATATTATTGACGACTCTACGCCCTTCCAGTACAACTTCCGGCATTTTGGAAAAATCAGATTCCAGAAGAACAACCTGGGAAGCCTGTGCCGCCGCATCACTTCCGGAAGCCATCGCAACTGAACAGTCCGCATCTTTCAGTGCCAGTACGTCATTGACACCGTCCCCGGTCATCGCGACCGTACGTCCTTGACGTTTCAACGCATGCACAAGCTGGCGTTTCTGTTCCGGCACAACTCTTCCGAATACGGTATAATTCCGGGCAGCTTCTTCCAGTTCTTCCTCAGTCTTTAATTCCCGTGCATCAATATAGCGCTCTGCGTTCCGAATTCCTGCCTGCTTTGCTGTCTCAGAGACGGTCAGTGGATTATCACCGGAAATCACTTTGATCTCAACACCCTGCTGTTCAAAAAATGCAAACGTTGAAGGCGCCTCTTTGCGGACTTTATTCAGAAGCAGAATATATCCCAGCGGATTTGCCTCTCCGGTCAACGCTTTTCCATCCGGAATTCCATCATATTTTGCAAAAACAAGAACCCGGTAGCCTTTTTCTGCAAATTGATTAATCTTATCCTGATGTTCTGAAAACATCTTTCTCAGAACGAATTCAGGTGCTCCGAGCACATAGGCATCTTCTCCGTAAATGACACCACTATACTTCACAGTGGAAGAAAACGGGATGACTTTGTCCGGTTTCTTCCCGGAATTCTCTTTAAAGAATTCTTTCAGAGCAGCCATGGTGGCGTTGTCTGCCTCCATCTCTTTCACAAAATCCCCGATCATCTCTTCAAGCGGCGGCATAGTTTCTTCCTCATATCCCTTCGCTCTCACGACCTTATTCACACACATGCTGTTTTCCGTGATTGTTCCGGTCTTATCCACACAAAGCACATCGACCCTGGCAAGAGTCTCGATACTCTTCATATCATGAAGCAGTACTCGTTTCTTTGCAAGCCGCATGGCACTCACAACCATTGCCACACTTGCAAGAAGATACAGACCTTCCGGAATCATTCCAATCACGGCTGCAACCATCGATACAATGCTTTCCCGGAAACTCTCCCCGTTAAAGAAGAAGCCCTGAACAAAAAGCACGATCCCGATCGGGATCAGAGCGATTCCCACAACTTTAACCAGCCGGTCGAGAGAACGCATCATCTCAGACTGTTCCCCTTCCGGCATGGCTCCGGCTTCCAGAGTCAGCCTGGAAATATAAGAATCTTCTCCCACACTGGTCAGTCTGGCATGGCATTTTCCGGATACAATGAAACTTCCTGAAAGCAGCGTGTCTCCCCGACGCTTGGTAATCTCGTCCGATTCTCCGGTAAGAAGGGATTCATTGACCCTGACTTCTCCCTCTTCCACCACTGCGTCCGCACAGATCTGGTTGCCCGCGCCGAAAATGACGATGTCATCGATTACAAGATCAATCGCATCAATTTTCCGCACATTTCCGTCCCGTACCACCTCCGCATGCGGAGCATTTAGCATGTTCAGCTTTTCAAGGACCCTTTTTGCACGGATCTCCTGAATGATTCCGATCATTGTATTTGCGATAATGACCGGAAGAAATGTCAGATTACGGAACGATCCGACAATACAAAGAAGGATCGCCAACACCAGAAAAATCAAGTTAAAATACGTAAATACATTTTTATGAATAATCTCTTTTGTCGTCAATGCTGGTGGCGCCACTTCCTCGTTCGTCCATCCATTTTCCACACGTGTTCTTACCTGTTCCTCTGTAAGTCCCGCTCTATAATCCGGTTTGACTCTCACGATCTCCCCGCGTACTCTCTCATCCTCTTCCCTGCTTCTGTCTTTCGTAAACATACGCCTCCTATAGTATCGTTTTTTCTATTCTTCCCATGGAAGTGCCGGATGTTCGATTCTTCCATCACGCAGCATCAGTTCCCGTACCGCTTCTTCTGCTTTCTTTCCCTCAAACAAGATGCGGTTCACTTCCTCTACAATCGGCATGGAGACCTCATATTTCTCTGCAAGTTTCTTCGCTGCCTTCGCAGAATAAACGCCTTCTACAACCATCTGCACTTCATCCATCGCTTCCTGCATGGTCTTGCCCTGCCCGATCAGATAGCCAGCCTTTCGATTGCGACTGTGTACACTGGCGCAGGTCACGATCAAATCTCCGATTCCGGTCAGACCGGTAAATGATTCAATCTTACCGCCCATTTTCACTCCAAGCCGTGAGATCTCTGCGATTCCACGCGTGATCAGGGCTGCTTTTGTATTATCACCATAGCCGAGACCGTCCGCAATTCCGGCTGCCAGAGCGATGACATTTTTCAGCGAACCGCCCAGCTCAATGCCCAGAATGTCCGGGCTGGTATAAACGCGGAACACTTCGCTCATGAAGATGCTCTGCAGATATTCGGCAGTCTCTCTTTTCTTTGCGCCCACAACTACCGTCGTCGGAAGTTTGCGTCCAACTTCTTCTGCATGACTCGGGCCTGAAAGTACCGCTACATTTGCCTGTGGTATTTCTTCTTCAATCTGCTCACTTAAGGTCATAAGTGTGCTCTCTTCGATTCCTTTCGCTACATTAACAAGAATCTGTCCTTCCTTCACAAATGGTTTCATAGAACGCGCTGTACTTCTGGTAAACGGTGACGGCACTGCCAGCACGACTACATCTTTCTCCAGAATTCCATCCTGAATGTCATTGGTAAACACGATATGATCCGGAATCACAACTCCCGGAAGTTTGGATGTATGTTCTCTTTTTTCGGACAACATCTCAACCTCATTTTTGTCGATCGACCAGACCGTCACATCATGTCCATTATTTGAAAGTAAAATTGCCAGAGCAGTTCCCCAGCTTCCTGCACCCATAATTCCAATCTTCTTCATTGTCATTCTCCTAATCTTTTTCTATGCTTCTTTCTTCTTCAGGCCGATTTTATTCTCTGTTCCTTCCCGAAGTCTCTTAATATTCGCTCTGTGCTGGAAGAAAGCTGATAGTGTAAACAACAGCCCTACCCCATACATTTCAAAAAGATAGTTCTGCGCCATTCCAAACTCCCCCATCTGTCCACAGATCACAAGTCCTGCCAGAAACAGTACCGTAACTACAAGTGACCCTAAAGAAACATATCTTGTAACCGCTACGATCACCACAAAAACCACAAGACATACCGCAGCCATTCTAAGATCCGTCGCAAGGATCATACCAGCCGTAGCCGCAATTCCCTTTCCTCCCTTAAATCCGAGATAAAACGGATAGTTGTGCCCAAGTACTGCTCCGAATCCGGCATACAGTGAAAGGAGCGGCAGGATTTCCGGACACCGGCTTGCGAAGATTCCCCGGACTACCAGCACAGCAATCACACATTTAAAACAATCCCCCAAAAGAGTGATCGCGCCTGCCTTAACACCCATTGTTCTGAGTGCATTGGTGGAACCCGCATTTCCGCTTCCATGCTTGCGGATATCCATTCCATGCATTCTCCCGTAAATATATCCAGTCTGAAACAATCCAAACACATATCCTATTCCCAAACAAATAAGCCGTTCCATCCTACTGATCCTTCTCCTTTCTCTCACGTATAAAGAATTTCAGCGAAGTTCCCTTGAAGCCGAAGGCCTCGCGAATTCTGTTTTCCAGATAACGTGTATACGAAAAATGCATCAGTTCTTTATCATTTACAAAGATGACAAATGTCGGCGGCTTTACAGCGACCTGGGTAATGTAATACAGTTTCAGTCGTTTTCCTTTATCTGACGGGGGCTGCTGAAGCGCAACGGCCTCAGTCATGATCTCATTCAGAACACCGGTTGCAATACGGAGTGTCTGATTTTCGATGACCATATCGATCATATCAAACAGTTTCGGAAGTCTCTGTCCCGTTTTGGCTGAGACATACATGATTTCTGCATAAGGCATGAAGGAGAGAACCATACGGATCTTCTGCTCATATTCCTTCACGGTCTTGTCATTTTTCTCAATGGCATCCCATTTATTTACTACAATGATAACCCCCTTACCACGGTCATGTGCGATTCCTGCAATCTTTGCATCCTGTTCAGTCACACCTTCCACCGCATCGATCACAATGAGGACCACATCCGCCCTCTCTACCGCAGTCACAGTACGAATGATACTGTAGCGCTCCAGCTCTTCCTTGATCTTATTCTTTCTGCGAAGTCCGGCGGTGTCGATAAAAACATATTCTCTTCCGTTATGCACAATATCCGTATCGATGGCATCTCGCGTCGTTCCTGCAATATCCGATACGATCACCCGGTCTTCCCCGATCAGCTTATTGATAATGGAAGATTTCCCAACGTTCGGCTTTCCTACGATCGCGATTCTCGGACGCTCGTCCTCCTCTTCTGTCCCGCTTCTTTCCGGGAAATGCTCCAGTACCTTGTCCAGCATATCCCCGATTCCGATCCGCTCTGCCGCTGAAATCGGCATTGGATCACCGATGCCCAGATTATAGAATTCATAAACATCCGGCATCATTTTCTGGAAATTATCTACTTTATTCACAACGAGGATCACCGGCTTGTGCGACCGTCTGAGCATGTCTGCCACCTTCGAATCCGCATCTACCAATCCCTGCTTCACATCAGTCATGAACAGGATCACGTCTGCCGTGTCGATCGCAATCTGCGCCTGTTCCCGCATCTGGGCAAGGATCACATCCCTGCTCTCCGGTTCAATACCTCCCGTATCAATCAGTGTAAAATCTTTATCCAGCCAGTTTACCTCGGCGTAAATACGATCCCGGGTCACCCCCGGCGTATCTTTCACAATTGCTATCTTCTCTCCTGCCAATGCGTTGAACAGCGTTGATTTTCCCACATTCGGACGCCCCACAATGGCAACTACAGGTTTACTCATAATCTTGCCCCTTTCGTTTGCTGTAATACTGCTTCTATAAAATCCTGACCGCTTGATTTTACAATATCTATCGGAACTTGTAAAGCATCCGATAATTCCGTCACGGTCACATCATCCAGAAATACTTCCTCTCCGCTCCGCAACATACTGCACGGGAGAAGAAGCGCATCTCCCAGATCCTGCCCCTTAAGCTGTGCGATCAGATCCTGTCCGGTGATCAGTCCTGCAACGGTGATCCGCTCCCCGAAGAAATCATTGCGGATCTCAAACAGATTCACATTCAGATTCGGGTACTTCGCCTTCAGCCGTTCCAGCATCTCCTTCAGATACGGATAGGCCAGTTTGCCCGTCGCCATGGACAGATGAATCTCTCTTCCATCACCTGCAAGCGGCTCATATGCTTCCTCAAATTCATTCAGAAGAAGGCGCAGCATACCTACCCCGTTCTCCAGCTGTAAATATCCGTCATACCGCTCCTCTTCCGGAAGTTCCTCCTCCGCCAGCAAATACCATTCGTCTCCGGCATGGATAAAATGTATTCCGTATTCTTCATAAATCTTTTTCTGCCACTTGTGAATGATGCCAAGTACTTCCTTTGCATCTTCTTTTGTAAACGGCTCCAGCGGATAGAGCCCGTCACGGAACTTCGTAAGTCCCACCGGAACAACCGATACGCTCTGAAGATTCGGAAGCCATTTCGTCATATCCCGGATACTTCTCTCCAGCTCTTCTCCGTCGTTGATCCCTTTGCACAATACGATCTGCCCGTTCATCGTGATCCCGCCGTCGTATAAAATCTGAATCTTCTTCAGCGCATCTCCCGCAAAGCGGTTATGCAGCATCTTGCAGCGAAGCTCTGGATTCGTTGTATGAATCGAAACATTGATCGGTTCCAGATGATAATCCACGATACGCTGTATATCATGATCGCTCATATTTGTCAACGTTATATAATTTCCCTGGAGGAAAGAAAGTCTGGAATCATCATCTTTAAAATACAGGGTGTCCCGCATCCCCTTCGGCATCTGGTCGATAAAACAGAACATGCACTTGTTCCTGCAGGAACGGTACTCATCCATCAGACCCTGTTCAAACTCGATTCCCAGATCTTCATCATAATCTTTTTCAATCTCAAGCTCCCATTCCTCTCCATTTTCCTTCTGGATCAGAATAAGAAGTTCTTCATCGTTCGTATAATAGTGATAATCAAATACATCTTCTATGATACTTCCGTTAATCTGAAGCAGCCTGTCTCCCGGTTCGATCCCCATTTCCCAGGCAATGCTTCCTTCTTCTACACTCTTTATAATATGCTCATGCTTCATAAAATTAAAAGCTCCCCATTTTTCTATTCTTTCTTATCATACTAGATTTCCGCGAAAATTGCAATTTTTTACAGCTCTTTCTTGCCATAGTTCTAAAATAATGGTATAAATGAGTAGGAGAAATGAGCGACATTCGAATACAGGAGGCACATATGACAAATATAGAATTTATGGAAAAAGCGCTGCCGATCGCACCGCTTAAGATTATCGCTTTAAAGAGCTGCGAGCCGCTCGCAAAGAAGGTAGACAATTATATTGTCTCTTTTCGTAAGGAATCTCTTCATGATTTTCTGGATCCTGCGATTTTTTCTTCTTACGAAGCTGACACGTATCTGACAGAACACAACTGTCCGCGTTTTGGTACCGGGGAAGCCAAAGCCGTCATCGGAGAAAGTGTCCGCGGAAAAGACTTATTCATTATGGTCGATGTCTGCAACTACAGCCTTACTTATACCGTGAACGGACATCTGAACCATATGTCACCGGATGATCATTTCCAGGATTTGAAGCGTGTGATCGCCGCATGTACCGGTAAAGCACACCGCATCAACGTGATCATGCCGTTTCTCTATGAGAGCAGGCAGCACAAGCGTACCAAGAGAGAATCCCTTGACTGTGCCATGGCACTGGATGAGCTGGTTCAGATGGGCGTTTCCAACATCATCACCTTCGATGCACATGACCCGAGAGTCCAGAACGCAATCGCATTGAAGGGATTCGACAACTTCTCACCTGCTTACCAGTTTATGAAAGCACTTCTTAAGGCTGTACCTGACCTTGCTGTCGACAAGGAGCATCTGATGATCATCAGCCCGGACGAGGGTGCAATGGGCAGAGCCGTATACTTTTCCAATGTACTCGGTGTAGATATGGGAATGTTCTACAAACGACGCGATTATTCAACCGTTGTAAATGGGAAAAACCCAATTGTAGCGCATGAGTTTCTCGGGGATGATGTTCATGGAAGAACGGTCATCATCGTCGATGATATGATCTCATCCGGAGAAAGTATGTTGGATGTAACCAAGCAGCTCAAAGACCGCGGCGCCGCACGTGTATATGTTTGCACCACCTTCGGTCTTTTCACGGAAGGTCTCGGAAAATTCGACAAATACTACGAAAAAGGCTATATGGATGGATTGATCACGACCAACCTGACGTATCTTCCGCCTGAACTTAACTCAAAGCCGTACTTTATCAAAGCAGACATGAGCAAGTTCCTCGCACTGATCATCGATTCTCTGAATCATGACATCCCGATCAGCTCCGTTCTGAACCCGACCGACAAGATTCACGATCTTCTTGAGGGGCGCATGGTGAACCAGAAATAAATTCACGATTTTAAAAAGAGTTCCTTTCGGAACTCTTTTTTTATACCTGACGGTCTCCCGCGAAAAATTCTATGCTCGTCGGATATGCATAAGCATCTCCGATCTCGTGAAGCAGCACGACCTTCAATTTATTTCCCATTGTTTTCTTATCCAGCTTCATTGCCTCGATCAATTCCGGAAGCGGAAGATGCGCTTCTGTCGGAAGTCCATAAGCCTTCAGGACCTTCTTGATTCTCTCGGCCTCCCCCGTTTTCGTAAGCCCCTTCTCCTCCGCGATCTTGGTGATCTGATACATTCCGATAGCAACCGCTTCTCCGTGGCTTTCTCTCTCATAGTGATAATACTGCTCAATCGTATGTGCCAGCGTATGCCCAAAATTCAGAAGAATCCGTTCTCCCATGTCAAATTCGTCTTCTTCCACGACCACTCTTTTAATGTTTACACAAGTCGCGATCACGTCGGTTAAATGCGCCTTCAGATTCTCGAAAGAGCCGTACTCTTCTAGTTTTGCAAATAATTCTGCGTCCTTGATGCATCCGTATTTAATGACCTCTCCCATTCCATCGGTTACATAGCGTTCCGGAAGAGTGTCCAGTACATCCGGATCGATCAGAACCATTTTCGGCTGGTAAAATGCGCCAACCAGGTTCTTTCCCTCCGGAAGATCAACTGCCACTTTTCCTCCTACAGACGAATCCACCTGTGCCAATATGGAAGTCGGGATCTGGACAAATTGAATTCCTCTTAAGAAAGTGGCTGCCACAAATCCTGCCAGATCACCGGTCACCCCACCGCCGAGTGCCACAATCAGATCCGTTCTGGTAATCTTCGCCTTCAGAAGTGAACTGTATACCCTCGGAAGGGTCTGAAAACTTTTAGACGGTTCGCCATGAGGAATGATTGTTTCATAGCATTCAAAACTTCCTGAGAGTTCTTTCTTAATTGCCTCTCCATAATAAGCGTACACACTGTCATCCGAGATAATCATCACTTTTCTGCCATGATATACTTCTTTGATCCGTTCGGCAGCCTGACCCATAATTCCCCTTTCTATATATATCGGATAACTATGTTCTTTTAAATCAACGACCATTTTGATACCTGGTTCACTCATGTTCTATCCTCCTGTCAATTACATTTTCTTACCTACAACTTCTGCAATCTGACGGATCTCTTTCAACAGGGTATCATATTTCGCCGGTTTCAAAGACTGTCCTCCATCGCAGAGCGCACACTCCGGATTGTTGTGTACTTCGATCATAAGACCATCTGCCCCTGCTGCAACCGCTGCTTTGGACATCGGTTCTACCAGCCACCATTTTCCGCCTGCGTGGCTCGGATCCACGATGATCGGAAGATGACTCAAACGTCTGATTACCGGAATTGCCTGTAAATCCAGTGTGTTTCTGGTGTAGCTTTCGAATGTACGTACACCTCTTTCGCACAGGATTACGTTCGGGTTGCCGGATGACATAATGTATTCTGCCGACATGATCCACTCTTCATATGTTGCATTCAGCCCTCTCTTCAGAAGAATCGGTTTCTTTGTTTTACCAAGCTGTTTCAAGAGATCAAAATTCTGCATATTTCTTGCACCAATCTGGATCAAATCAACTTTTTCATCAAATAAATCCAGATACTCTGCAGACATCAGTTCCGTTACGATTGGAAGGCCGGTTACTTCTCTTGCTTTGCAAAGGATATCCAGCCCCGCAAGTCCCATTCCCTGGAAAGAATATGGACTGGTTCTCGGTTTGAACGCCCCACCGCGGAGCATATTTGCACCGGATTCTTTAGCCGCCTTAGCGATCTCGATCACCTGTTCTTCACTTTCTACAGAGCAGGGTCCGGCGATCAGCGCCATATGGTCTCCGCCGACCTTAACACCTGCAACATCAACGATCGTATCTTCCGGATGAAATGCTCTGTTCGCCAGTTTATACGGTTCCTGCACATGCATAACTTTTTCTACACTTTTATCCACTTCAAAAAGCCGCGGGTCAACGCGGACCGTATCGCCGATACATCCGATAATGGTAAGCTCTTCACCACGGACTGTATGCGTCTCGAGCCCTCTCGCGCGCACCATGTTTTCTACTCGCAAAATATTTTCTTCTGTTGTTCTTGGTTTTAATACAATAATCATAGTCTTTTTCCTTTCTGTCTCTTAAGATTTTGAAAAACATGCTCCCACCGGGAAGCGTACTTTTGCAGAAACGAAGTTTCCTATTGAGTCAATGGTAATAAAAAACTCCCGTCTTCTGCATATACAGAGGACGAGAGTAATCATACTTCGTGGTTCCACCTCACTTCACAGTTACTTCACAGCAACTGCCTCGACAGGTACGCCTTTATTCCGGTTATACCCTTGCAGATAACGGCTGCTTCCGGAGATGCCTACTAATACTGTTACAGTAATTCAGCACTCTACTCCAAGAGGAATTCAATATAACTCGTTGTATCCTTATCGCACCTGCCAAGGACTCTCTGTGACACTTCATTATACCTACTACTTCTTTTCATCGTATTTCGATAGTAGAATATTCAATTTTATCAGCATATAAACCATAATACACAATTCAAACCGATTTGTCAATTAACGTTTAAAATATTTTTCCTTGATGATGTCAACCGGCATCTCACACCCGGTCCAGAGTTCAAAAGAAGCCGCGCCCTGATAAAGGAGCATATTCAGACCGTTTGCTGTCTGACATCCGACCGCTTTCGCCTTCTTAAGAAGAAGGGTTTCCTCCGGATTATAAATCACATCAAAGACAAACAGATCTTTCCGGAATACACTGTCGTCAGTTATAATGCAGCGGTCTGTACGCGGTGCCATTCCGATGGAAGTTCCGTTTACAAGGATGACACTCTCTGCGATCTCTCTCTTCAGAACTTCCGGATCTGAGAAATCATAAAGATTTAGCTTACATTCCGTCTGCCCTCTCAATTTTTCCATAATACCTTCTGCACGTGTAAAGAAATCATCTCGGATATTGAATACGGAGATCTCAGCCACTCCGTCCAGTGCCGCCTGAATCATGATTGCGGCCGCAGCTCCTCCTGCTCCGAGAAGTGTCATCTTCTTCCCGATAATATCCATGCCTTCTTCCTTAACTGATCGCATAAATCCGATTCCATCCGTTGTATATCCGGTCAACACGCCGTCATCATTTACCACTGTATTCACTGCCCCACCGATTTCTGAAGCAGGTGAAAGCTTATCAACCAGACTACACATCAGATTCTTATCCGGCATTGTAAGGTTAAAGCCCCTGACTCCCATGACTTTAAGACCTTCCACAGCAGTCTTCAAATGATCTGTCCCGACATCAAATGCCAAGTATGCATAGTCCAGCCCCAGTTGGCGGAATGCTTCGTTGTGCATCATTGGCGAAATACTGTGAGCCACAGGACTTCCAAGGAGGCCGGTAAGGACAGTATGCCCTGTTATTTCATATGCCATTTCTTTGTACCTCTCGTTCTATAGTTTCACACTGTAAAGCGTTACTATGCTATATGATACCACATTTTTAGAAAACTGCAAACACCTTTTATTCACTTTTTTGGAAGAATCCATATTTTCCGCCATTTTCCATCTGGATTCCTTTCGCCTCTGCCATCTCACTGATGGTAACAAGCTGATATCCGGCTTCCTGAAGCTTCGGAATCAATGCAATGGCCGCATCAATGGACTGTGTATGAATATCATGCATCAGAATGACAGCTCCGTCCTGGACATTATTCATAACTGCGTCGATCGTGGACTGCGTATTCCTCGTCTTCCAGTCCAGAGTATCTATAGACCACAGAATCATAGGCAAGCCTGCGTTCTGTTTAACTGTATCATTAATCGCACCGTAAGGAGGACGCATGACCGTCGCTTTCTGTCCACAAGCTTCGACGAGCTGATTGTTCGTGTCACTCATCTGTTTCTGGATTCCATTTGCATCCAGCTTCGTCAGATTTGTATGATCATAGGAGTGATTGCCCAGTTCACAGCCGATCTCTGCCATTTTCTTCACAGTATCCGGATTCTTGCTCACCTGAGTTCCCAGCATGAAAAATGTCGCTCTTGCATCATATTCCGCCAGAACATCCAGCAGCTCAGCAGTTCTTGGCCCCGGTCCGTCATCAAATGTGAGTGCAACCATCGGTGCGTTCGGATCTACGCCGCCTTCCTCAGATTCCAGAACTCCGTCTTCGGAAAAGACGCATTTTCTCACACCGATTTTTTGTTCTCCGGTCAGCATCTTACCTTCCTGATCAAAATAATACTTATTATCATCCAGTGTCAGCCATCCGACCGTCATCATTCCCGTATCGTCAAAATAGTATTTTGCGCCGTCTTCTTCATACCAGCCGGTCTGCATGACACCCTTTTTATCGAAATAATAACGGGCCGAAGCAATTTCCTGCCATCCAATTACTTTCTTGCCGTCCTCTCCAAAATAATAGGTCCTGCCATGATAAGTGATAAAATCATTTGCAACATATGTACCGTCCCAGCGTTTGAATCGACTGTCATCCCATTCTCCGTATTGGTTCTTAACTTCAAAGACACCATCCTCAACATCAACCTTCACTTTACCAAACCACTCTGCATAAAGCGGCGTGGTGATCTCACTGGTAAGTTCTGCCTTGATTGGAAACTTTCCTTCCGTACTTCCGTCTCCATCGCACTCCAGCGTGAAGCCGATACCACGGTTCAACTCATCCACAAGATCCTGGATCGTATACCCCGTATCTTCATCCAGGACCGTCTCCACATCTCCGTCGCAGCTGGCTTTTGCTGTAAGAAGCGGCCTTTCCTCTCCCTGCACAACAGAAATGTCATCCACCTTCAGCGTAATCGGTATTTCCTGCTGTCCTCCTGCGACAGCTCCATGGCTGAGCAGTAATGCCGATACCAGGCATACCATCAGTACTCCCAGAATACTGATTGTGGAAACTTTGCCGTGTTTCTTTTTATTTCTACGTTTTATGGCTGCTCTTGCTCTTGCACGCGCCCTTCTCATGTCTTTCTTCTTCATTCGTATTACCCCACAATATCTATGTTTTTTCTTGTTTTCATCTACATTATAAGGCATAGTAACTTCGTATACAATGGAAGATTTTCTTAAGATATATTAAAAATCAGAGTAGAATTTGTAATATTTGTAATATATGCCCGAACTCTTCTTTCACACGAAAAGAGCTGCGCATATCCTGCGCAGCCCACTGTTATTCTTATCGTTTCTCTATTCAATCACTCTGACTTTGAGTACTCCTTCGATTGCTTCCAGTCCATCCACAACCTCAGCACCGACTTCAGAATCCACATCCATCATAGTGTATGCATATGCACCGCTATTCTTGTTCGTCATGTCATCGATATTGACATTGTCTTTTGCAAGCAATGCGGTAAACTGACCGATCATGTTCGGAATATTTCTGTGCATGATCGTAATACGGGTCTTGTCTTTCACGCCCATATCACAGGACGGATAATTGACAGAATTTTTGATATTTCCATTTTCAAGGAAATCTCTCAGTTCCTGAACAGCCATCTTCGCACAGTTGTCTTCAGATTCCTCTGTAGAAGCGCCCAGATGTGGGATAACGATCGCATTCTTCACGCCTGCGATCTCCGGTGTTGGAAAATCGGTCACATAACGCTTTACTTTGCCACTGATCAGAGCATCTACCATCGCTTCACTGTTCACAAGAACATCTCTTGCGAAATTCAGCACAACAACACCATCTTTCATTAAATCGATCGCATTCTTATCAATCATGCCTTTGGTATCCGGAAGTGCCGGTACATGAATCGTGATATAATCACATTCTTTATAAAGTTCATCTACGCTTTTGGCATGATGAATGCTTCTGGAAAGTCTCCATGCGGAATCTACAGAAACATACGGATCATATCCGTAAACATCCATTCCGAGATTAGTTGCCGCATTTGCAACAAGAACACCGATTGCGCCAAGTCCGATTACTCCGAGCTTCTTGCCCTCGATTTCACATCCCGCAAAAGCTTTCTTAGCTTTTTCGGCGTCTTTTGCGATATTTCCATCTTCTTCATTCTCCTGAACCCAGTTAATACCTCCGATGATATCACGGGATGCAAGAAGAAGACCTGCAATCACAAGTTCCTTTACCCCGTTCGCATTTGCTCCAGGTGTATTAAATACGACGATTCCCTGTTCTGCACATTTTTCCAACGGGATATTATTTACGCCGGCTCCTGCACGGCCGATTGCCTTCAGGCTTTTGTCAAATTCCATTTCATGCATTGCCGCACTTCTTACCAGAATGGCGTCTGCTCCCTTTGCATCGCTTGCCGGTGCATATTCATCTGTGAATTTATCAAGACCTACATTTGAGATTGGATTTAAGCAATAATATTTATACATAACTACAGATTCTCCTTCTCAAATTTTTTCATAAATGCAACCAGTGCTTCTACGCCTTCGTACGGCATTGCGTTGTAGATACTTGCACGCATACCGCCGACTGTACGATGACCTTTCAAGTTCTCAAGGCCTGCTTCTTTTGCTTCTCTTACGAATTTGGCATCCAGTTCATCACTGCCTGTTACGAACGGTACGTTCATAAGAGACCGATCCTTCTTCTCAACGGTGCCCTTGAATAGCTTACTCTGATCCAGATAATCATAGAGAAGTTTCGCTTTCTTCTCATTGCGCTCTTTCATCACTTCAAGACCGCCCATCTTCTTGAGCCATTTGAACACTTTTCCGCAAATGTAAATGCCATATGCCGGAGGTGTGTTGTAAAGTGATTTCGCATCTGCATGTGTTTTATACTGCAGCATGGTCGGAGTTCCCGGAAGAACATCCTCTGTAATCAGATCTTCTCTGATGATCACAATTACGGTACCTGCCGGTCCGATATTTTTCTGAACGCCACCGTAAATGATGCCGTATTTTGTCACATCAACCGGCTCAGAAAGGAAACAGGAAGATACATCAGCTACCAGAAGTTTTCCCTTGGTGTTCGGAAGTTCTTTGTATTTTGTTCCGTAAATTGTGTTATTCTCACAGATATAAACATAATCTGCATCGTCGTCAATCGGAAGATCAGAGCAATCCGGAATATAGCTGAATGTCTTATCTGCAGAAGATGCGATACGGTTTACCTTTCCGTATTTCTCAGCTTCAGCGGCAGCCTTTTTCGCCCACTGACCTGTGATAATGTAATCAGCAACCTTATTCTTCATCAGGTTCATCGGAATCATTGCAAACTGCTGGCTTGCTCCGCCCTGTAAGAATAATACTTTATAGTTGTCCGGAATATTCATAAGATCACGAAGATCCTGTTCCGCTTCTGTGATAATTTTCTCAAAAGCTTTGGAACGATGACTCATCTCCATAACGGACATCCCTGTTCCCTGGTAATCCAGCATTTCCTCTGCTGCTTCTTTAAGCACTTCTTCCGGCAGCACTGCCGGTCCTGCTGAAAAGTTGTAAACTCTTTTCATAGTCTTTTCCTCCATTCCTGCTTTAAAATTATTGTTCTTGTTTTTCTGCCTGCAGGTCTCCTTCATCAAACGCCTCGCTGATTGCAGCTCCGGGTGCCACCATCGGCCATACCTTATCATCACAATCAATCTGGCAATCTATTACGAACGGACCGTCACACGCAAGCGCCGACTGAAAAGCGGCTTCAAAGTCCTTCTTCGTCGTTGCGCGAATTGCCTTCGCTCCCATAGCTTCTGAAAGTTTTACAAAATCCACTGCATCATTCAGTACCGTCGCTGAATAACGCTGACCATAAAACAGATTCTGCCACTGACGCACCATTCCGAGTACGTGATTATTGATTACCACCTGGATGATCGGAATCTGATATCTGGCAGCTGTGGCGATCTCATTCATATTCATACGGAAGCAGCCGTCTCCCGCAATATTAACAACCGTTTTCTCGGGGCATCCCATCTTGGCACCAATGGATGCACCAAGTCCATATCCCATGGTTCCAAGTCCTCCGGAAGTCAGCAGGGTTCTCGGCTTGGTATATTTATAATACTGTGCCGCCCACATCTGATGCTGTCCGACCTCTGTGACGATCAGTGCCTCCCCTTTTGTCTGTCTGTAGATCTCTTCGACAACAAAAGGTCCCGTCAGAATATCCGGATGATAAGTCAGTGGATATTTCTGTTTGTACTCCTGAATCTTCCGAATCCATTCATCATGATTCTGCTTCGGAAGTCTCTCATTGATCAAGGTAAGTACTTCCTTGATATCGCCTACGACACCACAATCAATCATAACATTTTTGTTCATCTCTGCTACATCGATATCGATCTGAAGGATCTTGGCCTTTTCCGCAAATCTTTTTGCATTTCCTGTAACACGATCTGAGAATCTCGCACCGATTACGATCAGAAGATCACATCCGCTGACACCAAAATTCGAAGTTTTGGTTCCATGCATACCAAGCATTCCTGTATACAGTTCATCTGTACCCGGAAATGCTCCTTTTCCCATCAGAGTATCACATACCGGCGCCTGAACTTTCTCTACAAACGCTCTTAATTCCTCACTTGCATCAGAGAGGATTGCCCCGCCTCCGACGAAAATATAAGGCTTTTGAGCTTCACGAATCATCTGTAACGCTTGTTCTACATCTTCCATACAAATATCTTTTTTGTACTTCTTCACCGGCTCGATCTTCATCGGTTCATACTCTGCCATGTTTGCGGTAACATCCTTCGGGATATCGATCAGAACCGGCCCCGGTCTTCCTGACTGTGCGATGGCAAATGCTTTTCTGATCGTCTTTGCAAGCTCATTGACATCTTTCACGATAAAATTATATTTTGTGATCGGCATGGTGATTCCAGTGATATCAATTTCCTGGAAACTGTCTTTTCCAAGAAGCGGCACCCCGACATTACATGTGATAGCCACGATTGGAATCGAATCCATAAATGCTGTTGCGATTCCGGTTACCAGATTGGTGGCTCCCGGACCGCTTGTTGCAAAACATACACCGACTTTTCCGGTGGCGCGGGCATAACCGTCTGCTGCATGAGACGCGCCCTGCTCGTGAGAAGTCAGAATGTGCTTAATTTCATTACTATGCTTATATAATTCGTCATATACATTCAAAATTGCCCCGCCCGGATATCCGAAAACGGTATCAACGCCTTGTTCTTTTAAACATTCTATCAATATTTCAGAACCATTTAACCGCATGTTGTGCATTCCCCTTTGTACTTTATTCTTAACGCGGTATCTCCAGCACCGCACCGCGGTTTCCGGATGTTACCATTGATGCATATCGTGCAAGATAACCGGTTGTAACTTCCGGTTCTCTCGGCTGCCATTTTTCTTTTCTCGCTACCAGTTCTTCATCCGAAACTCTGACATTCAGTTTCAGATTCGGGATATCGATCTCAATGATATCTCCTTCTTCGATCAGTGCAATTGGGCCGCCTACTGCTGCTTCCGGCGAAACATGTCCGATAGATGCGCCTCTGGAAGCTCCGCTGAAACGCCCGTCGGTGATAAGAGCAACCGATGAGCCAAGTCCCATTCCTGCGATTGCAGAAGTCGGATTCAGCATTTCCGGCATACCCGGTCCACCCTTCGGTCCGACATAACGGATTACGACAACATCTCCCGGATGAATCTGTCCGCCCTTGATGGCTGTGATTGCATCCTCTTCGCATTCAAATACTCTGGCCGGTCCTTCGTGGACGAGCATTTCTTCTACAACTGCCGAACGTTTTACAACACTTCCGTCCGGCGCGATATTTCCTTTCAATACTGCAAGGCCGCCTGTCTGGCTGTATGGATTGTCGATCGGACGGATAACTTCCGGATTCTTATTAACACATCCCGCAATATTTTCTCCCACCGTTTTACCGGTTACGGTCATACACTCTGTATTCAGAAGGTTCTTCTTATTCAATTCGTTCATCACTGCATAGACACCACCGGCCTCATTCAGATCTTCCATATAAGTCGGGCCTGCCGGTGCAAGATGGCAAAGATTCGGAGTCTTTGCACTGATTCCGTTTGCGAAATCGATCTCGAAATCCATGCCGATCTCATGAGCAATAGCCGGAAGATGCAGCATACTGTTGGTAGAGCATCCCAAAGCCATATCTACAGTGAGGGCATTCAGGATCGCTTCTTTTGTCATAATATCTCTCGGACGGATATTCTTTCTGTAAAGTTCCATTACCTGCATGCCTGCATGCTTTGCAAGACGGATACGCTCTGAATAAACTGCCGGAATGGTTCCATTGCCCGGAAGTCCCATACCGAGTACTTCTGTCAGACAGTTCATACTGTTCGCGGTATACATACCGGAGCAAGAACCACAGGTCGGGCATACTTTATTTTCAAATTCACATACATCTTCTTCTGTCATCGTGCCTGCAGCATAAGAACCAACTGCTTCAAACATGCTGGAAAGGCTTCTCTTCTGGCCTTTTACATGACCGGCAAGCATCGGACCACCGCTGACAAATATAGTAGGCACGTTGATTCGTGCTGCTGCCATCAGAAGTCCGGGCACATTCTTGTCACAGTTCGGAACCATAACAAGTGCATCAAACTGATGAGCCAGTGCCATTGCCTCGGTGGAATCTGCAATCAGATCTCTGGTTACCAGAGAGTATTTCATTCCGATATGTCCCATCGCAATTCCATCGCAGACAGCGATCGCCGGGAACATAACCGGTGTTCCTCCTGCCATGGCAACTCCCATTTTTACTGCGTTCACGATCTTATCCAGATTCATATGTCCCGGAACGATCTCATTGTAAGAACTGACGATTCCGACCAATGGACGATCCAGCTCCTCTTTGGTATACCCTAATGCGTTGAACAGGGACCGATGTGGTGCCTGTTGCATCCCTTTTTTAACATTATCGCTTTTCATTTCTATGTATCCTCCTGAATATCCTCTATGTATGCTTTATACTGACTTCAGCCAAGCAAGACTTCCTAATGAATCCGTTCACAGATCAAATCCCCCATCTGTGCAGTTCCGACTTTCGTGCATCCCTCCGACATAATATCACCGGTACGATAGCCGTCCTTCAGTACCTGCGAAACAGCTGCTTCAATTGCATCCGCTGCTTTGTCAAGATCAAAGCTAAACCGAAGCATCATTGCTGCAGACAAAATCGTCGCAATCGGATTCGCGATTCCCTTACCGGCAATATCCGGTGCGGACCCACCGCTCGGTTCATAAAGACCAAACTTCGTCTCATTCAGGCTTGCGCTCGCAAGCATTCCGATTGATCCGGTTACCATACTGGCCTCATCCGACAAAATATCACCGAACATGTTCTCAGTCAGAATGACGTCAAACTGCTTCGGATCTCTTACAAGCTGCATTGCACAGTTATCCACCAGCATGTGTTCCAGCGTCACTTCCGGGTAATCCGCCGCGACTTCCTCGACAACCTTTCTCCAGAGTCTGGAAGAATCCAGTACATTTGCTTTATCAACGCTGGTCACTTTCTTTCTTCTCTTCATAGCTATATCAAACGCTCTCACGGCAATCCTGCGTATTTCATTCTCATTATATGTCAAAGAATCATAAGCTGTTCTGACTCCTTCTTCTTCAACTGTTTTTCTCTCTCCGAAATACAATCCGCCGGTCAGTTCACGCATGATCATCAGATCGAATCCACCCTCTGTTATCTCTTCTTTCAAAGGACAAGCGGCTGCAAGTTCTTCATAGAGAACTGCCGGACGCAGATTTGCAAACAAATTCAGCGCTTTACGAATCTTAAGCAGGCCGGCTTCCGGTCTTTTTGATGGTTCCAGCTGGTACCATGGAGATGTCTTCGCATCCCCGCCGATCGATCCCATCAGAACCGCATCACTTGCCTTTGCTCTCGCAATCGTCTCATCTGTCAGCGGCACTCCATGCACATCGATCGATGCTCCTCCCATCAGAAGCTGCTCGTATGTACACCGGAAACCATATATTTCTCCGGTCTTGTCCAGAACTTTCATTGCCTCGGTCACGATCTCCGGACCGATTCCGTCTCCCTTAATCACACCAATATTCAGATTCATCTTATTCATTCCTTCCGTTAATCTCCGGTTCAGAGGTCAGACCATCGTCCCCTCAAAATCTGTTAAACACTATAATATCCTATTTTCCTCATAGTTTCAAGCCTTTAATTCGTAAAAGCGCAAAAATTAGAGTGCTCTCTGTTTTTGGCATCAAACAAAATGAAAAAGGGACCTATCTGTTAGATATGTCCCCTCTCTGTCGATTTTCTGACAACCAGCTTCGCCGGCAGAATTCTCCCCTCGCAACTTTTCTGCGTTTCAATCATCTGAAATAAGATCACCACCGACTCTTTTGCAATTTCTTCGACAGGCTGCACCATCGTTGTAATCGGTGGTTCAAAATACTCTGCAAATGCAAGACCGTCAAATCCCGCAACCGCCACATCCTGCGGGATTCGCTTTCCGGCTTCTCGCAAAGCCCGGATCGCCCCGACTGCCATCAGATCCGAAATTGCAAAAACAGCTGTAAATCCACATTTTCTTATGAGCAGCTTCTGCATCATCCGATATCCGTTTTCCATAGAATAAGCTGTATCCGTTTCATCCAGATAGCAGATCAGTTCGTCCCGCAAAGGAATCTGATGTTCCGCAAGTGCCTTCTCATACCCTTTCATCCGAAGATAACCCACATTGCTGTCATTCTTATCCGAAGCCAGAATTGCAATATTTCTATTGCCTGTTTCACAGAGATAATTTACAATCTCCCTGCTTGCATGATAGTCATCTGTGGCGACCCAGGATGCCAGTCTTCCTTCTGGAACCGCAGTCAGAGAAACCGTACAAACCACAAAAGGAACCTTAATTCTCTTCAGGCGGTCCATCTTATTCTCAAAGCTTCCTCCGAGAAAGATCAGGCCTCTCAGCCGCTTCTCCGCGATCAATTCGGCCGCTTCCTCCAGCTCGTCTCTTCCACGAGTCATATGCCGGATGAAAAAAGCATAATGTCTCTTCCGTATCTCACGCTCCAGGACTTGCATCATAGTAGCAAAGAACGGATCATCAATCTCTTTAACCATCACCGCAATCGCCTGCGCATCGGTCCGTTTCAGATTTCTGGCACTGTTGTTCGGCACAAAATCCGATTCTGCCACGGTCTTCAGAATTCTCTCTTTCGTCTCCGGATTGATATCCGGATGATCGTTCAGCGCACGCGATACCGTACTGATGCCAACACCACATTTCTTTGCAATATCCTTGATCGTCATTCCCAAAGTTCAACAGTCCTCTCGTCAATTATTCCGGCAGTCTTCCGTAGAGCTTCGTCATCTTCCGGATCTTCTTAATAAGTTCCTTGCTAACCTCTTCTTTCTGAAGGCGCCAGATCCAGTTGTCGCCAAGCGTGGAAGGCTGATTGATTCGCGCCTCATTTCCCAGACACAAATAATCCTGGATCGGAATAATACAGGTATCGGCCACACTTGCCTGTGCCAGGCGGATAACCGCCCAGACGGCATCCTGCTCTTCCAGTTCTTTATATCCCATATATTTCAGTGCAAGGCGTTTGTCTTTCTCATTCAGTTCACGATACCATCCCGCAAGCGTCTCATTATCATGAGTGCCCGTATAAACCACACAATTTCTGGTATAATTATGCGGAAGGTAATCGCTCGGTTCTCTGGAATCAAACGCAAACTCCAGAACTTTCATTCCCGGGAATCCGGAATCAGCCACAAGCTGCAGCACGGAATCCGTAAGGAAGCCCAGATCTTCCGCAATGATCCTGAGCTTTCCAAGTTTTTCTTCCACGGCCCGGAAAATATCCATGCCCGGCCCTTTCTCCCAGCGACCGAATTCAGCCGTCTCATCTGCCGCCGGGATCCAGTAATACTCATCAAATCCTCTGAAGTGGTCGATTCGTATAATATCATACAACTTCTGACAGTGCGCGACCCGTTTGATCCACCACTCAAATCCCGTCTCTTTGTGGTACGCCCAGTCATAGAGTGGATTGCCCCAGAGCTGCCCGGTTGCGCTGAAGGCGTCCGGCGGACATCCCGCAACCCCGACCGGCATTCTGTTCTCGTCAAACTGGAACAATTCCGGATGTGCCCACGCATCCGCACTGTCAAATGCCACGTAGATCGGAATATCTCCGATGATCTCGATACCTTTATGATTTGCATAATCTTTCAATGCTTTCCACTCTTCCAGAAATTCGAACTGCAGGAACTTCTGGAAACGGATCCCTTTTTTATGCTCTTTTCTGAACGCTTCCAATGCCTCAGCATTTCTCAAACGATATGGATCCGCCCATTCGCTCCAGCTCTTTCCGCCATTCGCCTGCTTCAGCTCCATATACAGGGCATAATCATCCAGCCATTCCTCGTTTTCTTTGCAAAATGTCTGAAACTCCGGAGCGCTTTCGATCCCGCTTCTCTTAAATGCCTTCTTCAGGATCTCAAAACGGTTCAAATAGATCTTCTCATAATCGATATAGCGGCTGTCATTTCCGAAATCACAGGCACGGCATTCTTTCTTCTTAAGCCAGCCCTTTTTAACCAGCGTATTCAAATCGATAAAATACGGATTCCCTGCAAACGTTGAAAAAGACTGATACGGCGAATCCCCATATCCGGTCGGTCCCAGAGGAAGAATCTGCCAGTAACGCTGACCGGCTTTCTTAAGCATATCAACGAATTTGTAGGCTTCTTTTGAAAACGCCCCGATTCCATATTCTGACGGAAGACTTGCCACCGGCATCAGTATACCACTTGCTCTCATATCTGCACCTCTTACTCTTTCCGGAAACGTTATCGGTAACGTTTCCAATTAATATATTTTAAAAGCACTGCATAAACATGCAATGCTTTTTTCACCCTTACAGCACTACTGAGCTGCTCCCGGCTTTTCAACCTGCATAATAGCCTGCTTCTGCATCGGGATACGGCAGTTCTTGTTGCTTCCGAATTCAACAATCACATCATTCTCGGTAATATCAATCACAACACCGTAAAATCCACTCGTTGTAAGAATCGTATCTCCTACTTCAAGTTCTGAAAGCATAAGCTGTACTCTCTTCTGCTCTTTCTTCTGAGGACGGATCAACAGGAACCAGAGCCCACCAAAGAACAATGCATAAACTGCAATAATTACTAAATTATTCATGTTACTTCCTCCTAAATCTTCATAAACGCTATTGCTATCATACACAATAACTTGGATTTCATCAAGTGATTTTCACAATTTCATCCGGATTTTTCTGATTTTACTATCATTTAGTCTTCTTTCTCTTCCATCGCACGAAGCGTTTCGGCCTTAAACTGGCTGTATCTTCCTTCGTCGATGGCATCCCGGATCTGCTCCATCAGGTAATTATAGTAATACAGATTGTGCAGAACGCAAAGCCTCATTCCCAGCATTTCTTTTGCTTTCAACAGATGACGGATATATGCTCTTGAATACTTCCGGCACGCCGGGCACTGGCATCCCTCTTCAATCGGCCGGGTATCCAGCTCATATTTCGCATTAAACAGATTCAATTTTCCATGTCTGGTATAAACATGCCCGTGCCTTCCGTTTCTGCTCGGGTAGACACAGTCAAAGAAATCCACTCCTCTGTCCACCGCTTCCAGAATATTGGCCGGAGTTCCCACTCCCATCAGATAGGTCGGCTTGTTAAGCGGAAGATGCGGAACGACTGCGTCAAGAATGCGGTACATCTCTTCATGAGACTCACCGACTGCAAGTCCGCCGATTGCATACCCATCCAGATCCATTTCAGCGATTTGTTGCGCGTGTTCCACCCGGATATCCTCATAAATGGCTCCCTGATTGATCCCGAACAGCATCTGCTGCCGGTTGATCGTATCCTCAAGGGAATTCAAACGCTCCATCTCCTTCTTACAGCGCGCCAGCCATCTCGTTGTCCGGTCCACAGAAGCCTGAATATATTCTCTTGTCGCCACACTCGACGGACATTCGTCAAATGCCATCGCGATCGTGGATGCCAGATTCGACTGGATCTGCATGCTCTCTTCCGGCCCCATGAAAATCTTTCTTCCATCGATGTGGGACTGGAAATACACGCCCTCTTCTTTGATCTTTCTAAGACCTGCCAGCGAAAACACCTGAAATCCACCGGAATCCGTAAGGATCGGCTTGTCCCATACCATAAATTTATGCAGTCCTCCAAGCTTCCGGATCACCTGATCCCCCGGACGCACATGCAGATGATAAGTGTTCGAAAGTTCCACCTGCGTTCCGATCTCCTGAAGATCCGCTGTAGACACTGCTCCCTTGATAGCCGCCACGGTACCGACATTCATAAACACCGGAGTCTCGATCACTCCGTGAACCGTGTGGAGTCTTCCTCTTTTGGCAAGACCGTCTCTTTTTATTAATTCGTACATAATACCCTCTTTCAACGTATCAGGACGGCATTCCTGTCGTCCTGAATCCATTCATTTCATATGATTTTGTTTTAATAGTGACACACGACCGGTGTCCCAGCTGACACGTTGTTAAATACAGTCTCCGCTACACTGTACGGAAGGTTCACACATCCCCTTGAACCGTGTGTCAGATAGCGGGTTCCTCCGAACGCAGCCTGCCACGGTGCATCATGCAGCCCGATTCCTCCGTTAAACGGCATCCAGAAAGATACCGGTGATTCCCACTCGTATGTGCCGTCCGGCTGCTTCGGTCCTCGAAGCGTCGCATTTCTCTGGCAATACTTAATGTAATAAACTCCCTGCGGCGTCGCATCGCCCCTGCTCGGAAGTCCCGTAACAATCGGTCCCTGGGTTACGACCGCTCCGTTAACGAACAAATACAAATACTGGTTTGTGAGATCCACTTCCACATACGTATTCCCCCAGTCAGGGCCGTCGTGTGTCGCCGCCGTTGTCCTGTATGCAGGCTCCTTCGTCACAGTCTCTCCCTTCTGGATACTGGCAACAAGTGCCTCATATTCCGCATCCCGGTCAATCGACCATCCGTAATCTCCGCCTTCTACATTGACTGTATTTCCATTTCCCGCCGTAAACGTACGCTGTCTTCCATACGTATTATATTTACTTGCAAGCCCCTTGATGTATTCAGCCACCTGATCCGTGTCAAAGGTGACGGACATATTCCCATCCACCTTCACCCACTGTGAGATCAGTTCTTTATCGACCACTTCGGTTGAAGAACCGAATGTATAGGTAATACTTGCAGTCAGATATTTATTCATCGCCGAACATGCATCAATGACTTCCTGGGATTGCTCCGTAAACTGCGGTTTCACATAGCACTCTTCTTCCGTCATATCCATCTCCGGAAGAAAACCGGCAATATATTCGCTGACCTTTACCTCAAATACTTCACGGTTAATCTGAGATCCTGTTTCTTCTTTCTTAACCACGAATTCTGTCCCGTTGTATTCCGGAATCGCGGAAACCGGTGCCTGCTGATTTTCCTCTTTCATGCACGCAAGTCCGTCCAGAACCCCGGTCAGCTTCGCGCTGTCATACTCCACCCCGATTGAAGCTGTGATCTCAGGCGCTTTCCAGAGGCTCATCGGCCACAAAAAGGCATTCTGTTCTTTCAGAAGCTTCTCCAGTTCTTCACCTTTTTTATAAGTAAGATCAATCTCGCTGCCACTGATCGTCTCCGTATCTCCGTCAGACTCATGCAATGTAAGCGTGTAGCCCGCCACCTGTTCCTTCATGTAATTTTCCACATCGCTGACGGATTCAAGTGCGTGGTCTGTTCCGTTAATCGTGGTCTGGAACTGAAAATGACTCATGAAAAAGAACGCAAACCCCAGATAAACAGCCACTGTAACTCCCAGGATCGACGCCAGCACGATCTTTGCGACCTTCTTCCGCTTTCTGCGGCGCTCAGCCTTCTCCTCATCGGTTTCTTCTTCCTCATCGAAGCTGTCGTCAAACTCCTCTTCAAAAGCTTCTCCATCTTCCGCACTCAATACCGGCTCCAGCTCTTCGCCGTCCTTTGCATCCAGCAGGAGTTCTTCCTCATATTCCTCCTCCGGAAGTGGTTTTCTTTTCTCTTTCTTCACCTTCCGGCCACGCTGTGCCTTGTACTTCACCTCTAACGAGTCTTCTTCATTCTTCTTATCAGCCTTCTTATCCCGACCTGCGGTCTGCGAAGAACCCAGGTCATCCACAGATAAATGGCTGCCTGAGCGATCCGATGCTTTCTTCCGATTCGTTTTGCCCGCTTTTTCCACTTTTTTATGTTGCCGGACAGACCCCTCTTCTTCTTCATTCCTGTTCACCTCATCGTAGATTTCTTTCATCGTCTCTTCCATGATAAGCTCTGCGTTCTTCTCTGTATTCTCTTCTGTCATTTTCATATTCTTATCACCCATTCAGATAATTGCTCCCTCTAAACTCAATATGTGGTTATTATAATACGAACTCATTCCCAAATACAATACAAAACTCCCTTTTTTCCTTAATAAATTATTAAGATTGCTTGCGTCCCAACTTTTCTTCCATTATACTGTCATGTAGACAGGCCCCGCCCGTCAAACCAAAAAACAATATTGGGAATATCCTTTTCCCGTATTCACATACTCAAAAAGAAAGGCTTGGTGTATCAAATGGCAGGTTCCATTTATGGTAAATTATTTCAGATCTCAACCTGGGGCGAATCACATGGAAAGGGGATCGGCGTCGTGATCGACGGATGTCCCGCCGGACTTCCGCTTTCTGAAGAAGACATTCAGATCTATTTAGATAGAAGAAAACCGGGGCAGAGTAAATTCACAACGAAACGTAATGAGGGCGATACCGCAGAAATTTTATCCGGTGTATTCGAGGGAAAGACGACCGGGACGCCGATTTCCATCGAGATCCGCAATCAGGACCAACTCTCCCGTGATTACGGTAATATCATGAACGTATACCGTCCCGGACACGCGGACTACACTTTCGATGCCAAATACGGCTTCCGTGACTATCGCGGCGGCGGACGTTCTTCCGGGCGGGAGACCGCAGGACGTGTGGCGGCAGGCGCCGTAGCCTGCAAAATTCTGAATACTCTTGGAATCGAAGTGCATGCTTACACAAAGGCAATCGGCCCTTATATGATTCCCGAAGCGGAATATGATTTTAACCAGGTTTTCGAGAACCCGCTCTACATGCCCAATGCCGTCTATGCTTCAAAGGCTTCCGAATATCTTTCAAAATGCATGGAGGATCAGGATTCTGCCGGCGGCATCATTGAATGTTCTATTACCGGAATGCCTGCAGGAATCGGAGATACCGTATTCGATAAGCTGGAGGCCAATCTTGCGAAGAGCATCCTCTCCATCGGTGCTGTCAGAGGCTTTGAGATCGGAGACGGTTTCTCTGTTTCCGAATCAAACGGAAGTACAAATAACGACCCGTTCCGTTACGATGAAAACGGAGCCCTTACCAAACTTACCAACCACGCAGGCGGCACGCTTGGAGGCATGAGCGACGGAAGCCGAATCCTTTTCCGCGCTGCCGTAAAGCCGACCCCTTCGATTTCTCGTGAACAGCAGTCTGTAAATAAAGATGGGGAAAATGTCTCTCTCTCCATAACCGGCCGCCATGACCCGGTCATTGTACCGCGTGCCGTCGTTGTGGTTGAGGCAATGGCAGCCATCACAATCGTTGATCTGCTCTTCACCAATATGTGCGCGCGGATGGACAAAATCAGTGAGTTCTACCAAAGGTAGAAGGGAGCATTTTCTCTATGTGGAAACGAATTCTTGAATATCAGATTACAGAAACAACATTACAGACAAAAAAAGCCAATCATATCCATGGGTTTTTAAAAGCCCATGGGTATTCTTCTGCTGTCATCCGCCATCTGAAAGAAACAGAAAACGGGATCTGCCGAAACGGAACCTGGGCACATATTCACGATCCTCTCATGCCGGGCGATATGCTGACCATTCAGCTCACGGAAGACACTTCTTCCCAAAACATCCTTCCGGTTCCGCTTCCGCTTTCCATTGTCTACGAAGATGAGGATCTGCTCGTGATCGATAAGCCTGCCAACATGCCGATCCATCCCTCCCAGGGAAATTACGACAATACGCTGGCAAATGCCTGTGCCTGGTATTTTTCTCAAAAAAACGAACCCTTCACCTACCGCTGCATTAACCGACTGGACCGCGATACGACCGGGCTGCTGATTCTGGCCCGCCACATGTACAGCGCTTCGCTTCTGTCCGCCATGGTCGCCAGACGTGAAATCCACCGCGAATACCGCGCGGTTGTGGAAGGATTGCTTCCCGAATGTGGAACCGTTGATGCCCCGATCGGGCGCTGTGAAGGCTCCACCATTGAGCGCGAAGTAAATGTCGAAAACGGAGAGCCTGCGCGTACACATTTTAAACGGCTTGCCCATACGACCGTTCCCGGAACCGGTAAAGAGTATTCACTTGCCGCCCTGTCGCTGGAAACCGGACGGACCCACCAAATCCGGGTACACATGAAACACATCGGGCATCCTCTCCCCGGTGATTTTCTGTACAATCCGGATTATTCCGTGATCGGCCGCCAGGCTCTCCATTCCTATCGCCTCACCTTCCGTCATCCGATTACCGGAACCAAGATGGATTTCCGCTCTCCGCTCCCGGACGATATGGTCCTCTGTCATGAATTTCGGGAGGCAGTATCGCATCAATAAATGCAATACGCCTCCCGTTTCTTTTTCTCACTCCTATTTTCTATATTTCGAAACATCCTCCGCCAATGAACTCTCTTAAAATCGAGTTCTGCGGTATATTTTCACTTCCGATCCCAACAACATAATCCAGAAACTTAAGCAGCCTCTTGGCTTCCAGGTATTCCTCGCAGTTTTTATCAATTCCGAACAGGATCGGCTCTGCATAAGCCTTCAGCACCGCCAGCTCATAAAGCAATGCTGAGTTAAACATCACATCCGCCTCTTCCTGATACGGGAAAATGTTGTTATCCTCGCCTCTTCGCACCGATTTCCACATCGCGATCGTATCCTTTGCAGAAGTACCGCGGGTTCTCGCATCCCTCACCATTCTTCGAAGAAGCCGTCCGTCCGTCGTCGGAATCCGATTGTGCTCATCAATATTCAGCTGCGTAAGTGCGCTGATATAAATTTTGAATTTATGCTCTCTCGGAATCTCTCTTGTAAGTGCATCATTCAGACAATGAATTCCTTCAATCACCAGAATATCATTTCCCCCAAGCTGTTTGTAATCTCCTTTATATTCCCGTTTTCCGGTCTTGAAGTTGAAATATGGGATTTCCACCCGCTCCCCATTCAGAAGAGCCTGAAGATCCAGATTGAATTGCGCCACATCGATTGCCTCAAGGCATTCATAATTCGGCTTTCCTTCCTCGTCCAGCGGCGTTTCCGAGCGATTCAGAAAATAATTATCCACCGCAATTGGATGCGGCACCAGTCCGTTGACACGAAGCTGCACCGAAAGCCGGTGTGAAAATGTGGTCTTACCGGAAGATGACGGGCCTGCGATCAGAACAAACTTTTTCTCAGGCCGGGAGGCGATCTGCTCGGCGATCTGTGCGATTCTTTTCTCCTGAAGTGCCTCCTGCACCAGGATCAGCTCTTGTGGATCTCCTCTGGTCACAAAATGGTTGAGATCTCCGATTGTCTCGATTCCCATCCGATCTCCGCCCTGTGTTGATTCCTTTAATACTTGAAAAAGCTTGTGTTGCGGATTAAAAGGAGGAACCAGCTTCGGGTTTTCCTTTTCCGGCATCTGTACCACGAATCCCTCGTCGTATAGAAACAGTTTGAAATATTTTAGATATCCCGTAGACGGTACCATATATCCGTAAAAATAGTCTTCAAATTCATTGATGCTGTAAAGATTGACCCGGGATACCCGGCGGTAATGGAAAAGCTTCTCCTTATCTTTCATACCGTACTCGTGGAATTTTTCGATCGCATCGTCGGTATGGATTCCCTGCTTTCCGATTTCCAGATCCATCTCCACCATCTGGCGCATCCTGCTCTCGATTCTGTCAAGCAGCTCCTGATCCAGATACAGGTTCCCTTTAAGCGTAAAATAAAATCCCTTATCGACTGAATAATGGATCCTTACTTTTTTCACATTTTCATGCCCAGCTGCATCGTAGACCGCTTTTATGAGGAGAAAACTGACTCCGCGCCTGTAGGCCATATTGCCCAGCTCCTCTCCGGTTGTTACAAACCGAAGTCTGCAGTCCTTCGTCACCTTCTTGCGCAACTCCTGAAGTTTTTCGTTCACAAATACCAGCACGATGTCATTGTCATACTGATCCTGATATTCTTTTGCGATTTCAAGATACGTCGTTCCCTCAGGATACGCTCTTTTCTCACCGTTTATTTCAACCTGATAACGCTTCGTCTCCACCTTCCGGCACCTCCTCATTGACATAAAAAACTGTTTCCCGATCGTTACATAACCCAGAACGGATGACGGACCGGAGCCGTCCTGATCTCGGCCTCCGGAAAATGCTCTTTCAGAAACTGTTCCATATCTGCTATAAAAATATACTCTGTTCCATAATGCCCGGCATCGATGATTGCCAGTCCCTGAGCCAGCGCATCGATTCCTTCATGATGATCGATATCACCGGTCACAAGCACATCCGCCCCTTTCGCCAGAGCAGGGCCGATCATGCTCTTTCCGGATCCCGGAGATACAGCCATCCTCTTCACCGTTTTCTTCGGATCTCCGAAGACTTTCACACTCGGCAGTGCCAGACGTTCTTTGACAAAACCACAGCACTCCTCCAGAGTCATCGCTTCCTTCAGGTCAGCTACTCTGCCGATCCCCTCGTCCGGGTAAGTCTCCTCCAGTATCTCAGGATCCTTCATCTCCATAAATTCTCCGGCAAGATCCGCCATTCCCATCACATCATAATTTGTATGCATAGCATAATATGCAATATCTTCTCGGATCAGTCGGATTACCCTGCGTCCGATAAAACTCTGATCATTGATTTTTTTTAACGCTTTAAAAATCATAGGATGATGAGTAACCAGCATATCTGCTCCCCATGAAGCCGCATCTTCAATCACCTCATCGGTCGCATCCAGCGCAATATAGATCTTTCCAACCTCTTTCTCATATCTTCCCGCCAGAAGTCCGACATTATCCCATTCCATCGCACATTCTTTCGGATAACGTTTTTCAATGGTATCAATTATCTCCCTGCAAATCACGCTATGTACCTCCTAATAATACGTATTCAGAATTCCCCTGATCCATTCGATTCTATAGGAAATCTCTTCCATACGTTTCTTCGCACGCACGGATTCCTGACTTTCGAGCGCAGATAAAATTCTGTTCTGGATTTCCATCTCCCGTTCAAGAAACTGTCCTAGAACCGGATGTGCCTGCTGCAAAAGCACCCGTCCAAATTCCAGTTCTTCTTCGGAATACGGTATTTCCCCGGCACCTGCCATGCATGGAACTGCCTTCATCATCGGATAATATTTTCCATCCTCATAGACCATGTCTTCGGCCACGATCCGGTATCCTTCTTCGGTCAGGTATTTTCTGACGCTGTCAATCTCCGACTGCGGCTGCAGAATCAGTTCTTTGAGCGATCCTGCCGTATCTCTTTCCTCGGAAAGAATCCGTATGACAAGACCGCCGCCCATACCGGCGGCGATCATACAGTCTGCTTCATTCATTTGTAAGTTTTTAAGCCCGTCCGACAGCCGCGTCTGGATCTTTCCTTCCAGTCCATGCTCCCGGATATGCTCCTTTGCCCTTTCAAGAGGACCTTTATTAATATCCATGGCAATCGCCGACGGTATCACACCCGCCTCGGTCAGATAAATAGGAATATACCCATGATCGGTCCCCACATCTGCCAGCCGCATCCCGGGCGTTACCAGCTCCGCGACAGCCTTAAGTCTCTTTGATAATTCCATCTCGTCCTCTAATCCAGATAATCTCTTAATTTTCTGCTTCTGCTCGGATGGCGGAGTTTACGGAGCGCTTTAGCCTCGATCTGACGAATACGCTCACGGGTAACATCGAATTCCTTACCTACTTCCTCCAGCGTTCTCGCTCTTCCGTCATTCATACCAAAGCGGAGTCTGAGTACCTTCTGCTCTCTGTCGGTCAGTGTATCAAGAACCTCATCCAGCTGTTCCTTCAAAAGCGTCTGTGCTGCTGCTTCCGCCGGCACCGGAACATTGTCGTCCTGAATAAAATCACCAAGATGGCTGTCTTCCTCCTCGCCGATCGGAGTTTCCAGGGAAACCGGCTCCTGCGAGATCTTCAGAATCTCACGCACACGTTCAACCGGCATGTCCAATTCTTCCGCAATCTCTTCCGGCGTGGGTTCCCGTCCCAGCTCCTGCAATAATTGTCTGGACACTCGAATCAGTTTGTTGATGGTTTCTACCATATGAACCGGAATACGGATGGTTCTTGCCTGATCCGCAATTGCTCTCGTGATTGCCTGACGAATCCACCAGGTTGCATAAGTACTGAATTTAAAGCCTTTCTGATAATCAAATTTTTCAACTGCTTTGATCAGTCCGAGATTTCCCTCCTGAATCAGATCCAGGAACAGCATACCTCTTCCCACATATCGCTTTGCAATACTAACAACCAGTCTCAAGTTCGCCTCAGCCAGGCGCTTCTTTGCGTCCTCATCGCCTTCCGCCATTCTCTTTGCCAGTTCTATCTCTTCCTCCGCACTCAGAAGCGGAACCTTACCGATCTCTTTCAGATACATACGGACCGGATCTTCGATACTGATTCCGTCCGGTACAGAAAGATCGATTTTCTCCATATCCACTTCATCCTCGTCAGACAGGATGATCTCCAGATCATCATCTGTGTCGTCCACATCTCCGCTGATGCGAAGTACGTCGATTCCAGACGATTCCAGATACTCGAACACCTTTTCCATCTGATCCGGTTCCAGCTCCATATCATGGAACACTTCGTTGATCTCACCGATTTCAAGAATGTTCTTTTTCTTTTTGGCAAGCGCAACCAGACTCTTTAATTTTTCTTCAAATTTTGCCACGTTCTCTACCATGTCGTGTCCTTCCTCTCATTGCTTGTTTATATTTTATCCCTAATTGATGGAAATATGCAGTTTCTGCAAATCCTGCAAAGCCTTCTTTGCATTCATGAGCCGCTGAAGTCCCTGGATGTCCGTGGGATCCAGCTTCTTCGTTGCCTCCTCAATACTGTACGCCTTCACGCGGATGATCGTCTCCTTGATCGCCTTCTCCTGTTCCTGCTTTGTCGTCAGTTCCTTGATCCTGGTATGGAAAAGGGACGCCGCTTCTCGGTGATCGGCCTCTTCTGTAAAATGGTTCATGATCTTTGCCGGATTCACATCGCCCTGTTCGTACTGTTCAAACAAAAGCTCCGCCACCTGCCGGTACATATCCGTTGTAAAATCCTCCGGCGTGATATAGCGGCTGATCTGCGGGAACAGTTCTTCATGGTCGATCAGCCAGGTCAGCAGGATCTTCTGCGACTTCATATGCCCGTCCTCTTTTGGAACGGTCTTATCCTGCGTCTGCTTCGGCCTTACCGCCGGTGTTGCCTGTCCACTCTGAATCGCCGTCTTTACGACCAGCTTCTTCAGTTCCTCATATCCGACACGATACGCTTTTGCAACTGCTTCAATATAATTATTTCTTTCGATCTCTTCTTCAAATTCTGCAAGTTTTCTGGATGCCATCCGCAGAAATTCTGTCTTGCCTTCGGGGGAAGTCATATCATAATCTTTCTCCATCATCTCCAGACTGAACATAAATCCGTTTCTGGCCTTTGCGATCCGCTCCTCAAATGCTTCCGCTCCGAGGTTCTTGATAAATTCATCCGGATCCTTATAAGGTTCCATACGGATCACTTTTGCGGTGATGCCGGCGTCCTTCAGAATCGGCACCGCCCTGAGTGCCGCCTTCGTTCCGGCTTCATCACTGTCGTACGTCAGGTACACTTCACTCACATACCGTTTGATCAAAGCGGCATGTCCGGGTGTCAGCGCCGTTCCCAGCGATGCCACAGCGTTCGTAAAACCTGCCTGATGTAAAGAAATCACATCCATATATCCCTCACAAATCAGAAAATATGGTTTTCTTGATGTCCGTGCCCGGTGCAGTCCGTAGAGATTCCTGCTCTTGTCAAATATCATCGTCTCCGGAGAGTTCAGATATTTGGGCTTTCCGTCTCCCATCACACGTCCGCCGAAACCAATGACACGGTTATTCACATCCATGATCGGAAACATGACACGATTCCAGAATTTGTCATAAATTCCGTTTCGCTCGTCTACATTTACCAGCCCGGCCTTGATGATCAGATCGTCATTGTAACCTTTCGATCTCAGATACTGATACAGATCATTGCTGTACTTGTTTGAATACCCGAGTCCGAACGCGGTGATCGTCTCCTCGCTAAGCTTGCGTCCCGTCAGGTAATCATGCGCGATCTTTCCTCCAGGCGCCTTCAGCTGCGCATAGTAATACTTTGCAGCCAGCTTGTTCATCTCCAGCAGGGTCGCCCTGAGATCCGCCCGCTCCTTCGCCTCTTTGGAATACTCCTCCTTTGGAAGCTCCACCCCCGCTCTCTGGGCGAGAAACTTCAGTGCCTCCGTAAAAGAGTAATTCTCATATTCCATAATAAATGTAAACACATTGCCGCCCGCACCGCAGCCAAAGCAATAATACATCTGCTTATCCCGGCTTACGGAAAACGACGGCGATTTCTCATTGTGGAACGGACACAACCCGAAATAGGAGCTTCCCTTCTTCTGAAGCTTCACATATCCCGATATTACGTCCACAATATCATTTTTCATTCTAACTTCTTCTATAATCTCATCCGAATAATACATGAAATCTTTACACCTTCCTGGTGTGAAAGCAAAACCAAAAGTTTCCAGTAGTAAAAAGCCCTCACATTTAATATATTCGACAAAACTTTTTGATTTCCTTTAATTTTTCCACGCTTCCGGAATAAAAATATCCTCAAATTTTTTTACGGCATAATTATCCGTCATGCCGGCAATATAATCACACACCACCTGCTCCGCCGAATCGCCTTTCTCCATCTGAATCCGGTATTGTTCCGGAAGAAGTTCCAGATGATCCTCATAATAAAAATACAAATTTTCGATCATATGGATCGCCTTCGTTTCTTCTCCCTTTGCACGGGGATTCTGGTAGACATGCTCAAACATAAACTTTCTCAGATCACGCATCGCCTCTTCGATTTCCTCCGACATCCGGATCTCCGGCTGATCCATGCTACTTATGATCACATCATGGATCATCGTGTTCAGCCGTGAACGCATCCCGGTTCCAAACACCTCTCGAAACCGGAGCGGTATATCCTCTTCAGTAAGGATTCCTCCACGTATCGCATCGTCAATATCATGGTTGATATAGGCGATCTTATCCGACAGCCTCACGATCTGCCCCTCAAGAGTTGCCGGTTTTCCCACACTCTTGTGATTGCGGATCCCATCGATGACTTCCCATGTGAGATTCAGCCCCTGTCCGTCCTTTTCCAGCACTTCCACCACGCGCACGCTCTGTTCGTTGTGTTTGAATCCGCCCGGACACACTCCGTTCAGAGCCCGCTCTCCAGCATGACCAAAGGGCGTATGCCCGAGATCATGCCCCAGACTGATCGCTTCTGCCAGATCTTCATTCAGCCGCAGCGCCTTCGCGATGGTCCGCGCATTTTGTGAAACCTCCAGAGTATGTGTCAGCCTTGTGCGATAATGATCCCCTTTGGGAAGCAGAAATACCTGTGTCTTCTGTTTCAGCCTGCGAAACGATTTACAGTGCAGGATCCGGTCTCTGTCTCTTTGAAAGACCGGCCGAATATCACACTGCGCCTCTTCTCTTTTTCTTCCTCTCGTATTGACGCTTAGTGTCGCATACGCACTTAAATATTCTTTTTCCCGCTGTTCCATCTGCTCTCTGATCGTCATATTCCTGCTCCCTTTCAGCGATCTGTTCATGCGAACTTCTCATTATTTTTCTTCTTTCAGACGTTCTTCAATGGCATGAACCACCGTCTCAAGCACTTTGATCCTTGCATAATACTTGCAGTTTCCTTCCACTACGACCCACGGTGCATGCGGTGTGGAAGTACGAATCAGCATCTCATTGACTGCTTCTTCGTACTGATCCCATTTTTCACGGTTTCTCCAGTCTTCATCGGTGATCTTCCACTGTTTTTCCGGATTTTCCTGGCGCGCCTTAAACCTTGCTGCCTGCTCATCTTTATCGATCTGCATCCAGAATTTCAGCACGATAGCGCCGGCATTCACCAGATCCTGCTCCATATCATTGATTTCCTTGTAGGCTCTCTGCCATTCTTTCGTCGTACAGAATCCTTCGATTCGTTCTACCATCACACGACCGTACCAGGTTCTGTCGAAGATCGCAATGTGGCCCGCTTTCGGCATAGCTCTCCAGAAACGCCACAGGTAATGATGTGCTTTCTCAATATCATTCGGTGATGCAGTCGGATTTACCACATATCCTCTCGGATCCATGTGTTCCGTCAGACGCTTGATCGCGCCGCCCTTGCCTCCGGCATCCCATCCCTCGAAGCCGAGCACCACCGGAATTCTTCTGCGGTACAGTTCACCGTGAAGACGTTCCATCTTGCCCTGCAGTTCCTTAAGCTGCTCTTTGTACTGCTTCTTGCTGAGCTTTTTGGACAAATCCGCCTTCGCAAGCAGCGATTCCTGGAATTCTCTCTCTCCACCGCTTCTTCTCTCTTCCTGTGCTTCCTCCGGCATCTTCACCTTCTCCAGCGCCATCTGCATTGCATGGATCACTGTCGTGAAGATCTTCGCTGTTGCATACCGCTTATCCGTCGCTTCAATGATCGTCCACGGTGCATAATCCGTATCTGTTTTCCGAAGCATCTCTTCATTCATCTGCTCATATCGTGCAAATTCCTTATTTCTCTTCAGATCGCCCTCGCTGACTCTCCACTTCGTCTCCTTCGATTCCATCAGCTTTTTGAACCGCTTTTTCTGTTCTTTCTGATCGATCGCAAGAAACAATTTCACAATGACCATTCCGTCATCTGTAAGCTGCTTTTCAAAAGAACGAATCGATTCATAGTCTGCCGGCAGTTCTTCTTCCGACACTTTGCCGTCGAACCGGTCGATCTGTACTCTGCGGTACCAGCTCGTATCGTAGATCGCAATTCTTCCCCGCTCTGGTGTCTTCGTCCAGAAACGCCACATGAAAGGGTGCATCCGTTCCTCTTCCGTTTCTTTCTTAACCGCATGTACCTCAAATCCTCTCGGATCCAATCCTTGGATCAGACGTCCGATCTGCAGGCCTTTTCCCGAAGCTCCGTACCCTTCAAAGGCAATCATCACCGGAATTTTCTGTTCCTTGCATTCCCGCTGCAGATGCCCAAGCTCCAGCTCCAGCGTCTCCATCTTCTCCTTGTATTCTTCCTTGCTCATTTTCTTTGTTAAATCTACTTTTTCTAACATACGGCTACCTCCTGACATCCGTTTCGCCATTTTTTCTTCTTATCTCAATTCGTCTGGCATTGATTGAAAAAACGCATAAATAAACCGCTCAATTATTTATTATTTTACTATATTTTCTCTCAATTAGAAAGAGTATTTGTTAAATATCGAATTTTGTTTCTATTTCCTTTTTAATTATTAATATTGCGAATATATTTTTTCAAAAAAATTGTGTTGACTTTCCCCAAATAATCATGTATTATAACTGTTGTCAGCAAAGCATAAACAAAATAGCTGGTATGCGGAAGTGTCGGAACTGGCAGACGAGCAAGACTAAGGATCTTGTGACTATTGCAGTCGTGTGGGTTCAAGTCCCATCTTCCGCATTATTTTTTAAGAAAAAGCCCTTGAATTTTCAAGGGTTTTTCTTTTGCTCCATTAAACACAGAAACAAACACTTTATAATCCATAGCAATTATCATAAAAAACTTTTTTCTTATTGACAAATCCATTTATTTAATATATAATAAAACAGTCG
>JALFNN010000079.1 GCA_022774325.1 bacterium | reverse complement strand
ATATATTTGCAGATAAAAGTAATCAGCCAGCAATTCTGCTGATATAGATATTGAATAAATGAAAGTAAGTATTGTTTAATGTCCATGAGCTTTGTCTCCTTTGGTGTTTTGGATTTTTGGTCGAGGACATTATACCAGAATAAGGGAGGTCAATGCTCTTTTTATTTGCTTTCTCCCATAAATTCAAGGATTTTATTGAATTTTGGAACAAATAAACAGGTAGTTTTTGACACTACCCTGGTTTACGAGGAGGACATCGTATGAAAATCCTTGAAGAATAAAAACGATAAACTATTTGATGCCACCCGTGGGAGAAATCCTTCGGGTGGCATTTTGTCGTGGAAAGACAATTACTGAATTGTCTTTTGGAAAGTTCTTGAATTGTGCTTTTGACAATTCAAGAGTTGTCAAAAGCACAATGTAATAATACTGATATAAATAATACTGATTATAGTGATACTGATCTTTTCCTATCCGATGGGAATGGAATTGAAGCGAAATGACCATTTATATCTAAAATCCTAAAAAAAAATCGGTTATCGCACATAATTGCGAATGTGTCTTGAAAGTTGCGACAAACTTTGCTATTATTATACACAGTAAGCGTGTAAAGAAGAAACAGGAGGTAGAAGCATGGCTATTTCATATAACCGAATGTGGAAACTGCTTGTCGATAAGAAAATGAGTAAAGCAGATTTACGAAAAGCGGCAGATATTGCTCCGAATACAATGACGAAACTTCGCAGAGATGAACCAGTCAATCTTGCGATTCTTGGCAGGATTTGCGATGTGTTGAAATGTGATTATGGCGATTTAATGCAATCTGTGCCGGAGGAGAATACAAATGACGAATAAACAGTTGAAAAACTTAAAAGATACATTGTGGACGACTGCCGATCAGCTGCGTGCAAATTCCGGCTTGAAGTCCACCGAATATGCCGAGCCTATTCTTGGCCTGATTTTCCTGCGATTTGCAGATGTAAAATATAGCAAATATGAACCGGCTATCCAGGCAGAGTTTGCTTCCATCAAGGGAACCCGAATGGAGCGTCCGATTCACGAAATCGCTATTGAAAAATGTGGATTTTATCTGCCTGAAGAAGCCAGATATGATTGGCTGTTGAATCTGCCGGAAAGTGAAGACCTTGCCAAAAAGGTTAAGGAAGCCATGGAAGCGGTGGAGAAATACACTGCCGAACTGGAAGATACGCTTCCGAAAGATATTTATTACAGCGTTAACAGCGAGGATGACCCCCTCGTATTGGCAAAGCTTCTGAAGAATTTTAAAGATATTCCTGCGGATGTGGAACTGGACATCTTCGGTGAAATTTACGAATACTTTCTGGGTGAATTTGCGCTGGCTGAAGGTCAGGGCGGCGGTGAATTCTTCACCCCTGCATCTGTTGTCCGTTACATGGTTGAAGTTCTTGCACCTACTGAGGGTAAGGTTCTCGACCCTGCTTGTGGTAGCGGAGGTATGTTTGTTCAGACTGCCCATTATATCGAAAAGCACAAAGCTCAGGGCAAGCAGATGAACCTGCGTGCATACGGCGTAGAAAAGACCGGTGCAACTGTTCGACTGGCAAAGATGAACCTTGTCCTGAACAATGTTCGTGGCACCATTACCCACGCAAACTCCTATTACCGTGATCCATACGACAGCTTCGGTAATTTCGACTATGTTATGGCAAATCCCCCTTTTAATGTAGATGGCGTAGAACTGGATCAGGTAAAAGATCAGCCCCGCTTCAACACATACGGTGTACCTCAGAACAAAACCAAGAACAAAAAGAAAGATGCCAAGGAAACAGTTCCTAACGGTAACTATCTCTGGATAAATCAGTTTGCGACTGCGTTGAACGATACCGGTCGTGCGGCTCTGGTTATGGCAAACTCCGCATCCGACGCAGGCAACAGCGAGAAGGATATTCGTGTAAAACTGATTGAAAGTGGTATTATCAGTCAGATGGTAACGCTGCCATCTAATATGTTTACTTCGGTAACGCTGCCTGCCACCCTGTGGTTTTTCGATAAGGCGAAGGTGAAGAAGGATGAAATCCTGTTTATTGATGCCAGAAATATTTTCACTCAGATCGACCGTGCGCACCGCAAATTCTCCGATGAGCAGATCCGCAACCTCGGTATCATTAGCAGATTGTACGAAGGTAAGACGGAGGACTTTGACGCTCTGCTGGCTGATTACCGCACAAAAATGGCTGAAGCTCCGGAAGTGTCTGATGATGAAGATATTATGCCTAAGAGCTACTGGCAGTCCAATATTGACTGGCTGACAGAACGCTTCCCGGAAGGAAAATACAGAGATGTGGTTGGTCTGTGTAAGGTCGCAAAAATCGGCAAGATTTATGATGACAAGGGAAAGCTCATGGGCTATGAGGATGACAGTATCGGCGATCAGGATTTCTCTCTGAATCCCGGTCGTTATGTCGGTGTTGTGATCGAGGATGATGGTTTAACGCAGGATGAGTTTAAGCAGCGTATGATGGCATATTATGCTGCCCTCTCCAAACTGAACGAAGAAGCGCATGGCTTAGAAAGCAAAATTGCAACCAATTTACAGGAGTTATTTCAATGGGCCAAATAAAACGGAAACATATTCGGTCTAAAACAATCTGGCAGATATTTTTGATGTTTCTTGAGATTTCCGTTATAGTCGGCGGACTTACTTGGGTTAGCGGCCTTTTATGGGATTTTGAGTCAGGGCTGGATGTTCTGGAACGAGTCGGTTTGTTCTACGGCTTCTATCAGATTCTTACCTACATCATTTTGTCGAATCTGAATGATATAAAAGCGGATGAATTTCTTGCACTGAAGAATACTGCATCTATTGCGCTGAAAGCTTGCGAATATAACGATGAGATTTGGAAAGGCATTGCCAAAGACCAAATTGATAAGCAGTTAGATAGTGGTGTTTTCAACGACATGCTTGTGCGTCAAAATTATGGTGTACTGAAACAGTGTATAGATGAGAATGCAGTAAAAAACATAGAATATATGATTATCTGGGCAGAGCATTGCGCTGAGGAAAGCCAGCTGCTTTGGCGATTTTCGTTCTTGCTTAGATTTGTTAAATAACGGAAAGGAGGCGGAGATAAATGAGTAAATGGGAAGAAAAAAGATTAGAAGATATTATTGATGTAAATCCGCCTGTAAAACTAAAAAAGGGAGAATCTTACCCTTTTATTGATATTGATAAAGTTTCACCAACTCGCCGTTCAGTGACGAACGAAGAAGTAAAGGTTTATGATGGGCAAAGCAGCAGCAAGTTTTGTGATGGTGACACCGTTTTTTCTCGTATTACGCCTTGCTTGGAAAATAGAAAGATTGCCAAAGTAGCCATTAATGGTGATGCTGCGTTTGGCTCAACGGAGTTCTATGTTTTCAGGGCAAAAAAGAAAAAGGCTGATGCACGATTCACCTATTATCTTACTTCCAGTGATGCAGTTGTATTGCCCGCAATCAACAGTATGACCGGTGCAAGTGGCAGACAGCGTGCGGATAAGAGATTTATCCAACGCTTGAAGCTCAACTTGCCGGATCTCCCTACACAGGAACGTATCGCAGATATTCTGTCTGCTTATGATGATTTGATTGAAGCAAACAATCGCAGAATTAAACTGTTGGAACAGGCCGCACAGGAACTGTACAAGGAATGGTTTGTCCGTTTCCGCTTTCCTGGGCATGAAAATACCAAGTTTGAAGACGGATTCCCAAAAGGCTGGACAATTAAGCGACTGTCTGATTATGGCCGAGTAGAAACGGGCAAAACCCCCTCTACAGAGATTGCCGAAAACTATGGTGGAGAAATAATGTTTGTCAAGACTCCTGATATGCATGGCAACATGTTTATTATTCAGACCGAAGACAAGCTTTCTGAACGAGGACATAATACGCAACCTAAAAAATTGCTTCCTACCAATTCCATTATGGTTAGCTGTATTGGCACCGCTGGCGTTGTATCCATCAATGCAGAACCGGCTCATACAAATCAGCAGATCAATTCGATTGTTTTAAATAATCTGAACGAGCTGGAATGGCTATACCACACTTGCAAATCCCTAAAGGAAACTATTGAATTGTTTGGTGCTACTGGAGCAACAATGACTAATCTTAGTAAAGGTAAGTTTGAAAAGCTGAAAGTAGTCGATCCCGGCGAAAATTTGATTCTGGCATACCATGATAAGGTAAAGCCACTATTCGATGAGATTAAATCTTTTATGTACCAAAACCAAAATCTGGAAACACAGCGTGACATGTTGCTTCCTCGCTTGATGAGCGGCAAACTGGAGGTGTAAGTATGAGTGAAAAGACTTTTGAAATTGGCATTCCAGTTGATGAGGATGGGTTCTTGGAAATGGAGTGTGATTTTTGTAAGAATCGTTTTATGCTCCATGCAGACACATTTCAAGATGAAAGCTATTTACATTTTTTCTGCCCAGTATGTGGGCTTCCTAACAGAACCAATACATTTTATTGCACGGAAGTTCTGGAAAAAATGGAACAGGTTGCATTGAACTATATGTATTCGGAGTTGGAAAGGACGTTGGGCAAATCCATTAAGAAATTTAACAAGAATGGCTTTGTAAAAATGTCGATGGATATTCCAAAGAAGGAACCAGAAAAAGAATTGTATCAGTCTGTTAATGAATATGAAACAGTTGAACTGAAGTGCTGTGATTCTTCGGTAAAAGTACAGTATTTTGATAGAGAGATTGGCATTTACTGCCCTTTGTGTGGAGGAGCTAAGCTGTGACAAAGAAAGAATTAAGAAAAATTTCATTGCAGTATAGAACCCTATCTTCCCAGATGCTGAAGATAGATTCCCAAGAAGAAATCAATTGCGTAAAGATTTTCTTCGATTATATTACGAATATTCCGTTCATTATGGCGTATATTTCCGACTGTCACAAAGAGGATTACGACTTCGCAGAAATATACAAAAATAAATCTTGGAACGATATGCTGACATTGCCTGATACTCAGGAAGCGATCGTCGATTACGGTTATCAGTTATTGCAATACATATTAGATGGTCCGAAACAATTGCACGCATTGGCATTCGGCTATACGAGTAGCAGAAAATTCAAAGATATGATTGCTGCTTTTATGCGTAAGGCCATCGAGCCGTTTGTAATTGCAGTAAAAAGCTATCTGGAACTTTCTTTGATTGATTGTCCTGAAGGTGTTCCAGTGGCAGCTACTGAAGAGCAGGAGAAAACTTTGTTTTTATCCTACTGCCAGAAAGACTCCGATATCGCAAATCTTATTGAAACTGGGCTTGCTCCGCATATTAATGGAAAGGCCAAAATTTCTCGAGATATTCGTGATGTTGAATACCATGAGAGCTTCAAAAAGTTCATGCAGACCATTGAAACCCATGATTTCGTTATTATGATCGTTAGCGATCATTACTTGAAGTCAAGAAACTGTATGTTTGAGGTACTGGAAGTAATCAAGGATTCTCAGTTCCAGAAGAAGCTTGCATTTATTATTCTTTCAGATGGTGATATTCAATACTACCAAGATCAGAACATGCCTTCTATTGGTGCAAAGGTATACTCGCTTGAAGGACAAACGGCATACAGTTTGTATTGGACAAAGATAGAAAAAGAATTGCAAGAGCAGATTGAAGCATTGGGTGATCCTACTCGCGCAATTCATCAGATCAAAGAAAAACGTATTGTTCAGAGAATTCTACTGGATCTACCTGAATTTATGGAGTTCATTAAGGATGCCAAAGGTATCCCTCTTTCTGAACATGTTGATTCTGGATTTAAGGATATAATAAAATTCTTGGGCCTTTGATTAGCGGACGAGACCACATACAAAATAACAAATGAGACAAGCCGGGGTGATAGCAAATGGCAGAAAGCAAGCATTATTATGATTTTACAAATGAATTATCTGCTGATGAAATCTATGAAGGTTTGCTCGCTCACGGTCTTTTTACCGAAAAGCTTCCTCCAGTGTTTACAACAAAAGCATTTTTCGACTATTGCGAATCTCAATCGCCTGCTTTTCCTAAAAATCCGGCGGAGTATATTTATCACGAGAGCATGAGGAATATCAACACTCCACGCCCCTTGGGTATTCCTAATCCCGCGGCATATCAGCGTTTGTGCAAATACATATCAGAGATATGGCCGCAGCTTCAGCAGTATTTTGAGGAAGAGACTAAAAATCAGGAACATATAATCAGCAGAACTCATATTCGTAAAATGAAGGATTCTGATTCGCTGTTTTCCATGAACTACAGAAACTGGAAAGATGATGGTACACCTGAACCGGATTTATTGCTCGGGGCAAGATATTTGGTTCATGCTGATGTATCCAACTGTTTTCCAAGTATATATACCCATGCCCTTTCATGGGCATTAGTTGGAAAAGATGTGGCGAAGCAAAATCAGAAAGATAGTTCACAGTGGTATAACGAGCTTGATTTCCGTACAAGAAATGTAAAGCACGGAGAAACGCATGGATTGTTGATCGGTCCCCATGCTTCGAATTTACTGTCCGAGATCATTTTAGTTAAGATTGATAAAATCTTGTATGATAAAGGATGGCGTTATATCAGAAACATTGACGATTATACTTGTTATGTTTCTACCTATGAGGATGGGCAGTTATTTCTTACCGAATTGTCTGAGCAGTTAAGAGCGTATGATCTGGCTCTCAACCATAAGAAAACTTCCATAGATGAACTCCCAACGGCATCCGTTGAGCAGTGGGTGCGAAAAATTAACACCTTCACTGCGTTTGATACAAAAGAAAAGATGAATTTTAAGGAAGTTCGTGCATATCTGGATATGGCAATCGAATTGATGCAGGAAAACCATGACAATGCTGCCATTTTGAATTATGCCATGAAGGTATTAGCTAAGAAACAGCTTACAGAAAATGCAAAATCGTATTATGTGAAAACAATTTTTCACTTGACCGTAATTTACCCATATTTGGTATCGTTATTGGAAGAATATGTATTCATGCCGTTTGGCGTTGAAACAACAATGATTTCAAAAATATCTGCACTACTTTATGAAGAAGGCGTAAAACTCAAGAATTATGAAGCGGTGTGTTATGCACTGTATTATGCCAATAAATATGAGTTCGAAATCAGAGAACTCGATTTTGATGTAGCAAAAAGCAGCAATAACTGCCTGTTCTTGTTGTTTAGCTACCTATACTATGAGAAAAAGAAAGATAAAGCAGCAGTAAAAATGTGCAAAGATTATGCTCGATCACTGTTGGCAACAGAAATGGATAATTTCTGGTTATTTATATACGAAGCATTGCCGCAAAGTGATTTGCGGGATTATTGGAAAGCAATGAAGAAAAGCAAGGTTTCATTCCTTGTGGAAATTTAGGAGGTGATTCTATGCCGAAAATCATAACAGAAGATATGATTGAGCAAGCAGCTATCAAGGCTTTGCATGAGCGGCATAACTATATTGTTCTGAACTGTATGACAGAAGAACCGGACACACTTCCTGACGGAACCGGACGCAAGGATAAGAAGCAGGTTGTTCTGCCGGATGTGATGTTCGAAAGCCTGTGCAGGATCAATCCAGATATTCCGGAAGCAACTGTACGCACTGTGGTGGACGAGCTGTGCCGCACGCCAGCTTCCGGTGATCTAATGCTGACCAACTACCAGAACTATCAGAAGATCCGCAACGGTATCATTGTAGAATACAACAAGAACGGCAAGAAGACCTCCAACATTCTTCGTTTGCTGTCCTATAATGATGCTTTGAGCAATACATTTACGGTTGCTTCTCAGATGTGGATCAAGGGCGAAACTCATTGGCGCAGACCAGATTTGATCATTTTCATCAATGGTTTCCCAATGGTTTTCATTGAACTGAAAAACAGCAATATTCCGGTAAAGAACGCCTATGATATCAACCTGAAGAACTATCTGAAAGACGTTCCATATCTGTTCAACTACAACCAGATTTGTGTTCTGTCTAATGGTATGGAAACTCGCCTGGGCAGCTTTGCCGCAGGTTATGAGTTCTTCTTTGAATGGCTGAAGGTGGAGAACGAAAAAGAAAACCCGGACAGAAAAGCCATCCGAGAAAATTGCACCAGCTTGGAGTATTTTATTGCCGGTCTTTGTGAACCGAAGAATCTGTTGGATTACATAGAGAACTTCATTCTTTACGACCGCCGCAGAATAAAAATCATTGCAAAGAACCACCAGTTCTTTGGTGTAAACAACGCCTATGATGCTTTCCTGCGCCGTGAGGAATTGAAAGGTAAGCTGGGTGTGTTCTGGCATACTCAGGGAAGCGGTAAGAGTTATTCCATGGTAATGCTCGCTCGTAAGATCAAGCATAAATGTACGGGCAACTTTACATTCCTTATCGTTACTGACCGTGAAGATCTGGATACGCAGATTTATAAGAACTTTCTACGTACAGAGTTTATTACCGATAAGGATAAGGTGCAGCCTGCGAACAGCAAGCAGTTGCGTGAGGAATTAAAAACTAACAAGTCAATCCTGTTTACACTGATTCATAAGTTCAGATATGACAAGGGAAAGAAATATCCTGTCCTGTCTGAACGTGATGACATCATCGTTATCGTTGATGAAGCTCACCGCACACAGTACAAGGATTTGGCAGAGAATATGCGCACTGGTTTACCGAATGCACAGTTCCTGGCATTTACAGGTACACCGTTACTTGGCGCAAAACGACTGACCAATGCGTGGTTCGGTGATTATGTCAGCGAATACAATTTTGCAGAATCCATCAAAGACAATGCTACCGTACCACTCTACTATGTGAAGCGTGTACCGGAGGTAGAGTTGCAGAACGATTTCCTTGATTCTGATTTTGCAGAAATTCTGGAAGAAGAAAACCTAACTGATGCAGAGCAGCGTCGATTGGAAAACCACTACGCAAAGGAACTGGAAGTCATCAAGCGTGATGACCGTCTGGATGCCATTGCTCAGCATATTGTTTACCATTTCCCTCGTCGTGGTTTCCGAGGAAAGGGCATGGTTATTTCCGTAGACAAGTTTACTGCCGTGAAGATGTACGATAAAGTAAGCTACTACTGGAAAGAAGAAATTAAAAAGTTAAATGCGCAGATCACTAAAACCAAAGATGCGGCTGAAAAGCTCCGTCTGAAAGATATGGTTGACTATATGCGCAAAGTGGAAATGGCTGTTGTCATCAGCGAAGATACCGATGAAGAAGCTAAATTTGCAGCGGAAGGATTGTCGATAAAACCGCATCGTGAACGCATGAATAAGGTTGATGAAAATGGTTTTGATATTGAGGATAACTTCAAAGACCCAAACAATCCGTTGCAGTTGGTTTCCGTCTGTGCTATGTGGCTGACGGGATTTGATGCGCCGTCTGTTTCCACCTTGTATTTGGACAAGCCTATGAAGGGTCATACTCTGATGCAGACTATTGCCCGTGCAAACCGTGTCTATAACGGCAAGGAATGTGGTCTAATTATCGACTATTTGGATGTGTTCAAATATTTGAAACGAGCATTGGCGGATTATGCGTCTGATGATGGCGGTTTAATGCCGGTGAAGGATGTGGAAAAGCTGCTGGGACAGTTGCACGAAGCAATTGATCTTACTAAAGCATTCTGTCTGAGTCATAATGTGGATCTCAGCAAAGTGGTTGAAGACGGAGATACCTTCAAGAATCTATCGTTCTTCGAGGATTACGCCAATATCATTGTGGGCAACGATGATGTGAAGAATGAGTTTTCTGTGATGGCTAATACCGTTGATGGTCTGTATGAGTCGCTTAGACCTGATATTTTCAAAATGGATTTTGAACCAGCTTACAAAGATGCAATTCTATATCTGAAAGGTGTCATTGACGGAAAAATTCGCCCCGAAAAGATTGAAGCTGCGCAGGCCAGAATCAATGAACTGTTGGATCAGAGTGTTATCACTGCTGCAGATGCAAGAAAATACACCATCACAGAAGCAGGCAAAGAGCTTGACTTATCCAAACTGGATATTGATGAACTCAGATCTCAATTCAAAAAGCTGAAGAACAAAAATCTTGAAATTGCTAATTTGCGTAAGCATATTGAGGAAAAGCTTCAGAAAATGCTAAGACGCAACATAACCCGCACAAAATTTGCAGAGCGCTTCAGAAATATAATTGATGAGTACAATGCCGGTGGCTCTCAAAATGATGATTTTTATGAGAAACTTCTGAAGTTAATGGAAGAACTCCGGGCGGAGGAAGAACGTCATATTAAGGAAGAATTGTCGGAAGCTGAATTGGAACTGTTTGACCTTCTTAGAAAAGAACATCTTACCGCTGATGAAGAAAAGCGTGTAAAACTGGCAGCGAAAGAACTGTATAATACGCTTACCGAAAAGCGCAATGAATTGTTTATTGTTGGATGGCAAAACGATCCTCAGCCGAAGGAACGAGTAAGGGGTGAGATTGTCTATATCCTGAATAAGTTTTTGCCAGAGAGCTACGACAGAGAAATATTCTTGAGAAAGAGTACGCTGGTATTTGATCATATCGTTGATCAGGCGATGACCGGTTATAACTGGGTGGCGTAATATAGTAATTATACGAAAGGACTTCGTCTCAATTTGGGACGAAGTCCTTTCCTGTAAGGATGCCGTGTAACTTTGGATCAATTTGGTCTGAAGTCGCATCGCAACTTCCTGATAATTCGTAGGGAATAAATCAACTTCTGCTCAACTTGCGCAGAAGTTAAATCTGGTAAATCTCTTGGTTGACTTTATGCAAAAATTACACGAAATAACTTCTCGCCAATTTGGCGAGAAGTGCGGTATCTGGTATTTCACTTGTTCTCAATTTGGGAATAAGTTCTGCTATGAATGTTTTAAAAATAACTTATACCCAAGGTGGTCCCAAGTTCAAAAATCAAAAATAGAAGTTCGACTTGTGGACGAATTGACCACAAGTAATACAGTGAAATTATTCCCAAGTTGAAAATAATTTATGGCTGTATTTTGCCCTTTCACAAATTGGCAAGCAGTGTAAACCTGTACAGGTTCACAAATTCGCAAGTAGTGTAAACAGGACCCAGTTTACTACTTTTGCTCATTCGCTTGTTGGGGCAACATCCCCAATCCCCTTCGAACATCATCGGCGATGATGGCTACTCGTTTATTCTGAACGTTTTTGTAAATGCAACTTCTGGACGAATTGACCAGAGGTGAAATGATAAAAACCAACTTCGCCGCAACTTGCACCGAAGTAAAAGTATTTCTTTGGCGCAGTTCTGCATACTTGTTTTTTTTACAATTATCCAGTAGAATAGACACAGAAAATTGAATATCGGTTCAAGATTGATTTTATAGTTTTGCGGGATTGCCCGATTTGAAGTCCGACATATTTGTGAGAGGATAAATCCTTCTTCACGTTGGCTGTTACATAGAACCATCAGAAAAGTGCAGGTGTTCTTGTGCTTATTTCTTGATGCTCTGTGTGACAGCTTTTTTATTTTACTTCCATCCGATTGGACGGAAGTTAGCTGACAATGCACAAAGGAGGAAACTGATGAAACACGAATTTGATTTGGAACAGATCGACTATGACAACAGCAATTATGAACTGGATATATGGAGCAGTTGCTTCAATCCGATTTTCAGTCCGCCATCGGAAGTTATCAAAGAATGGAACCTTCAATTTTATGATGACTGGGATGAGCCTGAACCTACACTTGAAAACACTTCTGTTTATTTCACTGAGGATGGTGCGAACTATCTGATTGTTGGTAAAACCATTATCCCTGTCAGTGAACATTTTGCTGAGACCGGAAAGACCGTCAATGAGGTAATTGAAGATGTTATCCGTTATGCAGTAAAGAGTCAGAAAAAGTAACGTCAAGTGTCCAGTCGACAAAATTGAAAACTGCCCTCGCATATAGTACAATACGGGTACGAAGTATTGTAAGCGTGGGTTGTTTCAAAGAAGGAGGATTTGAATGAAGCAACCGTACAATACCGCACTATATTACAGATTAAGCCGTGACGATGAAAACTTCGGAGACAGTGTCAGTATTGAAACCCAAAGAACGATTTTACAGCAGTTTGCCCGTGACAACCAATTCCATGTGATAGACGAGTATATTGATGACGGATGGTCAGGTACGAACTTTGACAGACCGGCATTTCAGCGAATGATGGACGATGTGGATGCAGGCAGAATCAACTGCATCATCACAAAAGATCTTTCCCGTTTTGGTCGTGAACACGTTATGATGGATTACTATTTGGAGTTTGTGTTTCCAGAGAAAAATATCCGTTATATCGCAGTCACAGAAAATGAGGATACAGAAAAAGGTCTCAGTGATTTTGTTCCTTTCAAGAATCTGTTCAACGAATGGTTTGCCAAGGATACCAGCCGTAAAGTAAAGGCTGCGCTTCGTGCAAAACACGCTGCAGGTCAGCGAATCTGTACTTACGCACCTTTAGGTTACAAGAAACATCCAGAAATTAAAAATGCCATAGTTGTGGACGATGAAACTAAGTGGATCGTTGAGAAAATCTTTGAACTTGCCTATCATGGTTCCGGTGCTGCAAGTATTGCACACAGGCTCATCGAAGAAAAAGTTCCTACATCCGGTTGGCTCAACTACACACGATATGGAACATTCGCTCACATCTACGCAGATGCGCCGGAGAGCAAACAATACGATTGGTCAATCGGTCAGGTAAAGGAAATTCTGAAAGATGAAACCTACATTGGAAACAGCATCCACAATAAGCAGACTAACATTTCTTACAAGAACAAAAAGAAAATCCGTAAGCCGAAGGAAGAATGGGTTCGTATCGAAAACACTCATGAAGCCATAATTTCAAAAGATGTTTTCTATCATGTGCAGAATCAGATTGATTCCCGCAGAAGAAAACAGAAAGATGGCACCACCAAGATTTTCTCGGGTCTTGTAAAATGCGCTGATTGTGGTTGGTCTCTTGCCTACGGTGAGAATCGTCAGAACAAAACGCCTTATGGTCATTACCATTGCAGTAATTATGGGCAAGGCACTGGTAAATGCTCCATGCACTATATCCGCTACGATACGCTCTATACCTATGTACTGCTTCGAGTTCAACATTGGACAAAAGCTGTCCGTGAGGACGAAGAGAGGCTCTTGGAAAGCATTCTGAAAGCCGGAGACAAGGAAAGAGCTGTTGCTATGAAGAAACATACGGCAGAGCTTTCTAAGGCGGAGAAGCGCAAGGCAGAGGTTGACAGGTTGTTTGCCAAAATGTACGAGGACAGAGTTTCTGAACGCATAACAGAGTATAACTTCAATATGCTGTCGCAGAAATATCAGCTGGAGCAGATTGAGTTGGATGAAAAAATCCAGAAGCTCAAGGCGGCATTGGCTGAAAGCAAACAGTCCGTGGAAGATGCAAGAAAATGGATTGAGATCGTCAAACAATATTCCGAGCCTACGGAATTGACAGCAGAACTGCTGAACAATATGATTGATAAAATCGTTGTCCATGAAGCAATCAAATACGAAAACGGCTTTCGTGAACAGAAAATAGAGATTTACTATCGCTTTGTCGGTAAAATTGATTGATACAAAAATCTGAGTGTCAGCTTAAACTGGCACTCAGATAAAACAATATCTTTAACTAAGGGAGACCGGAAGTAATCTGCCGGATTTGGATCTTCTCATTGAAATGGCGGATGCATTGGTTGTTTATCGGAGGATTTATCGCAGCTGTCATTTATATGATTCTGGTATTCAGTGATCGGGCGGATAATTTCCTGGGAGGATTGTGCCTGGGAATTACATTTGGCATGATGATCGTTGGAGTGATTATGACGAGTAAATACGCGGCCCAGATCAGAGCATTCAAAATGCGGCTTCTGCATAGAAAGTAACAAGGAAAATCGGTTGGACAGATGATAATGGGGATTAAAAAACACAAGGGCAGGAGGTACTTGTGTTTTTTGGCAAATATCTTATTCAATTATATGTCTTTGGATGAGAATCCTACTAAACCGAAGGCAGCAGGGCCGCCATTCGTGGTAATCACTCCGCCGGCCTAAATCCAGTTTATCTGGAGAAATCCACATTCTTTTGCGGTTTCTTCCGCACTGATGCGGATTTCGTCCTGCAAACCGATGGTATATACAAGCCATAGAGTATCACGCTTCAGAGCATAGCTGTCAGCGTAATCTTTGATAAGCTACGAAGCGACTCTTTTTATTACATAAAATCAGAAAATTAAATTATATTTAAAAAATATTTGGAAAATATATTGACATAATCGTAAAAGAGTGATATTATAAACTCAACAAAAGAAAAGAAGAGACAACTTCAAAAAACAGGAGGTAGGTCCAATGAAATAGATAATTTGAATTGGACAAAATCAATAGAAAGAGGGGTTATACAGTGAAACTTCTAGAATATCATTAAAAGAGCTATTTGATTCGTAAAAAAAATCAAATAGCTCTTATTTTTTGATGTTCTGTTTTAATTCTTCTGATAGTATTTATTCTTGTCAAGCAATTTTTCAGTGCTTGCAACGATCACGCTGGCAGCAACGTCTCCGGTGGTGTTGGATACCGTACAGATCATATCTGTCACTGTGAGATATACCATGACCAAAGGAAGGCAATCCATCGGCACTCCCATTTGCTTCAGGAGAACCGTGCAGGCAACCAGAGAACCACCCGGAACTCCCGGCGAAGCCATGGACAATAACATGCCTGATACAATTAACATTATAATATGGCTTGTGTCGATCGTTACACCGAATGTTTTAGCCATGAACAAAACTCCCGTCATTAGAGCTATCATTGCACCATCCATATTGATGGTGGCTCCAAATGGAATAGTGAAAGAGTAAACACGTTGGGAAATTCCTATATTTTTACAAAAATCCATATTCAGCGGCATGGATGCACTGGAGGAACTTAATGAAAAAACATTCAGCGCGGTCGGAATGTAGCGTTTCAGGAATGGGAACGGGCTCACTTTCGCTGTGAGTACAATCATTATTGAGTATGTAAAAACCATCACAACCAGTCCTGCTAACAGTGTTCCAATCAGCTCTAATAAAGATATCAGTGCATCTGTTCCGGTGGTCAGAATCAAAATCATAACAGAACAAAATGTAATTAGCGGAATCAGTTTTGCGAGCAGCAGTACCATTTCCAGAAACATATCGTTCATTGCTTCAAAGAAATTCTGAAGTACCTTTCCTTTTTCTCCGATCAAGTTGGCCGCAACACCCATAAACAAACCCATGAGTAAGATCTGAAGGACATTGTTTTCATAGAAAGAACCCACAATATTGCTTGGGAAAATATCGATGATCGTGTCAAGAAAGGATATGGTAGTGTTCGGAGTGTCCTGCGATGTTATCATCGATACAAAACTTCCCTCTGTGCCGGGCTGAATCAGATAAAAAATGCCGATTCCTGCAATGGCAGCAATTGCACTGGTAAAGGTATAGATCCCCATGGTTTTTCCGCCGATTCGTCCGAAGCTGCGCATATCTGAGAACTGCATCATACAGGTGATCATGGAAAAGAATACAACCGGTCCTACAATCATGGAAAGCAGATTCATATAAATGGTTTTTAAAGGCTGCAGTACATTATTGCAAAATCCATTGTAAATGGTCTCGCTGAGGCAAAGACGCATGAATAATCCGATTATAACAGCCAGAACAATTGCGGATAATGTGATGTATAGTGTCATCTGAGGATCTTTCTTCGTGATAATATCTATGTAATTCATATTTTTTTTACGAGATATCTTGAATTTGTCCGCAAATCCTTTTAACAGCATATTCTGGATTGTTTCGATGGCACTGTCATCCATTTCTTCATCAAAAGCATTCTTAAAATCATTTCCACTGAGAGCCAGAGCATCCGAAAAATCGATTTCTTTTCCTTTACATTTGATTTTTGTGGTTACATTGCCTAAAACAGAGCGAATCCAAATTTCGAAGGTAGTTCCCTCAGCTGCATCTTTTGCCAGTTTAAACAGGCATTCTTCTGCTAAAAGTCTGGTTTTGATGATATCTTTTTCAGATACTTTCTTTCTGGGCAGTTCAGCCCCAAGAAATTCCAGAGCTTCCATAATTCCCTTTTCTGATAGTTCAAAGCGTTTTGGCATTTGTTGTGTCCCTTTCGTTGATTGTGATTTGATGATTTATAAAGACAGGATACAGTATGATTGTAACACATTGTATGCATAACTGCATATCTTTATTGCGTGAAGGAAAATACGACAGAGCTGGTTGATCCGCTGGATGTGAAGAAGAAACTGTCAGATTTGGAAGAAAAGCGGAGTACACTTCTTGCGGAACTGGATACACAGATCAAGGTTTCAAATGCAACTACGTTTATTGAAATAGCATAACATAACGATAATAATGCGTGTAATCGTAAAAATGTGTCTACATTATGAAAACTTCAAACTCAGCTTCCCGATAACAGGGGCAATGTTTATTGTTTTAAATTACTGGATCGTAAATTGTGAATTGATAACTCTTTTGACTTGAACTGTATTTGGTGTATAAAAAACTATTGTTCAGGCATAGAATTGTGCCGAAATCCATGTGTAAGGTTATAGTGATAAGCTGATTGACTGGAAGACATCCTCATGGCTGTAATGCAGGCATATAGACTACGCGCAAAGATAATATGAAATGATGCTTTTTTGGAAAATGGCTGGCTCTTGATGGGCTGGCCGTTTTTCAACAGAAGGAATGAAAGGGACAACAGAAAGAGTCTAAATCGTAACGAATGCACTGGAATCGGGGGTGTTACGGTGTATAATATAAATTAATTAGGACAGGGAAAGAGGAAGAACCATGAAAAAGCGAAAGAAGATTGAAATTATTACAAAAGCAATTACTGAAATAGGACTATGCCGCTGTTCTTTTTCGTATAGCGAGGACTTTTTTTATTATTATCCAAATGAAGTAAATGAAAAATTTTTTTTGGGACAAACTGAAGCAGATTTTCAACTAGATGGCTATTGTATACGTAAAATGTCACAACTTAAGAAAGTTGAGGTTAATACTAATAAATGTAATGAGATTAATAAACGATATGGTATTACACAAGGTATTAAGGCACCGGATATTGATCTGTCTGATTGGAGGACAATTTTTGATTCCTTAAAATTGAAGGAGCAATTTATTATTGTGGAAGATGAAATCCATGGAGAGTTTGCGATTGGCGTAGTCGTTAAAGCGAAGAAGCATAAACTATTTCTCAGGGCGTTTGATGCAGATGGAGTATGGTATGATGATATACTTAAGATTCCCTACTCTACTATCACAAATGTTGAATGGGGAACAAGATATTCTGACATGTGGGAAAGGTATATGAAGGAAAGACCGTAATCGTCGGAATTTGAATATGCTGAATTTACGGGAAAACGTGTACGGTACCCGGAATAAAGCAAAGTATTTGTGTTACGGTGAGAGTTGAATCCCGGTTAATGTGAATTGATTTTTATGAAACTCCAGAATTCCTTCGTCACGCATACGTCCCAGTTCCTTGGAGAGAGCGCTTCGATCCAGGTTCAGATAATCTGCCATTTGCTGGCGATTAAACGGAATCCGAAACGTAGTTCTGCCTTCCTTAACGGTCTGATAGGAAAGATAAGTCAGGATGCTGCGGTTTCCCCAAAGGTCATTGATTTCAATATTGACACTGCCGCGTATTACAATGCCGGCATCGGATATCATTGAGCCTGCATGGAAAATGACCGTATTTTTCGCGAAAGATGCCTGGCGCATGCAGTGGATAGTCTGCATTTCCAGACTGGCCCAATGGCCGTGCCAGATCAAACTGGTTCCGGTAAACGCGCCGTATTTTGACGGTGCAAATATACTGATTGCGGCAGATTGGTGATGGCTGCTAAGAAGGCGTTGCAGGCAAGCGGAAAGTTTATTCCGTGGCAGGTCGTTACGATTTCAACGGATGGAACAGTATTGAGCCCAAGTGTATAAGAAACGCGCCCAGCAGTTCGGATGCAAGATAAATAAGTCTTCCGGCGGTCTGCCCGGTGACGAGGGCGATATCCGCAAAGACGACCTGCTGCATAAGATAGTAAGGACTGACGTAAAACATGTTGATGAGTCCTTTGGTATGTAAGCCTGTATTCAGCAGTGTGGCAATTCCAACTAACAGAAGAAAGAGGGTACCCGGAAGCAGGAAATCCTTTGGAAGGGAACTGTTTCTTTGGGTAAATATCAGAAAGAAACCGAGATAGATTAGAAGAAAGTGCCAGAGGTAGCTGTGTAGTGTGAG
>JALFNN010000059.1 GCA_022774325.1 bacterium | reverse complement strand
GATTCTGTTTTTCAATCTTTTCTATGTCCTTGGCATTAATTTCCCGGACACCGTCTGCCGTCTGGATCCGGCTGGCACGGTCAAGGATCACGTCCACCGCACCTTTCACAGCCATGCGGTACACTTGCTCTCCCTGCTGATTTTCCATCAAATGCAACGTAGACATCAATTTTCTGTCACTGTCAAACGGAATTTCAGACAATCTCGGATACTGAGCCCTCTCTTTGGCTGCCTCGATTCCCAGTGCACTTCCTATATTAATGAGCGCTGTCTCTGTGGGATCGCCAATCTCAATTCCGTCTTCATTCGTTGAATCATTACAAAGGATACTATACCGCAAAAGCTGTCTCTGCAGTGTATCATTCAGATCCACCTCTGCAGCGCGGATTCTTCTGGCATCCACATAATAATCTTCCACGGTCATTTTATTCTGTGTCAAGGTTCCTGTTTTATCAGAACAGATCACGGACACACTGCCCAATCCTTCAACTGCCTGAAGTTTACGGATGATTGCATGCTCTTTAGCCATTTTCTGTGTTCCAAAGGAAAGCACAATCGTTACAATAGAACTGAGCGCTTCGGGAATAGCGGCAACCGCGAGTGCAACGGCAAAGAGAAATGCATTTCCGATATTCTCTCCCCGCAAAACACTGATTCCGAATAAAATGGCACAGAACACTAAAATAATAATGGATAGCTTCTGCCCAAACTGATCCAGATTCACTTGAAGCGGTGTCTTTTTCTCGGAAGCATTTTTCAGCAAACCGGCGATTTTCCCGACCTCGGTCTGCATTCCCACATCCGTCACGACAAAGCTTCCACGTCCGTATGTGACATAGCTTCCCGAAAACACCATGTTGGTCCGATCTCCCAGCGGAACTTCGTTTTCAATGACATCTTCCTGCTTCTCCACCCCAAGACTTTCCCCAGTAAGTGCACTCTCATCGATCTTGAGGCTTGCATTTTCCAGAATTCTTCCGTCCGCCGGGACATAGTCCCCTGCCTCCAGCATCACGAGATCTCCCACGACAAGTTCCCGGACCGGGATCGGGGCGACCGCGCCGTCACGCATGACTTTCGCCTCCGGACCCGAAAGTTTCTTCAAGCTTTGCAGGGACTGTTCCGCTTTCAGCGTCTGTACCGTTCCGAGGATCGCATTGATCGTAATGACCACCAGAATTACAATCGCACTCTCCATATCTCCTAAAATTCCGGATATAATCGCAGATATGATCAATATAAATACAAGGAAATCTTTGTATTGCTCCAGAAAAATCTGCAGTACACTCTTCCTCTTCCCTTCCGTCAGTTCGTTCCATCCTGATCTCTCACGACTTTGTTCTACTTCCGTTTTGGATAGTCCGTCCGGATGGCTGTTCACTCTCTCCTGCACCTCAGCAGCTGTTAGCTGGTAAATTTCTTTCATCGTGTTTTCCTCCTACTTCCAAGTATTTACAATTCAGAAGACACTATGCAAAAAGATAAAAAGAAAAGACTTTCATTGCATACTTCTTCCTGCAATAAAAGTCTCACCGTTTTCTCACGATACCGGATGGGTTCCATCGTATTGACGATATCGTAAACGCATTCATGACAAACGTAGGTTACTCCCTTTTACTTATTAGTTATAATAATCAGATTCTATTATTTTGTCAATCATTTTCGGAAATTTGAAAGATTAAAAAAATTCCACCGAATCTGTTTGGCGTACACATGGCAAAAAACAAGAGACATATCTCAAATGGGATATGTCTCTTGCGGATTACACATTCTTAGTTTGTGATTGTCTTTTCTGTTTCTTTATCGAATACATGAATCTTGTCTGCATCCAAAGCAAATTTAACAGTATCGCCTGTTCTTGCTGTTGTTCTAGGATCAACTCTTGCAGTCATGCTTGCTCCTTCGTAATCGAAGTGTAAGTAAACTTCTGCACCAAGCATTTCGTATACACGGATTGTAGCTTCAATCAGAGTACCCTGAGATTTTGCGATAAATTCTGGTTCGTCATGTACATCTTCCGGACGGATTCCGAGAACAACTGTCTTTCCATCATATCCGCCATCGATAAGCTTTTTAGCTTTTGCAGCCGGAAGTTCGATATCAGAAGGACCAGCCTGAAGGTATACTTTGTCGCCTTTTACTTTACATACAGCATCTACGAAGTTCATCTGCGGAGATCCGATGAATCCTGCTACGAACAGGTTGCACGGGGTATCGTATAATACCTGTGGAGTATCTACCTGCTGAACAACACCTGCGTTCATAACTACGATTCTGGTTCCCAGTGTCATAGCTTCTGTCTGGTCATGTGTTACGTAGATGATGGTTGTACCTAATCTCTGATGTAATTTAGAGATCTCAATACGCATCTGTCCACGAAGCTTAGCATCCAGGTTTGAAAGAGGCTCATCCATAAGGAATACTTTCGGGTTACGAACGATAGCACGTCCCATAGCAACACGCTGTCTCTGTCCACCTGATAATGCTTTCGGTTTACGATCAAGCAGGCTTTCCAGGTCAAGGATTCTTGCCGCTTCACGAACCATTTTATCAATTTCCGGTTTCGGAACTTTTCTTAATTTAAGACCAAATGCCATGTTATCATATACAGTCATATGTGGATACAGAGCGTAGTTCTGGAATACCATTGCGATATCTCTGTCTTTTGGTTCTACATCGTTCACTACTTTATCACCAATCTTTAATTCACCGCTTGAGATGTCTTCCAGACCTGCGATCATACGAAGTGTTGTGGATTTTCCACATCCTGACGGTCCTACAAAGATGATAAATTCTTTATCTTCGATTTCAAGGTTGAAATCTTTAACTGCCTCAAATCCGTTTGGATAAGTTTTGTTGATATGTTTTAATGATAAACTTGCCATTGGTTCTTTCCTCCTAAAATGTTTTGATTACTTTTTATTACGGCTCAGCCGTTTTCTCTATCTGTCATTTAGTATAGTAAAAAAATCGTTTCTGGTCTATGTTCGGGTTGAACAAAGTTTTATAAACAAGGTGTACAAATTGACGAAACTACAAAAGTGCCTTATATACGTCACGTTTGCCGATCCCTCTGTCCTTTGCGACGCATTTCATAGCCTCTTTCTTCTCCATTCCCTGGTTCAGATAATACTCCATATGCTCCGGAATGCTCATCTGCTCCCATTTCCCTTGTTCTTCACGTCGGATCATTTCACGGCTTTTTCCCTCTGCAACCAGCACGCATTCTCCCTTTGGCTCATTTTCTTCATAATAAGAGACTGCTTCGGCAAATGTTGTGGTAAATGCTGTTTCGTGCTTCTTCGTAAGTTCTCTGCATACAGTCAGCCGGCGGTCTTCTCCCAGAACCTGCCCCAGTTCCTTCAAGGTCTTCACCAGGCGGTGCGGTGCCTCGTAAATGATCATGGTTCTGGTTTCTTCTGCCAGTTCCGCCAGAACTTCCTGACGCTCTTTTTTATCGGATGGCAGAAATGCCTCAAAAGCAAATCTTCTGGTTGACAATCCGGATATCGTGAGCGCAGTAATACATGCGGCCGCACCCGGAAGTGAAGTCACTGTAATCCCGGCTTCATAGCACATCTTCACCAGTTCTTCTCCCGGATCCGAGATTCCCGGCGTACCTGCATCTGTAATCAATGCTATGTTCTGTCCTTCCAGCAGTTTATCCACCAGCTTTTGTCCCTTTTCGATTTTATTGTATTCATGGTAACTGGTCATCGGTGTCTTAATCTCAAAATGATTCAGCAGCTTGATGCTGTTCCTCGTATCTTCTGCTGCGATCAGATCTACTTCCTTCAATGTCCGGATCACCCGGAACGTCATATCTTCCAGATTGCCGATGGGTGTCGCACACAAATATAATGTTCCCGCCATACGCTCTCCTTTCCGTTACCTGCCGTTATTTCCCAAGCCGTCCATTCCATAGTGTTCCAGTACTTCCTGTGTATATGTTCCATCTTTTTTGTAAACGATCAGCGGCGGTTCGATCGTCATTCTGGGCTTCGCACCCCGGATTCCTTCAATCAAAACCATATTTGGTTCCTTATCTATGTATGGATATACCAGACGCATCCTTTTGGGCTCCAATCCCGTTTCTGTCATTTTGGACAGAATCTCAGCAAGCCGAAACGGCCTGTGAACCATGTAAAATCGTCCGCCCGGTTTCAATACTTTTGTACTTTCCCGGATAATGTCATCCAGTGTACACAGTACCTCGTGGCGTGCGATCGCTTTCTCGCTTTTCGGATTTGCCAGTCCGTGTCCGCCGATCATATACGGTGGATTTGTACTCACCACATCCATCGATGACGGCCCGAAGATCATCGATGCTTCCTTAATATCACCGGTTACGATTTCCACCCGTTCTTCCAGGTGATTGTGCTGTACGCTTCTTCTCGCCATATCCGCACTCTCCTCCTGGATCTCCAGCCCGGTAAAATGCCTGCCTTCTGTCTTTGCAGCGAAAAGAATCGGGAGAATTCCCGTTCCTGTCCCAAGATCAAGAACACATTCTCCCGCTTTTATCTTTGCAAATGCACTGAGAAGAACCGCATCCATCCCAAAGCAGAACCTTCCCGGATGCTGTATGATCTCATATCCTTTTATCTGTAAATCGTCGAGCCGTTCCCCCTGTTTCAGATTAGTTGTCATCTAATTTTGACGCTCCTTCACCCTTTTCCAGAGCCGCAAGCTCTTTCATCTCCTGTTTCGTCAGCTTCACATCATTCTTACGCTTTCTCGGCCGGAACTTCAGTTCGCTGACCTTATAATCCCGGATCTCCTTCTCGTCGTTATCCAGGTTTACAATCACCTTTACCTGCTGTCTTAAGACACTCAATGAGTGCACCTCTCCCCGCAGTCCGTCACTGGTCGTCACGGTATCTCCCACTGCCGGGAGGCGGCTGTTCAGTTCTTCGTAGGTCTCTTCCTCGTTCGTCAGACAGCACATCAGCCTGCCGCATACGCCTGAGATCTTTGATGGATTCAGCGACAGATTCTGTTCCTTCGCCATCTTAATCGATACCGGTGCAAATTCAGACAGGTAAGTGTGGCAGCAAAGCTCACGCCCGCAGATTCCGATTCCTCCGCGGATCTTCGTCTCGTCACGTACCCCGATCTGTCTTAATTCGATCCTCGTACGGAACACCGCCGCCAGATCCTTGACCAGTTCACGGAAGTCGATTCTTCCGTCAGCTGTAAAATAAAACAGAACTTTATTATTGTCAAATGTGTATTCCGCATCGATCAGCTTCATTTCCAGTCCATGCTTCTGAATCTTCTCAAGACAGATGTTGAATGCTTCTTTTTCTTTTTTCCGGTTCTTCTCTTCGGTTCTCCGGTCTTCGTCTGTTGCAACGCGGATCACCGTCTTGAGCGGCTGGGTGATCTCCTCATCGGGGATTTCCTTCGGTCCCATCACGACATTTCCAAATTCCACTCCCCGTGCCGTCTCCACGATTACCTGATCCCCGCGCTGAATCTGCAGCTTGCCCGGAGCAAAAAAATAAATTTTCCCTGCAGCCCTGAAACGGACTCCTATTACTTTTGTCATCGGCTAATTCTCCTTTATCGTCAATAACAGAAGCTCCATTACCAGGTCAAAGTTCACATTCGCTTTCAGACGTGTTTTCGCCTTCTCCAGCGCATTCAAAATCGTTTCTATCCCTTCATAGGAGCTTTTCTTCGCGCGTTCCTTGATATAATCAAGCTGTTCGCTAAAAATCACTCTGTCAATATTCTTCGTTGCTTTGTAGATCAATACATCCCGATACCAGATCATCAGGATATCCAGATAGTCATTGATCTCGATCTTATACGCGGTAATCCGCTTAACCGCCTCGACCAGGTCGCTGACTTCCATCGTATCAATGTTCTTCAAAAGCTGGATTGCTTCTTCCTTGATCTCATTAAAATGCTCTGAGTTTGCCAGCATAATGGCCCTTCCCACATTGCCCTGTGCAAATGCCGTGCAGACATCCGCTTTGTAATCCGGAATCTCCAGCGTCTCCATCAGATACTTTTTCACCAGTTTATCCTTGATATTGCGAAGCTTCAGCATAACACATCTGGAACAGATCGTCGGGAGCAGGCTGTCTGCATTCTCCGTAAGCAGGAAGATCACCGCATAAGACGGCGGTTCCTCGATCGTCTTTAACAATGCATTCTGTGCCTGTACCGTCATCAGATCTGCATCCGGTACGATATAAATCTTATATTTCCCGTTGTACGGCTTCACCTGAATATCTTCATTGATCTGTACACGGATCTCATCTACACTGATGGAATTCGGTTTTTCATGGGTCACACGGATAATATCCGGATGATTGCCACTCATGGCCTGACGACAGGAATGACATTTATTACACGGCTCATCCCCATTGTTCTCACACTGAAGTTCCTGGGCAAAAAGCTTCGCCAGCAGCTTCTTTCCTGACCCTTTCGGTCCATTTAAAATATAAGCGTGAGACACTTTATCCTGCTTCACTGCATTTTTCATATATTCAATAATCTCAGTATGTCCAACGACATCTTTAAAACCTGACATAGCTTCACCTTCTTTAATGTATAAATTCCCGTAACTACCTGTTATTGTATCATAATTTCAGCGGAATACCTAGCCTAATTCGCCTGTTTTCTGCTGAATTCTTTCTGAAATTTTTCTTACCGTTTCCTCAAGTTCCCGATTTTCAAACCGTTCGGTAATTCCCACCGCTTTCAGATTCTCTTCCGAGAAATCCTCGGTATCTGCAAGGAAGCGTCTGCACATTTCCGCATATTTCGGCTCTTTCTGCATTCTCTCTCTGGTAAGTGCACGCATCAGACGTTCCCCGTCCTCCACTTCGATATAGAGTGGCACTATTCTTTCTTCGCCAAAATATTCTCTCATCTTCTGATAGGATTCCAGTGTCCCGATCATAAGATAATCTGCCGTATCCTGATCAAACTGTCCGTCATCCACAGTAAAATAGTTCCAGGGACCATGAACGGTGTCATAGGTGCGCAGCTCAATCACTTTCCCATCATCCAGTAACTGCTGCAATTTCTCTTCATTTACGAAATAGTATTCTTTCCCGTTCTTCTCCCCCTCACGGATCGGGCGGGTCGTGTAAATCGTGACCGTTTTCAGTTCCGGATGCAATTCTTTGATTCTTTTGTAAATGGTATCCTTTCCGGATGAACTTTTTCCCATCAGATAATATATATTACTCATTTTTCAGCACCCTGATTCTTCCTTTTTCCTGAATTCCTTCTATCTGAAATTTCTGTTCTTCATAAAATGCAAGAAGCTCCACCGCCTCTCTGCTGATTCGCTCGCCCGGCACAATGACCGGACTTCCCGGCGGATAGAGATACGCATATTCCATAGAGACTCTTCCTTCACTCTGTCTCCAGGAAATACTTTCTCCCAGTCCCTGTTCGTTCTTTTCGGCAATTTCAAACGGTGTAAACACCTGCTCCTGCCGCGGAAGCTCACCGGAAATCTCTGCACAACACTTCGGCTCTTCCAATTCCCCGTCAATCTCTAATAGTGCCTTCACCAGACGGTCCAGGCCTTCCTTCGTATCGGCGACCGATGTCATGGCAATCAAATACGTCCCTGCCACCATTTCCATTTGCAAATGATAGTCACGCAAAAGTTTCTCATATAACTCATGGCTCGTCAGATTCGCTTTTGAAACCGAAATTACGATTTTGGACGGATCATAATGATCGGATTCCAGAAGTCTCAGAAAGCGCAAAGAGGCAAGTTTATTTCTGGTTTCCGCAAGGCGTTCGGCATAAATATGAAATGCCCTCGCACCTTCCTCCCCTGCCACAAAATCAATGCATGCATCCATACTCGCCATGAAGACATAAGAGGGGCTGCTGCTCTGCAGCATATCCAGATAACGCCATATCCGTTCTCTGTTTGCAATCGGTCCGTTCATATGAAGAAGTGCCGTCTGGGTCAAGGATGGCAGCGTCTTATGAAGACTCTGAATCACCACATCGGCTCCCAGTCCATTTGACCGCTCCGGGAAATACGGGTGAAAGCCAAAATGTGCTCCGTGCGCCTCGTCCACAATCAGAGAAATTCCCTTTTCGTGCACGATCCGTGCAATCTCCCTGATGTCTGAAACCACCCCATCATAATTCGGAGAGACCACAACGACCGCCCGTATGTCCGGCTCTTCTTCGAGTGCTTTTCTGACATCTTCCGCGCGGATTTCTCCATTCCAGTGTTTTTCACCGTCAAAATCCGGATAGAGGTACCTCGGTCTCAATTCATTTAAATAGATAGCATGATGAACCGACTTGTGACAATGACGTGCCACCAGGATCTTATCGCCCTTCTTTGTACTTCCCAGAATTCCACTCAGAATTCCCACTGTACTTCCATTTACCAGAAAATGTGTCTCATCCGCCCCAAATACGGATGCCGCTCTTTCCTGCGCTTCGTTCAGAATCCCATCGGCATGATGCAGATCGTCGAACCCGTCTATCTCGGTAATGTCAATCGCATACGGCAGATCCACTCCCAGAATTTCTGTATTTCTTTTATGCCCGGGCATATGAAAGCCATAATAATCCTGCCGGGAGTATTCTTCTAATCTGTCATATAATCGTTTCATGCGTCCTCCATATTTCCTGCAGAACCACTTTTTTGTGTGTTCCGCCAACCTCTCATATCATAGCGCAACAAACCGCTATACCAAGTCCAGTTCTTAGTATAGCGGTTTTAAAATGGAATTACAACAAACGATATAAATTTCTATTCCGGAAGAATGGTCTTAATGCTATCGGAAAGAACCCGGTTTACCCGGATGGAACCGTCAAGCTGAACATAATAATATGAGCCGTCCTCATCTTCTTTCCCCACATAGAAGATCACCGTCTTCTCTTTTTCTCCGTCCTGCGAGTCTTTGTAAGTCACTTCCACCTTCGTTCTGGACGCCTCATCCAGACCATACCCGGCTTTTGTCTCATCTGTCACATGATAATCGACACAATCGGTAAAATACATTCCGGCAATTCCATTTGCAACTTTCTCAACCGGATTATTTTCTTCTGCATCATCCGACTGTTCTGTCTCATCTTCCGAATCTTCTGTTTCTTCCACTGCTTCATACACCGTTTGTGTTCCATCCGGTGCCGTAATCACCTCTTTGACAAAATGATCTGCAATAATCTGAATAAAACTGTCTTTCTCGGCAATATCAGCCAGGTTCCACAACATCTGGGAAGTCAGTTCTGAAGAAACTGTGTAGACATTTTCTCCGTTCTCCTCCATAAAATAAATCTGCTCCCCTGTTGTATTTCCAAACAGATACTCATGTTCCGTTCCATCTTCCTCTGTGACGGAAAGGCGGTATGTCACCGCATCGAACCCATAATCTGATAATTCATCGGGCGAGCTGATCTCTTTGATCGCCTGAATGTCCGAAAAAGCATTTTCCATATCCAGCATCACATCCTCCTGAAGCTCGATCACCGGATCTTCACTGAACTTCCAGACCCCTTCTTCCTTCTCGAATGCCATACTGTTTCCTTCTGCATCTGCATATGTCATCGCATTCAGACTGTCTGCCTTCAGAACCTGGATTTTTTCCTCCTCTTTTTTCTGCTCTTCCTTCTCTTCATTCGCATGATTTACATACTTCATTCCAAAGAATGCCAGTAACAGAATCACAATCACTCCTGTAAGAATTGCAAATGTTTTCTGCTTTTTCTTCATATACAGTCCTCCCTATGATTTTCTCCTGCGCATCCATGTCACAAATCCAATCACAAGAATCGCAATCGGAATCACAAATATGATGATCAGACTGATCGTTCCTGCATAAACCGGTGTGTTCTGCTCCACACTCAGACTCTTCGCTTCAATTGCAACATTTTCCACATCATCAAAATTGTTCATGACAGAATTCACAAACAGTGTCAGGTTATCCAGTGTTGTGAGCTGATCGGTAATATCCGAACTGATCAGCGAATCCGAAGCGACGACTGTTAACCGGGAAACCTCCGATTCTTCTGTATCCCCGGAACCGGCATCCTCCTCATCTTCATTCGTGTCTTCATCTCCGGTATCGCAGGTCTTCTTTGCAACTGCTCCCAGAATGTACTGTCCTTCCGTCTCTCCGTCTTCCCGCACCGCATAGCTTTGCGTTGATGTTTCCATAAATGTTGACACCGTCAGTGCGTCGTCTTCTGTATCCAGTTTTTCCAGTCCATGCGAATTCAAGAGCAGAACCATCTCATTTTTAATTCCCTGCCCCAGGTCACCGGTCAATGTAAGCTGCGGGAAGATCGCATAATAATTATTCTGATAGCATCTCTGCATATCCGCAATATAACCATCCGCACGTCCCAGCCCATAATCTGCCATAATCGCTTCCAGGTTCGGCAGATCCACTTCATCCGTACCCAGAATCAGATACACGTTGCCTCCATCCGCGAGATAATCCTCTATCAGTGTCTTTTCATCATCCGTAATATCAGAAGATGGCGCATAGAGGAACAAAAGATCACAGTCCTCCGGAATCTGCGCATTCATACTCAGATTGATCTCGGATGTCTCCAGATTATTCTTGGAAAACAATTCATTTACCGATGTAGAAAACGTCGCCTCACCGTGTCCGCTGGTGCGATAGATTTTCTTAGTCTCGGTACTGGTCACATATCCGATTGCGCTTGTAAGTTGTCCTTCTCCATCGAATTCCGTCTCACTAAGCTGTCCGGACATATAATATGTGTATTCATCATATTTGATAATATCGTCAAAGGCAATCTGCGTGCTCTTTCCTGTTTCTTCACACTCTACGTTGATGATGTCGCCCTCTGTATTATACTTCTGCAAAGCGGAAGGATGCTGTACACTATCGATCCATTCCAGGTCGATCTTCTTCGATAAAGCCGCATATTTCTTTACAAATGTCTCAATTCTTTGATCGGCAGAATCCAGATCCGCCACGACCGTCAGCTTCACCTCTTTATCCAGTTCGTCCAGAATTTCTTCCGAGACCTCACTGATCTCGTAGATTCCGTTGTCACTGATGTCAATATTTCTCATACTTTCCGGAAGCTGACCGGCCACAAGATTGACCAGCACCGCAATCACCAGAACCAGTACGGTAAGGCCTACACTATACGTACCATTTTTGGAGGATACACTTTTGAACATTTTCTTAATCTTTTCCATGTCTCACCCCTCCTAACTCCAACGTCTTTTCTGAATGGACTGCATCGTAAAAAAAACAAACACTGCAATCACGGTCAGATACATCACAAGTCCACTTACATCAAACAGACGATTTACCGCTATATTCTCAAACACTTCCGTAATATATAATTTCTCCATCAGATTGACCAGAAGATTCTCAAACAGTTCCGCCTTTACAAAACTGAGAGCCACGACTATGGCTACGCCGATAACTTCTACAATACCGGAAATCATCCAGTTTTTCGTCATCTGATAAATAACTGCTGCCACGATCGTCAGAAGAATCACCATCCCGATCATACCACTGGTCTTGGATGTTGGAAGGAACTGAGTCAGTCCTCCCCAAAGATAAACCAGAAGCAGCGCGCCAAAGGTTGTGACGGCCGCGATAATCTGGCTCTCTGTGAGGGATGAAAGGAACATTCCGATTGATATGTATACACATCCCATCAGGAAAAACATTAAAATTGATAAATAATCCACTTTCAGATAGGCCGTCCCAAAGCTTTTGATAATCAACGGAAATGTGCAGAATATTACGCATGGTACTGCAAATACAGTAATCATCGCCAGATATTTCCCCAGTACTACTTCTGTCAGACTCACCGGTGCAGACAAAAGCATCTGATCTGTCCTGCTCTTTCTTTCCTCCGCAAAGGAACGCATAGTCAAAAGCGGTACGATAATAATCAATATATAATTAATACTCAGCAAAACATACGAAAAATACGGATACCCCGAATTCAGATTATACGCCATAAAATAAATCCCGGTAAACACGACCATGAATGCGGTAAGTACATATCCTGTCATGGATTGGAAATAGGATTTTAGTTCTCTTTTATAAATCGCCGTCATCGCCCGATTCCTCCTCTCCTTCATACAGTTCTTCTTCATCCCATAGTTCTTCTACATCGCTCTTTGTCCTGGATTGTTCCACGGCGGCACTCTCTTTTTGAGTCAATTCAAGGAATACCTCTTCCAGTGTTGTCCTGCTGTGATATAGCATCAGGAGCGGGCAATCCGCACCGGCAAATGCACGGAACACATTCTCACGGATATCCTGATTTTCTGTAGGAATCACACTTGCCTTTGTCGTTCCGCCTTCTTCCCCCGGTTTTACGTCTGCGCTTTTCACCTCAGGAATCGACTTCAGAATCATCCTTACCTTATCTTCCGTTCCTTTTGCAAGAATTTCAACCGACCGCTGTCCTTCAAGGAGTTTCTCCAGATTTTCCGGTGTATCACTCGCCACAAGCTTTCCTCCGGAGATGATCATGATATAATCACAGACCTCCTGAATCTCCGCCAGAATATGGGAACTTAATATAACGGTATGCTTCTTTGCCAACTCACGGATCAGTTCGCGAATTTCAATAATCTGCTTCGGATCCAGTCCGACCGTCGGTTCGTCCAGAATGATGATTTCCGGGAATCCCAGAATTGCCTGTGCCAGTCCGACTCTCTGCTTATATCCTTTTGACAGGTTCTTGATCAGACGATTCTCTACATCTGTAAGTTTCACCATCTTCATCGCCTGTTCCACTGCACTTTTCCGCTCTTTCTTCGGTATCTTCTTCAGCTCCGCCGCAAAATCCATATACTCGCGGACCCGCATCTCCAGATAAAGAGGCGGCATTTCCGGCAAGTATCCGATGCATTTCTTCGCCTCTTCCGGTTCTTCCAGAATATTATGCCCGTTAATCAGGACTTCCCCTTCGGTTGCCCCCAGATATCCTGTCATAATGTTCATCGTGGTCGATTTCCCGGCGCCATTCGGTCCCAGAAATCCGTATATCTGCCCCTTCTCTACTGTAAAACTCAAATGGTCCACGGCCAGATGTGTCCCATATCTCTTTACAAGATTCCTTACTTCAATCAACACGTTCCCTCCTAGCTTTTTTCTATCTTTCTCAGCTTATGCTTCAAACTGCCCGGATACCACCGGATTTTTCTGATTGCATAAGAGCCAGTATAAGGAATAACTGTGAAAGTTTTGCGTGAGAATTGTGATTTTTGTGTGTCTTCACATACGGATCTGCCAGGTTCAATCTTTACATTCCAGACGCTTTCGCCTATAATGATAGAAAATAAAATGCAAAGGAGATATGGCAATGGGAGATCAAAAGCAGCGCATTTATGATATGTTAAAAAAATTGAATATTAAGTATGAAGTTGTCGAACATGAACCCGTTTATACAATGGAAGATATGGACCGCCTTGGTCTTCCTGCAAAAGGGATCCTGTGCAAGAACCTGTTCCTCAGGGATTCCAAGGGCAAGCGGCATTTCCTGGTAACTTGTGATGAAGCAAAGAAAGTCGATTTAAAATCTCTTGCCAGACAGCTTGGCACCGGCGGACTTAGCTTTGCCTCCGAAGAACGCCTTGAAAAATATCTGGGGCTGAAACAGGGAAGTGTTACTCCGTTCGGACTCATCAACGATACCGACCATGCAGTCGAATTCTTTATCGACCGTGACCTGACCAAATGCAAGAGCCTCGGCATTCATCCTCTTGAAAATACGGCAACTGTTTTCCTGTCCTATAAAGATCTGGATAAGTTTTTATGGGAACTTGAAGTTGATGTTATGCAGATTCGGCTATAGTGCCGAATCTTTACGATACCTGAAATATCTTTGAGTTTACGCAAAGAGAGCTGATCGTTTTTTTATGAACAATCAGCTCTTTTTCAATCTATTATTAAGCGAGGAATTCTTCCAGGATTTCCCGGATTCTCGCCTCCTTCTCCAACTCTCCTGTTTCATTTGTCACCGGTGCTTTCGCATACCCACGCTCCTGCTCCGGCATATATTCTCTCCTCATACTCTGCATTCCATACTGTTCGTAATCATACCTTGTATTTTGCGCTTCCGGCTGTGGGTAGTTCTCCGCCGCGTACGCATTTCCTGAAGCCGCCACCGTCTCTGCTTTTTCCTTTTTCTTCTTTAATCCGTGCCCGAACGGTGCTTTCCCTTTCTTCCCCTTTTCTGCATTTTCTTCTGATGCATTCGGTGACTGCTGCCCGGTCATGGTATATGCCTGCGGCTCCGTCACCGGAACCTGCTGAGGCTGTGGCGTGACGTATGGAGCAGGCTGCGGATCAACTACGGGCACAGGCTGCGGACGCGGTTCACCTCTGGGTATCGGCTGCCGCGGCATCTGTCCGGGCATATTTCCCGGATCTGAAATCGGTTCTCTCTGCGGCGGAACATTTTCCCGTTCCTCCATTGCACGCTGTACGGTAACCTGAAATTCTTTCCGGGGACCTTTTGTATAACGATGAGCATATGTATTTTCCAGGAAATCTACCATATAAGTTTTTGCCGCCTCGAGCTGATAGCGTTCATCTGAAGTGATATGGAGCAAGAATAACGCCAGCATACCGACAGAGCCCAGAATCATGTACTGATACATGATCGTATCAGGTCCTTTCACATAATATACCATACCTGCACCGGCAAGACTCAAAAGACCACAGAGCCAGATTGCTGTTCTCTCAAGCTGACGCCATGAATGCAGTCTGAGTCCTAGCACTTTGTACTCATATACATACTTGTCCACAAATGCCCGCACATTCTGCACTTTATCACTGATCATACATGCATGCTCAAATTTTGCTCTCACAAGCTTCATCAGTGCATGATTACTCTTTCCCATGTTACTTGCCGCCTTAACCAGACGTTTTAACGAAATGCCGGCGATAATCTTTGCAAGAACTCCAATAGCAATCACAGCGCCGACGAAGTAGAAAAACACTTGCTGTGTTACGATCCTCTCTAACATAAAAAGAGTCCTCCTTCTTTGATTTGCCACCATTATAGCGTAAATCTCAGGAATTGGACTCTATAATCGTTCTTCATATTCCGACATTCCTAAATGCCGAGATGTCAGAATCTGCCTCTTCATCTGTTAAACTTTACCCATCAAATTCCGCACAAGCCTTACCGTATGGGTGATCGCCTGCTTTTCAAATGCAGCATAATCCATCGTCGAACTGTTGTCAGCTTTGTCCGAAATAGCCCGAATAATGACACACGAAATTTTGTTGAGGTAAGCCGCCTGCGCAATCGCAGCTCCTTCCATCTCCGTACATTTTGCCTGAAACTGTGTCACAAGCCGTTCTTTAACAGCCCCGTCCGATACAAACTGATCTCCGCTCACTACTCTTCCGGTAAATGTATGAATATCCGGATTCGCCTCCTCATTCGCCTGAACAGCAAGCTGTACCAGTCTCTCATCGGCAGGGAATGCAAATGTATCCATACGCGGGATCTGTCCTACCGGATCTCCCAGTGCACTGACATCCATATCGTGCTGTACAGCATCTGTTGAAATTACAATATCTCCGATATCAAGCGCGGCGTCAAGCGATCCCGCAACTCCTGTATTGATGAGCGTATCTACTTCAAAAAGATCGGCCAGAATCTGCGCGCAGATTCCCGCATTTACTTTCCCGATTCCGCTGCGCACCACCACAACATCCTTTCCGTCCAGCTTTCCCTTAACAAAGGTCATTGCTGCACGCTCTACTGTTTTCTCCACCTGCATTGCCTCTTTTAAATGGGCAACTTCTTCTTCCATTGCACCGATAATGCCTATCATGTTCTATTTCCTCCAAATTCTGTTGTTATACCTTCTGATTTTATGACATGGTTGTATTATAGCAAATTTCCGAATATAAACCTAGCTTTTTTTTCTTCCTTCTGCTATAATCCACTCAGAGAAAGATTATCAGGAGGTCTATGACATGGATTACAAACCGCATGGCGTATGTTCGCAGCTAATTCACATCGAAGTAGATGATGAGAAACGAATTCACAATGTTGCATTTACAAAGGGATGTTCAGGAAATCTACAAGGCATTGCACGCCTTGTAGAGGGCATGACGGTAGATGAAGCCATTTCCCGTCTGGATGGAATCCGCTGTGGAATGAAATCAACATCCTGCCCGGATCAGCTTGCACAGGCTTTAAAAACGCTTCGTTAATAATGAACCTTAATTCCGGTTATTAAAAAATCCAGGTCTTTGTTCTGAAGGCCTGGATTTTTACACTCAATATAGTTTTAAATTAATCCCCCGATTCTCAGGAACAATGGTGCAAATACCAGTGACACGATCGTCATCAATTTAATCAGGATATTAATGGAAGGTCCTGAAGTATCCTTAAACGGATCCCCTACCGTATCTCCGACTACTGCCGCCTTATGGGCTTCACTTCCTTTGCCGCCATGATGATCATTTTCAATATATTTCTTTGCATTATCCCATGCGCCGCCCGCATTAGACATAAAGATCGCCATCAGCACACCCGTTACCAGTGCCCCTGTCAGCAAACCTCCCAGAGCTTCCGGCCCAAGTAAAATTCCCACCGCAAGCGGCGACAAAACTGCCATAATCCCCGGAACCAGCATTTCTTTCAAAGCTGCCGTCGTGGAGATTGCAACACAGGACTTATAGTCAGGCTTTGCCGTCCCTTCCATGATTCCCGGAATACTCCTGAACTGCCGCCGCACTTCTTCGATCATCTGATATGCCGCTTTTGAAACGGATTCCATCGTCATCGCCGAAAAGAGAAACGGAAGCATTCCTCCGATGAAAAGTCCTATGATCACCCTGTAATTCAGGATATCAATGCTTTTCAGTTGTACCGCCTCTGCATAGGAAATAAAAAGCGCCAGTGCGGTCAAAGCCGCAGAACCGATTGCAAATCCTTTTCCGATCGCCGCTGTTGTATTTCCGACCGCATCCAGTTTGTCCGTAATGTTGCGGACGGATTTATCCAATCCGGACATCTCTGCAATACCACCTGCATTATCTGCAATCGGGCCGTACGCATCTACCGCCACGGTAATCGCTGTAGTTGAGAGCATTCCAACTGCCGCAAGTGCAATTCCATAAAGCCCACATACCTGATACGCCGCAAAAATACCTGCACAGATCAGCAGAATCGGAGCCGCTGTAGATTTCATTCCCACAGCCAGACCGCTGATTACCGTTGTGGCCGCTCCTGTTTCTGACTGTTCTCCGATCACTTTTACCGACTTATAGTCCTCTGACGTATAAATCTCTGTAATGGCGCCTATCAGAAGTCCTACGATCAATCCGGAAACCACGGCAACAGCCGCCTTAAAATTTCCAAACAGCATTTTACTGAAAGTAACGGACACAAGAACCACTACAATACTCGCTACATATGTACCCATTTTCAGCGCCTTGTGCGGATTTGATTTTTCATCTCCCTTTACAAAAAAGGTACCAAGCACGGATGCAAGCAGTCCGAAACCGCAGATCATAAGCGGATACATTGCCCCTTCCGCCTGAAAATACACAATTCCCAATGTCAGTGCCGAAATCAGAGCCCCCACATAAGATTCAAACAGATCTGCTCCCATGCCGGCTATATCACCGACATTATCACCGACATTGTCGGCAATGACCGCCGGATTTCTGGGATCATCCTCAGGAATTCCTGCCTCTACCTTACCCACAAGATCCGCTCCCACATCTGCAGCTTTTGTATAGATACCTCCTCCGACACGAGCAAACAAGGCGATCGAAGACGCCCCCAGGCTGAATCCCGACAGCACATCTACATTTTTGGTGAGCAGATAGATCGCACTCACTCCCAGGACACCAAAACCTGCCACGCACATTCCCATTACCGCGCCGCCGGAAAACGCCACCGACAGCGCTTTATTCATTCCACTTACTCGAGCCGCATTTGCCGTTCTGACATTGGCCTTCGTCGCTGCACTCATTCCGCAATACCCCGCCATGGTAGAAAAGAGTGCTCCTACGACAAAGCAGATCGCAGTCACCCAGTTACCGATCCCGATGCCAATTAAGACAAACAGCACGACAACAAAGAAAATGAGAATGCGGTATTCGGCCATCAGAAATGCTCTGGCCCCTTCACTGATCGCTCCTGCTATCTCTTTCATACGCCCTGTTCCTTCTTCCTGACGGGCAACCTTTCTTGCAAGATACGTTGCAAACAGCAACGCCAGTATTCCAAACACCGGAATCATTTTTACAATTGCTTCCATTTTACCCCTTCTTTCTGAAATTTATTGTATTTCATCCCATATTATCTGTTAATTATATTTTATCAGACATACCCGGAACTGTGAAGTAAAATATATTATTTTCAGTGATAATCCATAGTTGTCTCTCTTGTTCTCCTATTGCAAATGCCGCTTTTCAGTGCTAAGATTACCTTATTCAGAAGATAACAGGAGGTACTGAAAAATGGAATTTCAATTTTCAGATATGGTGAATCAGTTCCAGACCGGCATTTTTGCCATGTTAAATGAGAAGAAGGAGGAACTGATCCGACGCGGCCGAAAGATTTACAACCTCTCAATAGGTACCCCCGATTTTTCACCGGCGCCGCATATTATGAAAGCTATGCAGGATGCCTGTGGGAATCCCGAAAACTACAAATACTCTCTGCGTGATATTCCGGAACTTATAGAAGCCGTACAGTATCGCTATAAACATCGCTTCCAGGTAGATCTTGAACCGGATGAGATCATGTCCGTCTACGGTTCCCAAGAAGGAATGGCACATATTGGAATGGCGCTGTGCAACCCGGGCGATACCATCCTTGTACCGAATCCCGGATATCCATTATTTGAAATGAACGGGATTATGGCAGGTGCCCATATTGAGTATTACAAAATCGAAGAGAAGAACGGATACCTTCCGGATCTTGAACATATACCGGAAGAAATCCTGAAACAGGCTAAATATATGATCGTATCATATCCTCTGAATCCGGTATGCGTCTGTGCCCCGGATGAATTCTATGAGCGATTGATTGCCTTTGCAAAGAAAAATAATATTATCATCATTCACGATAATGCTTATTCCGATATTATATTTACCCGTAAGCAGGGACGTTCTTTCTTGTCCTTCGAAGGCGCGAAGGATGTAGGTGTAGAGTTCTACTCCCTTTCCAAATCCTACAATCTGACCGGTGCCAGAATTTCTTTCGTGATCGGTAATAAAAAAATCGTTGAAAAATTCAAAATACTGCGCAGTCAGATCGACTACGGCATCTTCCTGCCGGTACAATATGCCGCAATCGCAGCACTTACCGGTCCTGATGATTTTGTCGAAGAGCAGCGTCTGAAATACGAAGAAAGAAACCGTGCCCTCTGCGGCGGTCTCCGTGAGATCGGATGGAACATACCCGACAGCCAGGGAACTATGTTCGTATGGGGACGCATCCCGGAAGGCTATGCTTCTTCATTGGATTTCTGCATGGAACTGATGGAACGCACCGGACTGATCGTTACTCCGGGCAGCGCATTCGGCAGCGAAGGTGAAGGCTACGTTCGAATGGCTCTCGTCATTGATCCCGATGAAATCAAAGAATTGCTGGAAGTTCTGAAGGCTTCCAATATGTTTCAAAAATAAGGAGATAGATTAATGTTTGAAAATACCAGTACTTATCCGGAAGACAAATCACATCTGTATCCACTTATAAAAACCAGGCTGCTGGGGCTGATTGATGGGAATCCCCACTGGCTTCCTGCCCTGGCTAATGCATCTGCGCTGTTAAATCTTGCCTTAACAGATATTAACTGGGCCGGTTTCTACCTTATGAACAGTTTTCTGAATCCGGCTGCAGATTCTTCCGAAGATTTTTTGATACTCGGTCCTTTCCATGGTAAACCCGCCTGCGTGAAAATTCAGGTAGGGAACGGAGTATGCGGCACCGCTGTTGCCCGCGACGAAATCATGCTTGTAGAAAATGTACATGAATTCCCGGGACACATCGCCTGTGACTGCGCTTCCAATTCGGAAATCGTAATTCCACTTCATTCCAATGGAAAGGTGATCGGAGTCCTTGATATCGACAGCCCCGTCATCGGACGTTTTGATGAGGATGACCGTAAAGGTCTTGCTGAATATGCAAAAATATTAGAGCAGCTATTTTAATGCTGCTCTGCTATTTTATGGAAACAGGCTTTCTTTCCTTCATACCAGCTCCCAACCAGTCCCAGTACAGAAAGGGCCACTCCCACCGGCCAGTAGATCAGGAGCGCTGCTCCCCATATAAAAATAAACAAATCGCTGTTTAAAAATCTTTTCATCTCAAACTCCTCCGTTTCATAAACCAACCTTTATGTTTCTCATATGTTCTGAATTTATGATATCGAAAGAGGTGAGTCATAAAAAGTACACCTTACATCGGCTTGCTATTTACATAAACAAACTTTACTCTTATCTCTTTCATTAAGATACTCCTGATATAAATCAAGTGTCATCTGAGATTCTTCCACTGTTTTCCCTTTAAACTTTGGCATCGTCTCCGTTTCATACCATTTTTCTTCAATGCATCTTCGCATCCATCCGATCAGATTATGCACAAAGCTCTGCTCCTGTGCCATCTGAAATGCCTTCTTTATCACATCCGGTCTGTTTTCCGATACCTGGAGCAGCATGCGGATCTCCTGAATGGTGACCGGCTCTTCGCCAAATATTTCAGCCACTTCAAGAATCATACTTTCATTCACAACTACTTTCTTAGGTGCAAGAACATCCGGTGCTATTTCTTCCATTTCCGCTTCCACCGCCTGCATACGCTTCAGATCGGAATGATGTGTACAATTCGGGTTCTTCTTTACCAAAAAGCGGATCCCTGTCACTTTTCCGCCTTTTCCGCTCTTGACCGGTTCATAATCAAAACAGATCTCCGAATACTCGGATTCTTCCAGCTCTTTCTTCGCGACCTCCAGAACTTTTCTTCGGAAATTTCTCCAGTCATCAAATGGCGCATCTTTGATTTCTCCCAGCGCTTCTTCAAATCTTCCCTGCTCTACCAGGCGTTTCACTGCTTTGGAAGCATTGGCATCCACCACATTCAATGTAAATTTCAGTTCTGCAACAGAATACGGTTTCTTAGGCGGCCGCGGCACCACCAGCACATCCCCCGGTTCACGCTCAAACCGGTAGTACTGTGTCCTCAGGATTTCGTAGATTCGTGTTGTAAACAAGGATTTAAACGAGCAAAGTACATCCAGACTCATCCGGGTATAATCTTTTTTAAGATTATAAATATGCGGCTTCATTTCTTTTGTAAAACGCGTTGTGAACACGCCATCCTGGTATTCACATTTATTCACAACATTAAACATGATAAAATTCTCTTTTTCATCATCCTCAATACTTACAACATGTCCCAAAGTCTCCTTTGACACCTCTTTCAGCCTTGAGTAGATTGAATTTCCGCTAATATGCAGATAATTCTTAATCTCCTTCGTCGACACTTTTGCAATCAGCTCCCCATCTTCAATATATGCCTTCGAAATTGCAATATTCAAAAGCTTCCGTTCAAAAAGAGATGTACTGGACTTACTCTCAATCAGCACATTCGAGCGCGACACCATGTCCCGTTCCATCAATTGTTTATCTTTCGTCTTTTTCCCTGTCTCCACCATTCCTTTAGCCCCTTATTATCTTGCATCGTCATCGTGTACCTTTTGGGTGTATAAATTGTTTTGTGTACCTTTCAGGTGCCATATTCCCTCACAGCACTTTTCTCTGCACCCTTTTCCTTACAACTTGTGTACCAATCGGGTTATTGTGTACCTTTTGGGTAACACGTTCAAAAATATATCACTCTTTTCGTGTACCAAAAAGGGTATTCCTACACTAAAAAACAGAATCCGCCATCCCCTCAGGAATCCTCTTTCTTATCGTGTACTTTTCAGGGTACCCCTTTCCTTTTTGTGTACCAAAAGGGTGCATCGCATTCTAAATTATGTGTACCAAACAGGTACACTGCATAAAGCAATTATATACAAGATATAGGATTTTGTAAAGAAAAAAATCCGATTTTGTATCATTGTGTACTTTTCCGGTCATTCATATTCCCTTTAAGGTACACAACATGCCCCTTATTCCTACACAAGTCCCCCCTGAATTGTACACGTCTTTACCCTGAAAGGTAAACAAGCTACCCCTTTTCGGTACACAAAATCCCCCTAAGAATCCCTCAACCACGCGGTTTTCAAGGCTTTCTAATATAAACAAAATTTAATTAAAATATGTTGTTGTTATCTTCAATATATATAAGAATGTCCTCATTTTTGCTATTCCCCCAAAAGCACCCCTCTTCTTTATATTGTGTACCTTTTTGGGAGAGCGGGATACATGAATGATCTTCAAAATGGATGGACACCTTTCTCTTAATATCATTTTTTATACAACAAAAAAGCACCGCCCCCGATGTCTCTCATACAATCATCGAAAACAGTGCTTATAAATGCGCCTTCAGGGACTCGAACCCTGGACAAATAGATTAAGAGTCTACTGCTCTACCAACTGAGCTAAAGGCGCTTGCTTTATGTCACTTCCGTAACGCAAGATTTATTATATAACCCCTTTCGCAAAAATGCAAGTGTTTTTTTATATTTTTTTTAAATTTTTTCAACCCATTATACGCAAAACTATTACAATTATCAATTCCTACCAAAATTAATCGAAATCTTTTGACAAACTGTACATTTTATATCATAATAAATGTGTGAGACCTTACTTGAGTTAGCGAAAGGAAGTGGCATTATGGACTCACTGGATTACCAAATTTTATCTATACTGAAAAAAAATGCAAGAATCAAAGCATCTGATATAAGCAAAGAGATTCATCTTTCCGTATCAACCGTCATCGAACGTATACGCAAACTTGAAAACAGCGGCATCATAGAATCATACACCATTATTACGGATGAACACAAAATGGGTAACGACTTAACGGCCTTGATGGAAATCAGTCTCACTCATCCGCGCTTTAACGATTCATTTATCGAAAAAATAATGGAACACCCTAACATCATTTCCTGCTACTATTTAACAGGTGATTTTGATTATCTGGTAAAGATTTGCTGCCGTTCTTCGGAACATCTTGAGCAGATACATAAATGGGTCAAAGATCAGAGGGGTGTTCGTTCTACACGAACTCAATTTGTTTTACGAAATGTTAAAAATATTTATACCTCTCTTCCCGAACCCTCTCCTGAAGATAATGCTTGATTTTCGTTCAGAAATCCACAAACTGATGGAATTACGCAAAAATGCTCTGACGAAGCATTTTTGCGTTTTTCCTATGAATCCATTTCACACAATTTCTCTATTGCGCATTCCTTAATCAGACATTTTTCATGTTCATTGAGAAACAATTCCGATATCGCGTTCTGCTCTACAAGCCCTCCGAACTCCTCTGCCACAATGATGGATCGTGCCGCGTCTCTTCCTTCTTCGGTATTATTAAAATCCATCATCAAGTAATACATCCTATCATTCTCATAAAGTCTGCTCTCTGCCGCCTTTCCGGCTCCGAATGCCCCACAGAACTGTATCATGTGATCCAACTCGGGAAATACGATTTGATAAGACAAACATTCTGCAGCATCCTCGCTGGTAAGCTCTTCCTTCACGCGTTGCAGCTGATTCGCCTTCTGCTTTTCCTCTTCACAGGCAATAGAAAGAAGAAGACTTCGATCCGGCAATAACGCGCCATAGAAACTTGTTACATCCCCGCTCACCTGCATATTGAGAACCTCACATCCCTTTTCAAGCAGCAAATTCAGGAACTCTTTTGTCCGTTCATGATTCTGCATCAGTTCTTCCATGCTGTAACCCAATATTTCTATCTCTTCCTGCGTGATCAGGCAATTCATTTTTGTCTCTGTTATTTTCCAGAATGTCATATGTCCACTCCCCTCTTCTTCTAATCAATCCACGCCTTGTTCTATATGTTGTATAACATTATTTCTGTTTTGTCAATCTTTTCATGCGAATTTATACTTTTTTCAGTTTTTACCCTCTATGTACGAACGTTTATTTTTCTTTAATTTCCTATTTCAAATTCTACACAGATAGTGTAAAATAAATTAGGTTATACTATATAAGGAGAGAATAAATTATGAGATTACGAAACGTACCGGGTGCCGATGCCTATTTAACAGCACATCCTCTGGTAATCAAAAATGAGACACGGTATCGCGGAACCTGGAAGGAAACCTTCGAACACCCCGAAAATCCGATTCATATAGAGATTGGCATGGGAAAGGGACAGTTTCTTCTTACCCTGGCAAAAGAAAACCCGAAAATTAATTATATCGGCATCGAACGCTATTCCAGCGTCCTGGTACGTGCTCTGGAACGTTACGATCATGATGAAGCATATCAGGATGTTTCCAATATCCGTTTTATCTGTATGGATGCGCAGAACCTTCCTGAAGTCTTTGCCGTGGGAGAAGTGGATAAGATCTACCTGAATTTCTCCGATCCATGGCCAAAGGCCAGACATGCCAAACGCCGCCTGACATCTCGTCAGTACTTTGAGCGTTACGATAAGATTCTTGCTTATGACGGGGTTGTTGAGTTTAAGACAGATAATAAAGAGTTATTTGATTTTTCATTGGAACAGGTCGATCTGGCAGGGTGGGTTCTTCTCGCAAAAACCTATGATCTCCACAACGATCCAACTCTCAGCCGTGGCAATGTTATGACAGAATACGAGGAGAAATTTGCCGGACAGGGACATCCAATCCACAAACTGATTGCCATGCGGCAATAGGTATTTTTTGAACGCAAAACGCATAATATAAAGTAACACAGATCACAAAAAGGCGTACACAAATGAAACAAAAATGTAAAATAAAGCATTTTATGTGCTGCTTCTTTTATGACAATCCATGTATAAACCGAAAATTGAAATGTCTTCGGAAGTCTTTTCGGGAAATACATGATATTCTGAATCCCAAATGCATACCATAATCAAAAGAATCCGGCTTAGCGCTTTATAAAAGTACCAAGTCGGATTCTTTCGTTCCATTTTACTACTATATTTAGAACTCAAATACAGCTACGCCATATGGCGGCAGTTTATACGGTATAGAATATGGTCTTCCGTCACATTCTTGTTTCTCAGGTTTATATACCTTCGGGCGTTCTTCTCCCTTTCCTCCATACTGAGGTTCATCACTGTTCAAGATCAGTTTATACTGCTTTCTACGCGATACCCCAACTCTGTAATCTTCCCATTCCATCGGAGTAAAATTGCATACAAAAAGCAGATTCTTTTTATTATCTTTCGAATGACGTATAAAACTATAAACACTTCTGTATCCGTCATCCGCATTCACCCATTCAAATCCTTCCGGTGAACAGTCTTCTTCATATAACGCCTTATTCTTTCTGTAAAGATGCAGAAGATCTTTATAGAAATTCTGAATTGCCTGATGCTCTTCTTCTTTCAGAAGATACCAGTCTAGCTCGCGCGCCTCACTCCATTCACGTAACTGCGCAAATTCTTGTCCCATGAAAAGCAGCTTCTTTCCGGGATGTCCCATCATGAAAGCATAGCCCACTTTCAGATTTGCAAACTTATCAAATCCAAGTCCCGGCATCTTATTCAGCATAGAGCACTTCAAATGCACCACTTCATCATGCGATAATACCAGAATGTAGTTCTCACTGTACGCATAGCTGCTGGCAAATGTCATGAGATTGTGAGCGCCTTTTCTAAAATACGGGTCCAGTTTCATGTACTCTGTAAAATCATGCATCCATCCCATATTCCACTTCATACTGAATCCCAGACCACCATCTTTCGGTTTTCCGGTTACCATCGGCCAGGCTGTAGATTCCTCTGCAATCGTCACAACACCAGGATTTCTTCTAAGTACAACGGAATTCATATGACGGAAGAACTCAATTGCTTCCAGATTCTGGTTGCCGCCATACTTGTTCGCCACCCATTGCCCATCCTGACGTCCATAATCAAGGTAAAGCATGGATGCGACTGCGTCTACCCGAAGCCCATCAATATGAAAATGTTCCACCCAGAACAGAGCATTGGAAATCAGGAAATTCTTCACTTCATTCTTACCATAGTCGAACACTTTGGTTCCCCAGTCCGGATGCTCCCCCTTACGTGGATCCGCGTATTCATATACCGGTGTTCCGTCAAAATCAGCAAGACCGTGGGCATCTCTCGGGAAATGAGCCGGTACCCAGTCCAGAATAACACCAATCTTATTCTTGTGGAAATAATTGATCATATACGCAAAGTCTTCCGGCGTTCCATAACGGGCAGTCGGTGCGAAATAACCGGTAACCTGATATCCCCATGAACCGTCAAATGGATACTCTGCAATTCCCATCAACTCAATATGTGTATACCCCATCTCTTTCAGATAACTGACCGCCTCATGGGCGAATTCTCTGTATGTATAAAATCCTTTATAGTCTTCTCCCGGATGGCGCTTCCATGAACCGATATGCGCCTCATAAATTGCCATGGGTTCTTTATGGTGATCCCATGTCTTTCTGTGCTCCATCCACTTTCCATCCGACCATTTTAAATTTGAAATATCTGTGATTCTGGATGCAGTTCCCGGGCGCATCTCTGCACTGTTAGCAAACGGGTCTGCCTTGTCAATGAAGGAACCACTGAATGTCTCAATGCAGAACTTATATAGATCCCCCTTCTTTGCTTCCGGGACAAATGCGGTATAAATGCCAAGTGGGTCATTGCGCTCCATCGGACACGCTTTAGAATCCCAGTTGTTAAACTCTCCTATAACAGATACGGATTTTGCATGCGGCGCCCAAACGGCGAAATAAGTACCGTCATTCTTTCCATCATTTACCAAATGAGCTCCTAATTTCTTATAAATCTCATAATGGGTTCCCTGCCCAAATAAATACTGATCCAGTTCGCCTATTTCATATTCTTTTAATGTTTTCTCTTTCACAGCCATCCTCCCGCCTTCTTGTTCAAATGATTATGAATATTATACTAGAAATCGTTGAAAAAAGAAAGAGTTTTGGTTGATTTACACATGCCAAAACTCTTTTTTCTTCCTTTGTATTTTGCAAAAGCACTTATTTAAAGCTTAAAGTCCTCTTCTTTCAAAATTACGCGGTCCGAATCGTCCTTATTCTTGCCGAATACACGTTTCATCAGATGCTTCACATTGGCTTTCTGAGAATGCTCAATCGCTTCATCCATGATCTCTTTCACTTCCGCCACAGTCACTGCATGATCTTCTCTCTGCATAATATCAATACGGCTGTAAAGTGCAAGGATACCCATTTCATCGATCCGGTAACCATTTTCCTTTGCATAAGTCTGTCCAAATGTTACCAGTTCATCATTAATAAACACCGGAAGTTCCAATCTGGACGTAAACTTCTTTTTGAAATTAGGATTTGCTGCAAACAGCTTCTCCAAAGGTTTTTTCTGCTCTTCCAAAACAAACAGCAATTCACCGGTCTGCTCATCCATCAGATCATTCAGTTCATTGACGGTTCTGGCATTCATTTTTGCTGCTTTTTCAATAATCAATGCCCCACCATTCAGTTTTCTGATGATTCCGCCAAGTTCTTTTTTATTCAGAGAATCACCGGTAATAATCGCTACTTTACCCTGTTTCAACTTACGCTGCTTCTGAATTGCTTTTACAATGTCTACTGCAAGCACGGTTTTTCCGGTGCCCTTTTTACCTACAACAACAATATTACCTGTGCGGGATGTTCCATATCTGTTCTTACATCTCTTGTCATTGTCCAGAACTTCTACCAACTGTTCGCTCACCCCTCGAATCGGGACAAAGTAAGAAAACAGTTTCTTCTGTTCCTCAGTAAGACCGGCTTTCAGACCAATTTCACTCGTTGCACTTAGATCATAACGTCCCTGCACAATAAATCCTGTATCAAATTTATTCATACGGGAAGTAATCTCTTCCTCTGAAGGTTCTTCAATTTCCAGAACTTCTTGTTTCTGCTCCGGGCGCTTTGAACGAGGTTTTTTCTTCGAAGCCGGCTCTGAATCTGTCTCTGATTCCAGTTCAATATCAAAATCAGGATTAATCGCAAATTCTGGATCTTCTGCAGAATCTGATTTTTTCTGTGCTTCGAGTATCGCATCTATATCCAGTTCATAGACATCCTTTTCATCCAGATATTCATCCTCGAGCTCATCGTATTCTTCTTCATACTCGTCGTCTTCGTATTCCTCATCCGCATACTCTTCCGCATCTTCATACTCGTCTTCCTCGTATTCTTCCGCGTCTTCATACTCCTCTTCCTCGTATTCTTCCGCGTCTTCGTACTCCTCTTCCTCATACTCTTCTGCGTCTTCGTACTCCTCTTCCTCGTACTCTTCTGCGTCCTCGTACTCCTCTTCCGCGTATTCTTCCGCATCCTCGTACTTGTCGTCCTCGTACTCTACTTCATCCTCATACTCTTCCGCGTCTTCATACTCCTCTTCTTCGTATTCTTCTGCATCTTCGTACTCGTCATCATCATCGTCCAATTGTAAGGATTCTACAACATTTCCCATATTGTCAACGTCATCATCCTCATATTCTTCGGTGATGCCATCTTTCTCTTCATCTTCCAGCGTTTCTGAAGGTTCTGTTCCATTTTCCAACTCCTCCATCAATCTCCGGATATCATCCGCCAGGATTGTCTTGGTATCTCCCAGCGACTCTTCCTCCTGTTTTCTGGCTGCCTTCCTGCGCTTTTTCTCTTCTTCATTTTTTTCAATGATTTTTGCATTTTCGCGCTGGGTTACTTCCCAGTTTGCCAGAATCTCTTCAATCTTCATCTGACCTGTCACCTGAGGATCATCTTGCTTCTGCTGCTGTGCAGCAACATCCACACCACTTGCCACAGCCACACCGGCCTTCAGGACATCGGCCAAATTAGAGCCGGAGATCGTAGTCACAATCTCAGAAGTATTCTCGATCTTGGTTCTCGGCCTTGGCGGTACCGGACGCTCATCCGGAAGACTTTCCAGATCTGGTGATACAATTTCTGCCATCGGCTCAGGAAGATCAGGAAGGTCAATGCTTCCCGTCACATGTACATTTTCCCGAATCTTCTGAGCAATCCTTGGATCCGGTGCCGGACGTTCCTTCGGTTTCTTGAACATCGGTTTCTTTTTTACAGGTTCTTTCTTCTCCCCCGCAAAACGGCTATCATATTTTTCCTGCTGTAAAGGTGTGAGCGGTTTATACTTCATTTTCAGTTCCATTGCCTGATAAACGTACGTGCCTTCACTGAACCATAAAATCAGATCATCACATTCCTCCAGACACTCCGCAGTCATGCCAGCTTCATGATATAACTTAGCAAGTTCATAAGCCCATTTTTCTACATACTCAGCATGTTTAAAATCTTCAAGTGCTTCAATCTGCTGTGTAATCGGTGCATTCTGGGCTCTAAGAATCTTATATTTCAAAATATGCTGATTCGGATCCTTTGGAGCCATCTTGACAAATTCCTCATAGCAGTCCATTGCTTCATCTAACTCATTTGACTTCAATGACAAAAGTCCAAGACGATATACAATCTTGCGGCTTGTCGGTGCTTTATCATATGCAATAAACAAAATTTCTTTTGCTTTTTGCAGTTCCCCCATATTTTCGTATATCTCACTCACAGTAGAAAGCATGGATGAATTCTTAACTTTACGCCAGTCAATTGTATCCGCAATTTCCATTGCTTTTCTATAGGATTTTTCTTCGGCATATTTGAGCATCTGCTCTGTTTTTATGCGATATTCATATTTATCCACTGTTTCTCACCTCTTACAATTATTTTTACTTTTCCTCGGTAAGTTTATATATTTTTACCAGTTAAGTGTAACATACAGCGTAGTCAATGTCAAAAAATATCTAATAATCAAATTTACCATCATTTTTTTCTTCCAACGCTCTAATCAAATAATATGTATATTCACAATACGGCACATCTATTCCATATTCTTTGCCCATTCGTATCATTTCTCCGGCAAACATTTCAATTTCTGTATGACGCCCCGCATCCAGATCCTGCAGTGTAGAAAATCTTGCATCTGCTTTCACTCCCCGGAAAAGCACAACTCTCTCTGTAAGAGGAATTCCTTTGGCATGAGCTACATTTGCCACTTCTTTCCAAAGCCGTTCTGCAATCGCATATACCTTTTTACTGTCTTTATACGCATTGAATCCCACTCCAAGAATAGCCTGCGGAAGATTCTGTGAAATGTTGCTTGCATATTTTATCCACATATCCAGCACAATATCTTCCATAACATGGCAGCCAAGTCCTGCACTTTTCAGCAATTGTTCCACAGCCAATACTCTTTCTGTCGGCTCTCTGGTCCCTTTCTCTCCAATATAAACCCCAGCTGTATGCTCCTCGGAAAATGTGATCCGGTTTCCTTCCCTCACCGATGCAATCCGCATAACCGCATACAGCATATGCTCCATACCTATCACTTTTCCAATTATTTCTTCAGAGCTCACCCCATTAAGCAAGCTGATGACGATGGTATGTTCATCAACAATGTTCCGAATATCTTCCAGAATCCCCTGCAACGCATCTTGTTTACATGATACCAGCAGCAGATCCACTCCTTTTGCTGCTTCCGACTCCTTTACATGCAGTGAATACTTCTTTCCGTTTATGACAATTCCGTCTCTTTCCAATCGTTCTTTCCGTTCGTCACTGGCTATAACACAGAAATGATCCCCCATCTTTTCTGAAAGTCCCCATATAAAATATGCTCCTACCGCGCCAGCTCCCAGAAGCGCTACTCTTTGTATTTCCATATTTCTATGTTCTTTACCTCCATCTTTATCCCGAAACTATCTGCTCTTTACTTCAAACACTGTAATTATACTACATTCTATAAAATAGAGTAAACCTAAGGAATCTTAAACATTTATAAAAAAACAGCCATTACCTTTTTGTAATGGCTGTTTTTTATATTAAGTTGTTATAATCTTCTTTTATCGGAGGAATCAATCTTTCATTCCTGTTCCTATGTTTATATATTTTATATAATTTAAAGCTCCGGACTATCGTCTTTCATACCTGATTTATAACTTCCAACTACTTTTTTATAAATATCCCTTTGTTATTCTTATCTATAATTTCATCTATGATTATTGGTGCCTTTTTCAATCATTCATATTTGATAATTATTCCGTCTATAACTGATATCTACTTTCATTTTCTATTTATAAATCATCGATATCTGCTATCTGATGTTTCTTTACACATCTTATAGCTCTTTAAATTATTGTGGTATTTTTCTCAATATGTCTGCAAATTCTGAATCTTTTAATCTTTATTCCAGCTTCTATATCTCTCCGATATATTTTATCATTTCTTTTTATCTCTGCCGGTTAAAATCTATGGTAAAGGCTCATCTCACAGGAACTTTCATTTGCCATACCACTAACATATTGAGTTGTAAATTCTGAATTGTCCAACGGTCAAAGCCTCCTTCCTTTCCAACTCTTTGTCCAAAATTTTTATAAGATATCTGATACTTTCAAAATAAATTTCTTTTACTCATCGAATACTGTAAGTTTTTTATTAAATATAAGTTTTATCAGAAGCTAAATTAAAATTTTCTCTTAATATTTATGAATCATCAATTTTAAAAATTAGATTTTATACACCCCACCTACAAAACTCTCATAAATAAAATGTATACTCGCTTTCTTAAAACTTTCAAATCTTCAAATACTAATTATTCTTTTAATCCTTTTCCGATCTCATCTCTTATATTTTCTTTTATACTCTTGGCGAGTATAATAAATTCGTAAAAGAAAAAATATTTATTAGTAAAAAATTCTTTTTTGAAATTCCCTTTCTCGTCAGGAACTTCTTTTCTTTTGGATTGATTAAATAATACCACCTCAATGTATATTTGTCAATACTATTTTGAAATTATTTTTAAGTTAATTTATAATTTGTTATTTGTGTACTATTTTTCATACAATTTATACTTTTTATTAAATTTAACAGTTTTCCAATTCACAGAGCTTATCAACATCATAGAATGTTTTTTCCCAATTATTGTATTTTTTATAGTTATCACCTATTTTTTATTTTTCATTTTGTAAAATTCATGTTAAACTGTTTTCGTAGGATTTTCGACATACTCCTACGTGTCTTTTTGAAACAGGAAAGGAGAACTTAATTATGGGAGGTTTTTTTGGTGTTGCCTCAAAGTCTGAATGTGCTCTGGATTTGTTTTATGGAATAGATTATCATTCTCACCTGGGGACAAGACGTGGAGGAATGGCTACTCACGGGGAAGAAGGCTTCAACCGTGCAATTCATAATATTGAGAATTCGCCATTCAGAACAAAATTTGACAAAGATGTAGACGATATGAAGGGGAATATCGGAATCGGATGTATTTCCGATTTTGAGCCACAGCCGCTTTTGATCCAGTCTCATATCGGCAGTTTTGCAATTACGACTGTCGGCAAAATCAACAACGCTGATCAGCTTATGAAACTGGTATACGAAAAAGGGCATGCGCATTTTCAGGAAATGACGAACGGGCAGGTAAATGCTACTGAACTGATTGCAGCCTTAATCAGTATGCGTGATTCTTATGTAGAAGGTATCCGTTATGTCCAGTCTCTGGTCGACGGCTCTATGACCCTGCTTCTCATGACACCGGAAGGCATCTATGCCGCCCGTGATCTTCACGGACGTACTCCAGTTGTAATCGGGAAAAAAGACGACGGATATTGTGTTTCTTTCGAAAGTTTTGCTTATATCAATCTTGGTTATACCGATTACAAGGAACTAGGCCCCGGTGAAATCGTTTATATTACCCCGGAGAGTGTGGAAACTGTAAGCCCGGCATGTGATCAAATGCGTATCTGCTCTTTCCTCTGGGTTTACTATGGATATCCGACCTCTTCTTATGAAGGTGTAAATGTAGAACAGATGCGTTATAAATGCGGAAGTCTTCTTGCCAAACGTGATGCCGGAACAGTAGAACCCGATATCGTTGCCGGTGTTCCGGATTCCGGTATTGCACATGCGATCGGCTATGCAAATGAATCCGGCATTCCATATGCAAGACCGTTTATTAAGTATACCCCAACTTGGCCGCGTTCTTTTATGCCTACCAATCAAAAACAGCGTGATCTGATCGCGCGTATGAAACTGATTCCGGTTCACGATCTGATCGAAGATCGTAAGTTACTTCTGATCGATGACTCGATCGTCCGTGGAACGCAGCTCAGGGAAACAACGGAATTCCTTTATCAGAGCGGTGCGAAAGAAGTACATGTCCGTCCGGCGTGTCCGCCGCTTTTGTATGGATGTAAATATTTGAATTTCTCACGTTCTAAATCAGAGCTTGATCTGATCACACGCCGTATTATCCGCGAGTGGGAAGGCGACAATGATGTCAATGTACTGAGTGAATATGCGGATCCGAACAGTGACCGCTATGCAAAGATGCTGGATGAGATTTGTAGGATTCAGAATTTTACTTCGCTGAGATATCATAGACTGGATGACCTGATCGAATCGATTGGGTTGGATGCTTGTAAGGTTTGTACGTATTGTTTTGATGGTCGGGAATAAGGTTGTGGTCGCGGGGGGCGCAGGAGGGGATGCATTGCTCCAACGCTCTGGTCCCTGCGACTCGGGACTTCAGAATGTAACAAAAAGGCAGGATGTTCGCCAAATGTGGCTCGCATCCTGTCTTTTTTAACATTCTGATAGTCTCGATTCTCCGGGCCCTCCGCTTAACTTCCGCAATGCATCCCCTCCTGCGCTCCCGCTTTTCAACTTTAGTCCCTGGGGGGTAGGGGTTGTGTGGGGAAGGCTGAGGTTTGACGCGGCGGTGGTGTGGTGTGACGACTCTGCGAGCGTCACACCGGGGGAGGTTTTGTTTTTTGGTGGCGGCTCTTCGAGCGCACTTTGAGGTTGTGATTTTTGGGGGGGCGGCTCTGATGAGCGCCTCCCGGATGATTTTATATCAGCAGGTCATCGATTTTGGTGTAGTCTCCGATCTGGTAGCTTTCTATGGCGTTTCCTTTGATGATGTAGAGGCGGTCGTTTATGTAGATGCCTCGGGCGGTCATCCAGGAGTTGCCGTTGACTTCTTCTTGCATTTCGAGGTTGAAGCCGTTGGTTTTGTCGTATTGGAAAATGTAGTACATTTCCTGGTTGCCGTATGCGGAGAAGCCGATCATGTTTTTGTTGTAGTCGATGAGGACTGCGCGGTAATCGTAGAAGACGTCGGAATAGTAGGACTCTTTCATTGTGTATTTGTGTATTTCTTTGACGTCTTTCGGATCGGAGATGTCGAACATGGATATTTTCATGCCGTTTGTCGTTCCGGATTCTTCGTCGGCGTCCATTCCGATTCCGAGGAGGAGGTTGTCACCGTAAAAGTGCAGGTATTCTGAAAATCCCGGGATTTTGAGGGTTCCTATGATTTCCGGATTTTCGGGATCGGAGAGGTCTACGCTGAAGAGGGGATCGGTCTGGCGGAAGGTCACGAAGTATCCGGTATCTCCCATGAATCTTGCGGAGTAAATGGTTTCTCCTTCGGCAAGATCTGTAATTTGTCCTATGATTTCCAATTTATTGTTTAAAACATAGACGGCATTCGTTGTCTCTGTTGCACCGTCAATCGTCGCAACAATACGTAGATTACCGTTATATTCGTCGATGCTGAAGGAATCATTCAAGTAACCGTTGATTTTGCCCTGAGCCTCGCCGGTGAGTACACCGTCTTTGTATGAAATTCTTCGGATCATAGTCTGATTTACATTTTCAAAAACAGTCCTTGCAAGTACGCTTGAACGTGTATTCTCATAAACATAGATGTTGTTTCCGCTCACATAGCATTCGCTGAATTCGGACAATACCGCTTTCTGATCCACGATTTTTCTCGGGTCATCTGCTTTGACGGAGCAAACGACCAGATACTGGGTTGCCGCTTTTGCCGGAGGAAGATAAATATCTTGGTCGGCAATAAAGCTTCCATTCACCTGAGGCACGTAAGCAACTTTATCATTTTTTCCTCCATCCGTGTAAGCGTAGAAATTACTGAAGATATACAGATAGCCATCTACATACCTGGAACTATGATACCTTCCGCTCTGTTCCAGGCTCGCTTTCAGCTTGGGATTGCTTACATCAGAAATATCATACGTATCCAGATAGGCCTTTTCTGTATCGTAAAACGTCTCATCTGTGTCGATTATCACATCGTAAGTATTACCGAGTACAAAAAGCTGATTCCCGTCAACGTAGAACTCACTGATCTGCGTATTTTCTCTCGCTTTTATCGTTCCGGCAATTTTCATCTGTTCGTTCCGGGTATCAACGATCGCTATTTCCATGGCGTTGTCCTTCAGAGCGTAGAGATAGGTTCCGTCTGTCTTGACAATATCTGCTTCTCCGACTCCTTCTGTCCGCACATTCGTATCGGAGTATCCTTCTCCCGGCATCGCCCTGTCGGATTCCATACTGGCTGCACTGTCCGTACTGCTCGATTTCTCGACCGCACCATACCATGCGGCACCGTCACCGAAACCAGCATCATACCTTCCATTTTCTTCTCTTAAAGCTGTGTTATAACTCTCCAGATATTCATACACTTGATCGTAATCTTCCGCCGATGCGATCTCAGTATTGATCCGGAATTCTCCTTTACTGTTTTTTCTCGCACTTTCTCCTGATGTAACGATTCCCAAACCATTTTCAGATCCACTCAGGGAATGAACCACTGCTCCTGCCAGCAGAACCAGTGCCACGCTCGCTGCGGCAAGTCCATAAGTATAAGATCGTTTCCACCTCTTTACCTTCTTTTTCTCCAAAAGTTTTTGTATATTCTCCGGCTGCAGGCTTTCCGGAACTTCTATATCCTTCGTCGCATCGTTGATTTTATCAAGAATTTCTTTTTCCTGTCTTGTCATAATGCCTTCTCCCTTCGATTATTATTCTTATGCCTTCACGCAGTCTTTGTTGTCGGGCGGGCCGCATAATACGATTCTCATCTTTTCCAGCGCTCTCTTCCTCTTGGATCGCACCGTACTGGAATTCAGTTTATACATTTTTCCGATTTCTGCACTGTTATATCCGGCAAAAACGGAAAGTGCCACAATAAACTGCTCTTCTTCCGAGAGTATAAAAAAAGCTTTTCTCACGTCTTCTGTTATCTGATCGGTAAAATCTTCCGATGCATGTTCTTCCTCAATCGGCACTTCGGTACGTTCTTTTGCCTTTAATTTCTTTTTACATACATTGGCAAGAATTTGGAAAATCCACGAGCGAAATGCCTCTTCTTTCCGCAGCTTATGTACGTTTTCATATGCCAGAAGTACAGATTCGCTGACTGCATCTTCTGCATCATGTGAATTCTTCATCATACACAATGCAAAACGATACATATCTTTGTAAACTAATTTATATAATTCAGTGAATTGCTTCGCATCAATCACCGCTGCTCCCTCCTCCCTTGAAAGTCGACTTCTATTTATTAGAGTAAATAAAAGGGGCAAGTGTTGCAAGAAAAATAAATTTTTTCGAAAAAAGAAGCACCCCGATAAATGGAATGCTTCTCTCACTTTATATTTTAGTTGTATTACCCTCTATAGTAATTGATCAGACATCCTTTCAGGATGATCTCTCTTTCTACATCCGTCAGATCTCCTAACTTCAGTTCGATTTCTTTCAACTCATCACCGACAACATACGCCTTGATCACTGCTGCTTTCTCTTCGACAGCTTTTCTGACATCTGGTACGAAGATGTAATCGCCATTCTTGAAGGAAAGTGCGGTATGATCTTCTTCTGTGATAAACGGAAGCATACCCCAGTTGATCAGATTTGAGCGGTATCTCTTGGTAGCATATTCGTTGGCGATATTTGCCCAGCCACCAAGCACTTTCTGACAGGATGCCGCCTGTTCACGCGCGGAACCGTCTCCAGGTTTTACAGCAAAAATCGTACTTCCTACACCCAGATTTCCTCTGCCTGCCTCCGGGAATTTTACATTTACCTTCTCCATAACAGACTTCATTTCCGGAAGTACATCCAGCGGGCAGGTTCCTGCTTCAATCGCTTTCTGTGCCTTCTGAACTTCTTTTGCCCTTCCTACATAAGCCGGATCCTTTCTGGAAAGTGCAAATTCTGCAAGTCCAAGCGGATTAGAACGGTAAGAAGATGTCTCTCCGGATGGAATCAGTTCGTCTGTTGTCGTTACCGGATCGTGAATTTCAGAAACCACTTTGAGAAGCAGATTTTCCGGAAGAGCACTCATCGCCGGCCAGTCCTTGATATTCGGGCCGAATTTGATTTCCACAGACGGATCTGCAACGCCGTGACTGTCAAATACACGGTTTGCATAAATGTTTTTATCAAAATGATAGGTCGGATTCTTATATTCTACATCCATCGCGGTAGCCGGTGTCAGGAATCCTTTATTTGCTGCGGTTGCCGCAATGGAACGTGCATCCATCAGTGCTACGGATGCGATCTGTCCGCTCTGCAGCTTGCTTCCTTCACGGTTCGGGAAGTTTCTGGTAGAGTGTCGGATGGAGAATGCATTATTGGCAGGTGTATCTCCTGCGCCGAAACATGGTCCACAGAATGCGGTCTTCACGATCGTTCCTGCTTCCATCAGTGTCGCAACTGCTCCATTTTTCACAAGTTCCATGTAAATTGGTGTACTTGCAGGGTAAACACTGAATGTAAATTCATCAGAACCAATATATTTTCCTTTGATGATATCTGCTGCAGCGCAGATATTTTCAAAACCGCCGCCCGCGCATCCTGCAATAATACCCTGATCTACATAGAGCTTTCCGTCTACCACTTTGCTCTGCAGTGAATAATCCACTGCACCATCAAGACTTACAAGGGCTCTCTGTTCTACATCATGAAGCACGTCTGCAAGATTTGCATTGACCTCATCAATGGTATATACATTGGATGGATGGAACGGCATCGCGATCATCGGACGGATTTCGCTCAGATTCACATAAACCAGTCCGTCATAGTAGGTCACTGCTCCCGGGTTCAGTTCTTTGTATTCTCCGACTCTTCCATGAATATCGTAGAATTCTTTGATCTTCTCGTCGGTTCTCCAGATTGAGGACAGACAAGTGGTCTCTGTAGTCATGACATCGATTCCGATACGGAAATCTGCACTCAGTTTGCTAACTCCGGGTCCCACAAATTCCATCACTTTATTATTAACATAGCCATTTCCGAATGTCGCGCCGATGATTGCAAGTGCAACATCCTGCGGTCCTACGCCTTTGATCGGTTCCCCGTCAAGATAAATCGCCACAACACCCGGCATTTTGATATCATAGGTCTTATTCAGCAGCTGTTTTACCAGCTCCGGTCCGCCTTCGCCCATCGCCATCGTACCAAGCGCTCCGTAGCGGGTATGACTGTCTGAACCAAGAATCATCTTACCGCCGCCTGCAAGCATTTCCCTTGCATACTGATGGATGACGGCCTGATGAGGCGGAACGTAGACACCGCCGTATTTCTTTGCGCAGGTAAGGCCAAACATATGGTCATCTTCATTAATCGTTCCTCCAACCGCACACAGGCTGTTATGGCAGTTCGTCAGAACATACGGAATCGGGAATTTCTCAAGGCCGGAAGCACGCGCCGTCTGAATGATTCCGACAAATGTAATATCGTGGGAAGTCAGCTTGTCAAACTTAATCTGAAGCCGTTCCATATTTCCGGAAGTATTGTGTGCCTTCAGTATTCCATACGCCATGGTCTGCTGTGCAGCTTCCTGCTTCGTGATCTGAGTTCCTGTCTTACTTTTTACTGCCTCCAAAGCATCCGGTGCGTCCGGAATAATTTCCATACCATTTACAAGATACGCACCACCATCATACAATTTCACCATTGTCAACACTCCTTTTCTTTTATGCTGTATTTATCTGAACCTGTTATTCCTTTGAGCGGACAAATTTCACATGGTCAGCAACCATTAATGCAATTTTAAATGTAAGTGCATCTTCAAATACTCTGACATCCAGCCCTGTCTGTTTTTGAATCTTCTCCAGACGGTACACCAATGTATTGCGGTGTACGAAGAGCTGCCTTGCCGTCTCCGAAATATTCAGGTTATTTTCAAAAAATTTGTCTACGGTAGACAAGGTTTCTTCTTCAAACTGATCCACTGCTTTTCCAGCAAATACTTCCTCCAGAAACATGTCACAAAGTGACAGCGGAAGCTGATGGATCAGACGACCGATTCCCAGTTCCTTGTAGGCGAGAATATTTTTTTCCGGATAGAAAATCCTTCCGACATCCAATGCCATCTGCGCCTCTTTATAAGACTGGGAAACATCCTTCAGTTCCTCCACAATGGTACCGTAAGCCACTCGGACATTTACCATTGCTTCTGTATTGATCATATCGACCAGCATCTTCGCATTGTGCTGGATCTCTCTTGTGCTGTCTGTTTCATCCAGCGCCTTGATCAGGATTACATGTCCTTCATCGACCGCCGTTACATAATCACCGGTTCCCGAAGTATAGATGCCTTTCACCATCTCGAGGACGATGGTATCCTCCGGATTCTTTGGTTCGATCAGAATGACTACTCTGCGCTTTTCCACCGGAATGGACAATTTCTTTGCCTGATTGTAAATATCGACCAGAAGAAGATTATCCAGAATCAGATTCTGCATGAAACGGTTCTTATCCATCCGCTCCTTGTTCATGCGGATCAGGCCTTCCAGCTGACTCACACAGAGTTTTCCACTGACCCTTCCGTTCAGTTTGTCTTCATGCTCGATCACAAAAATATAGATCGGCTCCAGTTCATCACAAACCGGGAAGACCGCAATCTCATCTGTCACAAGTTCTGCCGTACAGCCCACCTCCTGAACCTCCGAGATAAACGCTTCTACTGCGTGCTGGATCCAGCCCTTCTTCGCTCCGACTGCGGCCAGCATGGCAGCATCCATATTCCAAATGGAACAACTACATTCCACAATATCCCCGATTTCATGAATCGTTCTCTGTAAAATCTGATTCGATAACACTTTATTTTCCTCCTAATACTCTCCGACAATCGCCGCTTTAATCAGATTCGTTTTTCCTGGGCGCCCTACCGGAACACCGGCAGTCAGGATCGCCACATCTCCTTCCTGTACAAATCCCTCTCGTTCAGCTGCTTCTGTCGCATGAAGGAATAAAATCTCCATGCTGTACTCTTCTTTGATCAAAATCGGTGAAATACCCCAAGACAGATTTAATTTCCGGCAGGTACGCATATCGGAAGTACATCCCACGATCGGACATCCCGGTCGGAATCTGGACACCATTCTCGCAGTATGGCCGGACTTGGTCACGGTAATGATGGCCTTGGCGTCCATATCAATGGCCGTCATACAGGTTGCATGGGAAATCGCCGTCGTCATATCTTTCTTTTCTTCTTTTTTCCGGACACTGAACAGTTCATTATATGGGATGTCACTTTCGGTTCGCACAGCGATACGAACCATTGTTTTCAGTGCCTCCACCGGATATTTTCCCGCTGCAGTTTCTCCGGACAGCATGATTGCGCTGGTTCCCTGGTAAATCGCATTTGCCACGTCCGTCGTCTCCGCACGAGTTGGACGTGGATTTTTTATCATGGAATCCAGCATCTGAGTTGCCGTGATAACCTGTTTCCCCGCATTGTAAACTTTGGCAATGATTTCCTTCTGGATGACAGGAACGTCTTCCAGCGGGATCTCTACACCCATGTCACCTCTGGCAATCATGATTCCATCGGCAGCTTCGATGATTCGATCGATATTATTCACGCCCTGCTGGTTCTCGATCTTTGCAATGATTCCGATATCAGCTCCACCGTTCTCATATAAAATCTTACGAATCTCCGCCACATCTTCTGCTGTACGTGTAAAAGAAGCTGCAATGAAATCAAATCCTTCTCGAATTCCAAAAAGAATATCTTCTTTATCCTTCGGGCTGATAAACGGCATATTCACATCCACTCCCGGAAGGTTCACGCCTTTACGGTCTGAAACCATTCCCCCGTTTTTTACAACACAGTGGATTTCTTTTCCTTCAATACTTACGACTTCCAGACCGATCAGACCATCGTCGATCAGCACACTGTCTCCCGGCTTTAAGTCTTTATATAAATCTTCGTAGGTTACGGATACCTTTTCGTTTGTTCCTTCAATGTCTTCCGATGTCAGTGTAAATTCCTGTCCTTCGACCAGTTCAACCTTTCCTTCTTTAAAAGTACGGATCCGGATCTCCGGTCCCTTCGTATCCAGAAGAGCGGCAACCGGTCTTCCGAGCCGTTCCCGGATCTCCTGAAGTTTGATCAGACGCTCCTTCTGTTCCCGATGACTTCCGTGAGAAAAGTTAAATCTGGCAACATCCATCCCTTCCTGAATCAGTGTCTCCAGTACCCCTTCTTTATCGGTTGATGGTCCTAAAGTACAAATGATTTTCGTTTTGCGCATCCTGTTCCTCCTACTGTTATTCTTCTCTTGCCCTGCTTTTCCATATGCTATGTGGACGTGGCATAGCCTTTAAGTCACATATTATCTATTACACCACTTATCGTAACATGATTTTAATTCACACACAACTGCGTCTTTTGCACAAAAATCTATGCATTCTATAAGTCTTCTTTGAGATACGGCGCCGTTACAGATTTTTCACTTGTTACAAGTTCTTCCGGCGTACCTGCAAACAACAGATTTCCTCCTTCATTTCCTCCGCCCGGCCCCAGCTCGATCAGATAATCACATCCTTTTATGACTTCCAGATTATGTTCGATCAGGAAAAGGGAGTTCCCGGCATCCACCATTTCATCAAACAATTCCAAAATGTTACAAATGTCTTCCATGTGCAGTCCGTCGGTAGGCTCGTCCAGAACAAAAATCTTTCCACTGCTGTTCAGATACGATGCTAGCTTCAGCCGCTGAAGTTCTCCACCGGATAATGTGGACAGGGACTGATTCAGATGAAGATAGGAGAGTCCCACCCTCGTCAGCGGATGCAGCATTTTTGCCACCTCTGTTCCGGCAAACCATTCTTCTGCTTTACTTACAGTAAAATCCATGACTTGGGCAATGTTATATCCGTCTACCTCATATTCCAGCACCTCTTTGGAATATCGGAGACCACCGCATGCTTCACATACTGTTTCGATGGAATCCATAAAAGCCATATCCGAGACGACCACTCCTTTTCCTTTGCATACCGGACATTTCCCTTTTCCATTAAACGAGAAAAGTCCGGCACTGACGCCACATTTTCCGGCAAAAATCTTCCGGATTTCATCTGCCGCTCCAAGGTATGTTGCAGGAGTGGACCGCAGACTGATTCCAATGTTTTTCTGACTGATATAAATCGGTTTTTCAGGGCATGTCTCTGCAAAATGTTCCATCAGTGAGCTCTTTCCTGATCCGGCAACTCCTGCGATCACAGTCATCACGCCCAACGGTATTTTTACGGAAATATCCTTTAGATTATGGTATGTCACATTTTGAAGTTCATACCAGGTCTTTGGTATTCTGACACATGTTTTCAAACCACTTTTTCTGCGAAGCATTTCCCCTGTCCGGGTATTGCTTTTCACAAGTTCCGCATAGCTTCCCTGAAACAGGATATTTCCTCCGGACGCACCTGCCCCGGGGCCAATGTCAACGATATGATCCGCTGCCCGGATCATTTCCTTATGGTGCTCCACCATCAGAACGGTATTGCCTGCATCCCGTAACTTTTCCACCGCCCGCAGAAGCCGGTCGATATCATGACTGTGGAGGCCTACGCTCGGTTCATCCAGAATATACAGCAGATCCGTAAGAGATGAATTCATGTATTTGGCAATCTTGCATCGCTGTGCTTCTCCACCTGACAGGGTTCCGAGTCCCCTCGCCAGTGTCAGATAATCAAGTCCAATATCAATTAGCGCCTGGATTCTGGCAGAGAGTGTTCGCTTAATATCCTCCGCCAACGGTGACTCTATTTCATTCAACCATACGCTCAGTTCTTTAAGCGACATCGCAGTCACTTCGGCAATATTTTTCCCGTTTATCCGGCATGAAAGCACCTTCGGATTCAGGCGGGTACCTCCGCAATCCGGACATACTCCGCGGTGCGTCATGGGACCCAGGATCTGTTTGTGCAGTTTTCCTTCCTCTGAATTCAGAACACTGCGGTACATTCTGTGAACCAGGCCTTCATACTTTGCCGTCTTCGGCCATCCTTCCGGTGGGTTTTTCAAACGAATCTGCGGCGAATACAGAAACAGTTCCAATTCTTCTTCCGAATAATCTTTTATCTTTTTATTCAGGTCAAACAGCCCACTGTTGGCATATCGGATCCATCGCCACTGTCCCGGCTCAAATGCGACATAATTAATCACTCCGGGATCATTCAGACATTTATCAAAATCGACCAGCTTGTGTACATCCAGTTCCGTAATCTCACCGATTCCATCGCATCGCGGACAGCTTCCCTGCGGATGATTGAATGAAAATGTATCCGAATAGCCGACAAACGGTTCTCCCACTCTTGAAAAAAGAAGTCTCAAAAGTGTATAAGTGTCTGTATACGTTCCGACTGTAGAGCGCATATTAGGTGCCGGTTTTTTCTGATCGATCACGATCGCGACCGGAAGATTATCGATTCGTTCCACATGCGGCCGCCCGTATTTGGGCAGATAATTCTGGACAAATCCCGGGAATGTATCATTCAACTCCCGTCTGGACTGGGCTGCGATCGTATCCAATACCAAAGAAGATTTCCCTGAACCTGAAACACCGGTGAACACCGTCATCTTATATTTCGGGATATCTATCGAAATATGTTTCAAATTATTTTCATAGGCATTCAATACTTGAATAAATTCTCTGTTCATTTGCAAATTTCAGCTTAACCTTTCCTTTTTTGATCTTTGACAATATATTATCTCAAACTATATTCACAATATCATTCATGTTTTGTATGGTCAATGTTCTTTCCAACATTTTTCTTCTGCCGACAAAACCAGTCTAGCGTCCGATCAATACATGCACATTCGCGCGAAGAAACATTTACGCACAAAAAGAGGAACGGCCTTGTTCCTCAATGTCATCTACTTAACAGCGTGGTGTGAAAGCCGTTCCTTTTTTCTGTTGTATTTTCGTTTCTTTTTAGGCTAAAGACTACTTATTATTCTTCAGCCACTCAGTTGCACAGTGAGCCAGGCAGGCTGATCCGATCGGAAGCACGTCTTCATTAAACAACACCTTCGGATTGTGAGCGGAAACTGCTCCTCTTTCATCCAGAAATCCTGCGGATATATACATAAATACGCTCGGGATCTGCTCTGCAACTACAGCGAAATCCTCTGAAGCGCTGGCGGTAATTCCCGGATAACCCATAAGTCCGGGGATTGGCAGCTCATTCATGTAGCCTACCATTTCCTTTGTCAGAGCAGCATCGCTGATCAGCGGGCCGACTCCGCCGGTCATAACTACTTCTGCTGTACCGCCGTAAACTTCTGCCGTACGTTCGCTCACTTCTTTCATACGTTTCAGCAGCAGATTACGGGCATCCGGACTATTGGTACGGATCGTACCGCTCAGTACCGCACTCTCCGGAATAATGTTCGGAGCGGAACCGGCCTGAAACTGTCCAATCGTCAGGACACAAGCATCATTCGGATTGCTCTCTCGTGCAATCAGTTCCTGCAGTGCAAGGTGCACATGCACACCGATGTTGATCGGGTCAATAGACATATGTGGATATGCTCCGTGTGAACCGCGTCCCTTGATATGAATCTCAAATCCGTCCATGGAGAACATAATAGCCTTACCACTGTCATTATACATATAAGTTCCCATCGGAATCTTTCCAGGACCGACATGATAAGCCATCGCGATATCCGGTTTCGGATTCTCCAGAATTCCGTTCTCAACCATGTTGTTTGCTCCCGTGAAATTCTCCTCTCCCGGCTGGAACATGAATTTAACAGTTCCTTCCAGAGCGTCCTCATTCTCTTTTAACAATCTTGCTGCAGTAAGAAGCATTGCCGCATGAAGATCGTGTCCACAACAATGTCCTTCTGTTCCCGTAGGACAGGCAAATGGGAGCCCGCTGTCTTCCGGCATCGGAAG